>NZ_CALDGS010000088.1 GCF_937941905.1 uncultured Mycolicibacterium sp. | reverse complement strand
GCGGGAAGAATAGTTACCGTGTCGCCGTCGGCGATCGCGGTGTCCAGGCCGCCGGAGAACCGCACGTCCTCGTCGTTGACGTAGATGTTGACGAAGCGGTGCAGCTTGCCGTTGTCGACCAGTCGCTCGGCGATGCCGGCGTGGTTGGCCTCGAGGTTGTCGATCACCTCCCGCAGCGTGGCGCCCTCGGCGGTGACGCGCTTCTGCCCGCCGGTGTGGACGCGCAGGATGGTGGGGATCGACACGGTGACGGTCATCGGTGCGCCTTTCAGTACTGCTCGACGATCTTGACGGGTTCCTCGGTCACGACCCCGTCCACGATGCGGTAGCTGCGCAGTTCGTGTTCGTGCGGGTCGCGGGTGGAGATGAGCACGTAATGCGCGTCCGGCTCGGCGGCCAGGGCGACGTCGGTGCGGCTCGGGTAGGCCTCGGTGCCGGTGTGCGAGTGGTAGATGACGACCGGCTCCTCGTCGGCCTCGTCCATCTCCCGCCAGACCCGCAGCTGCTCCATCGAGTCGAACCGGTAGAACGTCGGGGACCGCTCGGCGTTGATCATCGGGATGTGCCGCTCCGGGCGGTCCGATCCCGCCGGCCCGGCCAGCACCCCGCACGCCTCGTCGGGGTGGTCGGCGCGGGCGTGCGCGACCATGGCGTCGACCAGGTCCCTTCGGATCACCAGCACTGGGCACTCCTCACCGCTGCTCGAACGCTCCCGGCAACAGCTGCCGGTAGGACGGTATTCCGGCCACCGGGTCGGCGGCGATCACCCCGGACAGCACCGCGCGCGCCAGGCAGTCCGCCGCGGCGGCGCCGACCTCGGTGACCAGTGCGGTCTCCGGTGACATCGCGGCCGGGGTGTCCGGCCGGGGCGGCACCCGCACCGCACCGGTGGCCAGTGCGAACACCGTATCGCCATCCAACGGGGTGTGACACGGCCGGATGGTGCGGGCCAGCCCGTCCTGGGCGGCCACCGCGATGCGCCGGCAGCCGGCCGGGCTGAGCTCGGCGTCGGTGGCGACCACCGCGATGGTGGTGTTGAGCGGGCTGAGTTCGGCGTCGCGGGCGGCCAGCGCGGCGATCTGGTCGGCCGGCGGCGGGCGCAGCCCGAACGGCTCGGCCAGGTCCGGCTGCCAGGGCAGCCCGGTGGCCGGATCGACGACGTTGCCGGCGGAGTTGACCACCACGATCGCACCGACGGTGACGCCGCTGCGGGTGGTGACCGACGCCGTGCCCACACCGCCCTTGAGCACCCCGGCGCGGGCCCCCACCCCGGCGCCGACGGTGCCGACCGCCACCTCGCGACCGGCGGCACCGGCCGCGGCGCGGCCGAACTCGGCGGTGGGCCGGCATCCCCAGCCGCCCACCGGCAGGTCGAAGATCACCGCGGCGGGCACGATCGGCACCACCCCGCCGGACATCGCCACCCCGCGGCCGTGCTCCTCGAGGAAGTGCATCACTCCGTCGGCGGCGGCCAGGCCGTAGGCGCTGCCGCCGGTGAGCACCACTGCGTCGACGTGACGCACCGAGTTGGCCGGGTCCAGCAGCTCGGTCTCGCGGGTGCCGGGGGCGCCGCCGCGCACGTCGACCGCACCGACGGTGCCGGGCGGGGCGAGCACCACGGTGGTGCCGGTGGCCCAGCCGGTGCCGAGCTCGGCGTCCGGGTCCAGCCGGTGGTGCTGGCCGACCAGGATGCCGGCGACGTCGGTGATCGACCCGGTGTTCATGCGGTGGTTTCCTTCCGGTGTGCCGGCCGGTGTGGTGGGGCGCTCACCGCACGGGCTTGCCCATCAGTGCCAGGACGAGGTACTCCTGCAGCACGGTCAGCCAGTGGTAGACATCGAGGTGCCCGGCCAACGGGTGCTCCGGCGGCAGCCGGTCCGGCCCGTCCGGGCCGACACCGAGCATGGTGCCCAGCGCCAGCCGGATGTCGTTGACCGCCGCCACCCACGCCTCGGCCTGCGCCGCGGTCAGCTCGAACCTCCCCCCGCCGTGCGGGATGGTCGCCAGGAATTGTTGTGCCGCTTCGATCTTCGCGTCGATGATGTGCGGTTCGTGCAGGCTGCGCAGTGCGCTGTTGAGGCTGTCGGCCAGCGCGGAGCCGGCCGGATGGCCGCTGGGCGCCCGGTAGAAGTCGGGCAGCAGCCGGCGCATGGTCTCGTCGGGCGGCGGGGTCGAGTGCCCGGTCCGGATCCCGGTGATCTGCTCGAGCTCGTCGGCGGGCGCGGTCTCGAGCCGCTCGATGAGCATGTCCAGCAGCGACTCGACCAGTCCGGTCAGCAGCGTGGCCTCGTGCGGTTCCAGCGCCGACCGGAACCGCGGCCCGTCAGCGGTCTCGACCCGCTTCCACTTGCGCACGCCTCAGCGGTCCTGCTGCATGGTCGCCCACAGGCCGGCGGCGTGCAGTTTGGCCACGGCGGCCTCCATCTCCTCGCGGCTGCCGGAGGAGACCACCGCCTTGCCCTCGTTGTGGACCTGCAGCATGAGCTGGGTGGCGTGCGGCTCGCTGTACCCGAACAGCTTCTGGAACACGTACGTCACGTACGTCATGAGATTGACGGGATCGTCCCAGACGATGGTCACCCAGGGAACGTCCGTGTCGTCAACGGTCGAGACGTCGCGCTCCTCGCGTGTACCCGTTCGGGTCCCCGCTGGCGTAACCATGCAGTCAGGATAGCGACTGACCAACCGGTTACGGTTGCGGTGTGACCGTGGCGTTGCTGACCGACAAGTACGAGCTGACCATGCTGGCAGCGGCGCTGCGGGACGGCACCGCACAGCGGCGCACCACCTTCGAGGTGTTCGCGCGCCGGCTGCCGGAGGGCCGCCGCTACGGGGTGGTGGCAGGCACCGCGCGGGTGGTGGAAGCGTTGGCGCGGTTCAGGTTCGACGACGCCGCGCTGGCCGGGCTGGCGGACTGGCTGGACGACGACACGCTGTCGTACCTGGCCGGCTACCGGTTCACCGGCGACATCGACGGCTACCCGGAGGGCGAGCTGTACTTCCCCGGCTCGCCGGTGCTGTCGGTGCACGGCAGCTTCGCCGAGTGCGTCGTGCTCGAGACGCTGGTGCTGTCGATCCTCAACCACGACTGCGCGATCGCCTCGGCGGCGGCCCGGATGGTCACCGCCGCGCGCGGTCGTGGACTGATCGAGATGGGCTCGCGGCGCACCCACGAGGAAGCCGCGGTGGCCGCGGCCCGGGCCGCCTACCTGGCCGGGTTCGACGGGTCGAGCAACCTGGAGGCGCAGCGCCGCTACGGAGTGCCCGCGCTGGGCACCAGCGCGCACGCGTTCACGCTGCTGCACAGCCCGCCCGAGGCGGTGCCGGGCGAGGCGCCGGGTGAGCACACCGACGCCGCCGAGCGCGCGGCGTTCGCCGCCCAGATCGCCGCCCTCGGGGTGGACACCACGCTGCTCGTCGACACGTTCGATATCACCCGCGGGGTGGCCAACGCGGTCGCGGTGGCCGGCCCCGGGCTGGGCGCGGTGCGCATCGACTCCGGCGACCTCGGGGTGCTGGCCCGCCAGGTCCGCGAGCAGCTCGACGCGCTGGGCGCGACGAACACCCGCATCGTGGTGTCCGGCGATCTCGACGAGTTCGCCATCGCCGCGCTGCGCGCCGAGCCGGTCGACGCCTACGGGGTGGGCACCTCGCTGGTCACCGGCTCCGGGGCGCCCACCGCGGGCATGGTCTACAAGCTCGTCGAGGTGGACGGCCGTCCGGTGGCCAAGCGCAGCAGCCGCAAGGAGTCCCACGGCGGGCGCAAGCAGGCCCTGCGGCTGGCCAAGCCCTCCGGGACCATCGTCGAGGAGGTGGTGCACCCCTACGGCCGGCCGCCGTCGGACAGCAACGGCTACCGGGCACGCCCGCTGACGGTGGAGCTGGTGCGCGGCGGCGAGCCGGTGGCCGATCTGAGCCTGGCCGCCGCCCGGGAGCGGGTGGCCGCCGGGCTGCGCAGCCTGCCGTGGGACGGGCTGAAGCTGTCCCGGGGCGAGCCGGCGGTGCCGACCCGGATGATCCCGGTGGCGGGCCCGGCCCGCCCGGCCTGGTAGGAGGAGCCACGTCGGCCGAGGACGTCACCGAGCTGCTGGCCCGGGCGGTCGCCGCGCTCGGTGGCACGCAGCGACCCGGGCAGGTCGAGATGGCCCGGGCGGTGGCGCACGCCTTCGACACCGGCAGGCACCTGGCGGTGCAGGCCGGCACCGGTACCGGTAAGTCGCTGGCCTACCTGGTGCCGGCGATCGCGCGGGCGGTGCGGCGCGACGAGCCCGTGGTGGTCTCCACCGCCACCATCGCGCTGCAGCGCCAGCTCGTCGACCGCGACCTGCCCCGGCTGGCCGACGCGCTGGCCGGCGCACTGCCCCGCCGCCCCCGCTTCGCGCTGCTCAAAGGGCGTGGAAACTACTTGTGCCTGAACAAGATCCACAACGGCACCCTGTACGACCCGGCGGAGCTCGCGCAGGAGGAGCTGTTCGAGCCGAGCCCGTCGACCGCGCTCGGCCGCGACGTGGCGCGGCTGACCGAGTGGTCCTCGGACACCGAGACCGGGGACCGCGACGACCTCGACCCCGGGGTGCCGGACCGGGCCTGGGCCCAGGTCAGCGTGTCGGCGCGGGAGTGCATCGGGGTGTCGCGCTGCCCGTTCGGCACCGACTGCTTCGCCGAACGCGCCCGCGCCCGGGCCGGCGAGGCCGACATCGTCGTCACCAACCACGCGCTGCTGGCCATCGACGCGATCAGCGAGTTCTCGGTGCTGCCCGAGCACCGCTACCTCGTCGTCGACGAGGCGCACGAGCTCGTCGACCGGGTCACCTCGGTGGCCACCGGGGAGCTCTCGGCCACCGGGCTGGCGGTGGCGCAGCGGCGCTGCGCCCGGCTGGTCCCGCCGGAGCTGACCGACCGGCTCGACGCGGCGGTGACGGCCTGCACCACCCTGTTGGGCGAGCTGCCCCCGGGCCGCATCGACGTGCTCGGCGACGAGCTGGCCGTCGCGCTGACCGCGCTGCGCGACGCCGCCGCGGCCGCCCGCACCGCGATCGACACCGCCCCCAACGACCCCAAGGCGGCGGCCGCCCGGGCCGAGGCCGTGACCGCACTGACCGAGGTGGGCGACACCGCCGCCCGCATGCTCGACTCGTTCGTCCCGCCCATCCCCGACCGGCTCGACGTGGTGTGGCTGGCCCAGGAGGATCACCGCGGCACCGTGCGGCCGGTGCTGCGGGTGGCCCCGCTGACCGTGTCCGGGCTGCTGCGCACCCGGATCTTCGAGCGCACCACCACCGTGCTGACCTCGGCCACCCTGACCGTCGGCGGCAACTTCGAGGCGATGGCCGCCGGCTGGGGCCTGACCTCCCCGGAGGCAAAGACCCCCTGGCACGGCCTGGATGTGGGCTCGCCGTTCCAGCACGCCAAGGCCGGGATCCTCTACATCGCAAGGCATCTGCCGCCTCCGGGCCGCGACGGCATCGGCCCCGAGCAACTCGACGAGATCGCCACGCTGATCGCCGCCGCGGGCGGCCGCACGCTGGGACTGTTCTCGTCGATGCGGGCGGCCCGGGCGGCCGCCGAGGTGATGCGCGAGCGGCTGCGCACCCCGGTGCTGTGCCAGGGCGAGGACACCACGGCCGCACTGGTGCGCCGGTTCGCCGACGACCCGGCGACCTCGCTGTTCGGCACGCTGACACTGTGGCAGGGGGTGGACGTGCCGGGGCCGTCGCTGTCGCTGGTGATCATCGACCGGATCCCGTTCCCCCGCCCGGACGACCCGCTGCTGACCGCACGCCAGCGCGCCGTCGCGGCCCGCGGCGGCAACGGGTTCATGGCGGTGGCGGCCAGCCACGCCGCGCTGCTGCTGGCCCAGGGGGCGGGCCGGCTCCTGCGCAGCATCGACGACCGCGGCGTGGTCGCGGTGCTGGACTCCCGGATGGCCACCGCCCGCTACAGCGGGTTCCTGCGCAAGTCGCTGCCGCCGTTCTGGACCACCACCGATCCCGACACGGTCTACGCCGCGCTGCGCCGGCTGCGCGGTGCCGGCGGGACCGGATAACCGGGCGGGCCGACCGGCCCGGCTCATTATGCTGGCCGGGACGGGGTTTCGGGCCCGGCGAGGGGGCTTACAGCGAGAGGCGGCCGGATGCGACGGGGGCAGCGACTCGCTTCGGCGGCGGCGGCCGCGGCGCTGCTGGCGGCCGGCTGCGCCGACACCGTCACCGGCCGGCCGGTGTCGGTGTTCGCCGATCCGTTCCGGGTGGCCGGCATGCCGGCGGTGGACGGGCCGACCGGGCTGCGCCCGGACGCCGCCGCACCGACCCGGGAGGCGATCGGCACCGACCACGGCGAGATGGACCGGCTGGCCACCGCCGGGGTCAGCGACATCGAGCAGTACTGGACCGAGGCCTTCCCGCGGGCCTTCGACGGGCGCACGCTGTCGCCGGTGACGGCGCTGGTGTCCTGGGACGCCACCGGGATGCCCCGGGTGTTCTGCGACGAGCTGACCTTCGGGCTGGTCAACGCCGCCTACTGCTACGACGACCGCACCATCGGCTGGGACCGGGGCGAGCTGCTGCCGTCGCTGCGGGACCAGCACGGCGAGATGGCGGTGGTGATGGTGCTGGCCCACGAGTACGGCCACGCGGTGTCGCGGCAGGCCCGGCTGAGCACCCGGCGCACCGGCACCCTGATCTCCGAGCAGCAGGCCGACTGTTTCGCCGGGGCGTACCTGCGCTGGGTGACCGAGGGCAACTCGCCGCGGTTCACCCTGAACACCGGCGACGGGCTCAACAACGTGCTGGCCGCGGTGATCGCGTTCCGCGACCCGCTGTTCGCCGAGGACGACCTGGGCGCCGGTCTGGACGAGCACGGTTCGGCGTTCGAGCGGCTCAGCGCCTTCCAGGCCGGCTTCACCGACGGCCCGCCGGCGTGCGCGGCGATCGACGCCGAGGAGATCGAGCAGCGCCGCGGCGACCTGCCGGTGCTGCTGCAGGCGCACGAGACCGGTGAGCTGCCGGTGACGGAGCAGTCGGTGCGCGAGATCGTCGCGGCGCTCGGGGTGCTGTTCGAGCCGGCCGAGCCGCCCCGGCTGCGGTTCACCGGGGCGTCGGCGGGCTGCCCGGACGCCCGCCCCAGCCCGCCGGTGTCGTACTGCCCGGCCACCAACACGCTGTCGGTCGACGTGGCGGGGCTGGCCGACCTGGCCACCGCGCACACCGCCGACGCCGCCCTGGCCACCGGCGACAACGGCGCCTACTCGGTGCTGATCTCCCGTTACATGCTGGCGCTGCAGCGCGAACACGGCGGGGTGGCGCTCGACACGGCCGCCGCCGCACTGCGCACCGCCTGCCTGACCGGGGTGGCCACCACCCGGCTGTCCGCCCCGGACACCGACGGGGTGGAGGTCCGCCTGACCGCCGGGGACGTCGACGAGGCGGTGTCGGGCATCCTCACCAACGGGCTCGCGGCCGGCGACGTCAACGGCGAGACGGTGCCGTCCGGCTTCTCCCGGATCGAGGCGTTCCGGCTCGGGGTGCTCGGCGACGCCGACCGCTGCTACCGCCGCTTCGGCTGAGCCGGCTCAGACCACGGTCGTCTCGCCGTAGTAGGCGATGATCGCGTCGGAGAGCCTGGTGGAGCGGGTGAGGAACGCGTAGGAGCGGATGAACGACTGCCCCACACACCCGTCGATCTTGATCCGGAACCCGCTGACCATCACCCACGGCTCGAACCCGGTGAACTCCTTCTTGGTCACCGGCACCACATTGACGATGCCCGGTTTGAGCCCGACGGCGATGCTGCCGCCGATCGGGCTGAGCACCACCGGAGCCAGGCCCTCGGGGAACGGGTCGATGAAGTCGACGCCGCCGAAGCCCAGCGACGGCGTGATCCCCGCGGAGCCGGCCAGCGTCACCCCCTGGGAGGTGCTCATGTCGATGCCGCAGCCGATCTGGTAGCCCACCTCGAGCACCCCGTGCGGCGGCTCGCCCTCGTCGGGCCCGGACAGCGACCCGGTGTACAGCCCGCCGACGACGTACTCGCGCGAGGAGACCGCGGTGGTCAGCGGGGGCACCGGGGCACGGGTCTCGTCCCGGGCCGACAGCGTCAGCGTCCAGCCGTCGGGGCTGGTGGTCGTCGCCGGCGGCGGGGACGGCACGAAGCCGGGCGGGCCGGGTTCCGGGGGTTCCGCCTCGGCCGCCGACGCCACGGGTTCGACCCCCGGCGCCACCTCGTCGGGCTGTGCGCCGGCGGGGACGGCGGGCGCACCGGCGAGCAGCAGACCCGCGATACCCGCGAGGGCACGGCGGGCGCGCGGGGTTCGGGAGTGCTGCGCCATCGCCCCAGCAAGTTACCCGAACGGTCGGGCCGGTGAGGCCTTTCAGGCCAACGTGATCCGGCCCAGCTCGCTGTCGGAGGCCAGCAGCGGATGGTGCGGCAGCACCCGCACCGTGTATCCCACCGGCCCGGCCACCGGCAACGGCGTGGTGGCGGTGAACACCGCCACGGTTCCGTGCACGGCACCGGTGTGGGCCATCGGCACCGTGATCGGGTCGGTGATCTCGTCGGTGGCGTCGACCCGGCCCAGCACCGCCTGCACCGCCACCTCTCCCGGCTCGAGGCCGGCCAGGTCGACCACGGCGGTCAGGGTGAGCTCCGAGCCGAGCAGCGGGATGTCGGGCAGGCCCGTGTTGTCCACGTCGAGCACCCGCACCCGCGGCCACACCTCGGCCACCCGCTGCCGGAACGCCGCGAGGTCACGGGCGGCGCCGAACGGCAGGCCGTCCAGCGGTGCGACGGTGTGCCGGAACGACCGGGCGGCCGGGGCGTAGTACCGCTCGGTGTACTCGCGCACCATCCGCGAGGCCAGCACCTTGGGGCCGAGCACCTGCAGGGTGTGGCGCACCATCTCCACCCAGCGCACCGGGATGCCGCGTTCGTCGCGGTCGTAGAACGTCGGTGCGACGGAGTTGCCCAGCAGGTCGTAGAGCGCGGCGGCCTCCAGGTCGTCGCGGCGGCCCTCGTCGGCGACGCCGTCGGCGGTGGGGATCTCCCAGCCGTTGTCGCCGTCGTACCACTCGTCCCACCAGCCGTCGCGGATCGACAGGTTCAGCCCGCCGTTGAGCGCGGCCTTCATCCCGGACGTACCGCACGCCTCCAGCGGCCGCAGCGGGTTGTTCAGCCACACGTCGCAGCCCCAGTACAGCCGCCGGGCCATGGACATGTCGTAGTCCGGCAGAAAGGCGATGCGGTGGCGCACCTCGGGCCGGTCGGCGAACCGCACGATCTGCTGGATCAACGCCTTGCCGCCGTCGTCGGCCGGGTGCGACTTGCCCGCGACGATCAGCTGGATCGGGCGTTGTTCGTCGAGCAGCAGTTGCTCCAGCCGCGCCGGGTCGCGCAGCATCAGCGTGAGCCGTTTGTAGGTGGGTACCCGTCGGGCGAACCCGACGGTCAGCACCTCTGGATCGAATGCCGTTGCGATCCAGCCGAGTTCGGCTTCCGACGCGCCACGTTCCAGCCAGCAGCGGCGCAGCCGGGCGCGCACGTCGTCCACCAGCGCGCGGCGCAGTTCGCAGCGGATGGCCCACATCCGGGCCGGGTCGGCCTGCTGCAGCCGTTCCCAGGTCTGCGGCTCCTCGAGCCGGCCGAGGTGCTCCTCGCCGAGCAGCTCCCGGCCCAGCGCCACCCACTGCGGGGCGGCCCAGGTCGGGGCGTGCACCCCGTTGGTGATCGACCCGATCGGCACCTCGGCCGGGTCGAAACCCGGCCACAGCGGGCTGAACATCTCCCGGCTGACCCGGCCGTGCAGCAGCGAGACACCGTTGGCGCGCTGGGCCAGCCGCAGCCCCATGTGCGCCATGTTGAACTTGTCCGGGTCCTCCTCGGCCCCCAGCGCCAGGACCCGCTCGGCCGGCACCCCGGGCAGCAGCCGCGACGGGGCACCCGGCACCGACTCCGGCCCCGCGGCCGGTCCCAGGTAGCGGCGCACCAGGTCGATCGGGAACCGGTCGATGCCGGCCGGCACCGGGGTGTGGGTGGTGAACACCGTCGCCGAGCGCACGATGGTCAGCGCGGTGTCGAAATCCAGCTGCTGCTCGGCCATGAACTCGCGGATCCGTTCCGCGCCGAGGAACCCCGCGTGCCCCTCGTTCATGTGGAACACCTCCGGCGCCGGCCGGCCCGCCACGGCACAGAACGCCCGCACCGCGCGCACCCCGCCGACCCCGGCCAGGATCTCCTGCCGGATGCGGTGCTCCTGGTCGCCGCCGTAGAGCCGGTCGGTCACCCCGCGTAGCTCGTGTTCGTTCTCCGGGATGTCGGAATCCAACAGCAGCAACGGAATTCGGCCAACCTGGGCAACCCACACCCGGGCCCGCAACTCGGCGTCGGGCAGCGTCACGCCGACCAGCACCGCCGCGCCGGTGGCATCGGTGAGCAGGTGCAGCGGCAACCCCTGCGGGTCGATCACCGGGTAGCTCTCGTGCTGCCAGCCGTCGGCGGTCAGCGACTGGCGGAAGTAGCCGGACCGGTAGTACAGCCCCACGCCGATCAGCGGCAGCCCCAGATCCGAGGCGGATTTCAGGTGGTCGCCGGCCAGGATGCCCAGCCCGCCGGAGTAGTTCGGCAGCACCTCGGCCACCCCGAACTCCATGGAGAAGTAGGCGATTCCGGTGGGCAGCTCGGCACCTTGGGCCAGCTGCTGCTGGTACCACAGCGGCCGGGTCAGATAGCTGTCCAGATCGGCGGCCACCGCGTCGAGCCGCCGCACGAACTCGGCGTCCCCGGCGAGCTCGTCGAGCCGGGCCGGATCGATCTCGCCCAGCAGTGCGACCGGGTCGCCGCCCACCCGCCGCCACAGGTCCTCGTCGATGGAGGCGAACAGATCCTGGGTGGGTTTGTCCCAGGACCAGCGCAGGTTGACCGAAAGCCGCTGCAGGGCCGCCAGTCGTTCGGGCAGGTGCACACGGACCGTGAACCGGCGGAGAGCTTTCACACCTCGCACCTTACTGAGATCCCCCGGGTTCAGCAGGGCACGCGGAAACCGCCCCGACCGCTCGGGCCGCACGGGATTGGCTTCGCCACTACGGTGGGTATAGGCCGGGGGTGACCGTTGCGTGGCGTGAGGAGTTGGCAGGGGTGGTTGCCGGGCGGATCGAGATCGACGACGTCGCGCCCGTCGTCTCCGGCGGACGGTTCCCGGCCAAGGCCGTCGTCGGCGAGGTGGTGCCGGTGCGGGCGACGGTGTGGCGGGAGGGCCACGACGCGGTGGCGGCCACCCTGGTGGTGCGCTACCACGGCCGCCGCTACCCGCGGCTCGCGAACGCCCCGGCCGGGCTCGCCCCCGGCCCCGACCCGGCGCCGGCGGAACCGGCGCGGCGCCGCAGGCCGCAGCAGCTGCCGATGACGCCCGGGCCCACCCCGGACGTGTTCCACGGCCGGTTCGTGCCCGACGAGGTCGGGCTGTGGACGTTCCGGGTGGACGGCTGGGGCGATCCCGTCGCCACCTGGCGCCACGCCGTCACCGCCAAGCTCGAGGCCGGCCAGTCCGAGGCCGAGCTGTCCAACGACCTGCTGGTGGGGGCGGCCCTGCTGGAGCGCGCCGCCGCCGGGGTGCCGAAGGCCCGGCGCGCGCCGCTGCTGGCCGCGGCCGAGGCGCTGCGCACCCCGGGCGACCCGTTCACCCGGGCCGGGGCGGCGCTGTCCGAGCCGGTCGCCGAGCTGCTCGCCGAGTTCCCGCTGCGGGAGCTGCTGACCCAGGGCCGCGCCTACCAGGTGTGGGTGGACCGACCGGAGGCCCGGTTCGGCGCCTGGTACGAGATGTTCCCCCGCTCCACCGGCGGCTGGGACGCCGCCGGCCGACCGGTGCACGGCACCTTCGCCACCGCCGCCGCGGCGCTGCCGCGCATCGCCCGGATGGGCTTCGACGTGGTGTACCTGCCGCCCATCCACCCGATCGGGAAGATCCACCGCAAGGGCCGCGACAACGCCGTCACCGCCGAGCCGGGCGACGTCGGCTCGCCGTGGGCGATCGGCAGCGACGAGGGCGGCCACGACGCGGTGCACCCGCAGCTGGGCACGCCGGCCGACTTCGACGCGTTCGTCGCCGCCGCCCGCGACCTGGGGTTGCAGGTGGCGCTGGATCTGGCCCTGCAGTGCGCACCGGACCACCCGTGGGCGCGCGAGCACCCCGAGTGGTTCACCGTGCTGCCCGACGGCACCATCGCCTACGCGGAGAACCCGCCGAAGAAGTACCAGGACATCTACCCGCTGAACTTCGACACCGACCCGGCCGGGCTGTACGCGGAGGTGCTGCGGGTGGTCCGACACTGGATCGCCCACGGCGTCAAGATCTTCCGCGTCGACAACCCGCACACCAAGCCGCCGGACTTCTGGGCCTGGCTGATCGGCGAGGTGAAGAACACCGACCCGGACGTGCTGTTCCTGTCCGAGGCGTTCACCCGCCCGGCCCGGCTCTACGGGCTGGCCAAACTCGGCTTCACCCAGTCGTACTCGTACTTCACCTGGCGCACCTCGAAATGGGAGTTGACCGAGTTCGGCCGGGAGATCGTCGAGCACGCCGACTACGCCCGGCCCAACCTGTTCGTCAACACCCCCGACATCCTGCACGCCTCGCTGCAGCACGGCGGCCCCGGCATGTTCGCCATCCGGGCGGTGCTGGCCGCGACCATGGGCTCGCTGTGGGGGGTGTACTCCGGCTACGAACTGTTCGAGCATGTCCCGCTGCGCGAGGGCAGCGAGGAGTACCTGCACTCGGAGAAGTACGAGCTGCGGCCGCGCGACTTCGAGGCCGCCCTGGCCCGGGGCGAGTCGCTGGAGCCGTTCCTGGCCCGGCTCAACGAGATCCGCCGGGTGCACCCGGCGCTGCGCGAACTGCGCACGCTGCGGTTCCACCACGTCGACAACGACGCGATGCTGGCCTACAGCAAGTTCGACCCGGTCGGCGGCGACTGCGTGCTGACCGTGGTGACGCTCAACCCGTTCGGTCCGGAGGAGGCCACGCTGTGGCTCGACATGCCCGCCCTCGGCATGCACCCCTACGACCGGTTCTGGGTGCGTGACGAGATCACCGGCGAGGAATACCACTGGGGGCAGGCCAATTACGTGCGACTGGACCCGGCCAGGGCGGTCGCGCACGTGCTGAACATGCCGCTGATCCCCGAGGACCGGCGGGCCGAACTGCTGCGCAGGGAGTGAGGCTTTCACGATGACGCGAAGCGACCGCATCGGCACGCCCCGGCTGCTGCCCGACCCGGCCGACCTGGCCCGGCTGCTGGCCGGCGAGCACCACGACCCGCACGCCGTCCTCGGCGCCCACGAACAGGGCGACCACACGGTCATCCGCGCGCTGCGCCCGCACGCCGAGCGGGTGGTCGCGCTCGTCGGCGGCCGGCGCTGGCCGCTGGAGCGCCTCGGCGACGGGCTGTTCGCGGTCGCGCTGCCGTTCGTCGACCTGATGGACTACCGGTTGGAGATCACCTACCCGGGGGCCGAACCGGTGGTGGTCGCCGATGCCTACCGGTTCCTGCCCACCCTGGGCGAGCTCGACCTGCACCTGTTCAACGAGGGCCGCCACGAGCGGCTGTGGGAGGTGCTCGGCGCCCATCCGCGCCGCTACACCACCCCCGACGGCGAGGTGCGCGGGGTGTCGTTCGCGGTGTGGGCCCCCAATGCCCGGGGCGTGAGCCTGATCGGCGACTTCAACGGCTGGAGCGGCGCCGACGCCCCGATGCGGGTGCTCGGCTCGTCGGGGGTGTGGGAGCTGTTCTGGCCGGACTTCCCGGTCGGCGGGCTGTACAAGTTCCGGGTGCACGGCGCCGACGGCACCGTCACCGACCGCGCCGACCCGATGGCGTTCGCCACCGAGGTGCCGCCGCGCACCGCCTCGAAGGTGACCGTCAGCGACTACACCTGGGGCGACGACGAGTGGATGGCCCGCCGTGCCCTGCGCAACCCGGTGGTCGAGCCGATGAGCACCTACGAGGTGCACCTGATGTCGTGGCGGCCCGGTTTGGGCTACCGGGAGCTGGCCCGCGAGCTCACCGCCTACGTCGTCGAGCAGGGCTTCACCCACGTCGAGCTGCTGCCGGTGGCCGAGCACCCGTTCGGCGGGTCGTGGGGCTACCAGGTCACCTCCTACTACGCGCCCACGGCCCGGCTGGGCGGCCCGGACGACTTCCGGTTCCTGGTCGACAGCCTGCACCGGGCGGGCATCGGGGTGATCGTCGACTGGGTGCCCGCCCACTTCCCCAAGGACGCCTGGGCACTGGGCCGGTTCGACGGCACCCCGCTCTACGAGCACGCCGACCCCCGCCGCGGCGAACAACTCGACTGGGGCACCTACGTTTTCGACTTCGGTAGACCGGAGGTGCGCAACTTCCTGGTGGCCAACGCCCTGTACTGGCTGCAGGAGTTCCACATCGACGGGCTGCGGGTGGACGCGGTGGCCTCGATGCTGTACCTGGACTACTCGCGGCCCTACGGCGGCTGGACCCCGAACATCTACGGCGGCCGGGAGAACCTCGAGGCGGTGCAGTTCCTGCAGGAGATGAACGCCACCGTGCACAAGGTGGTGCCGGGGGTGGTCACCGTGGCCGAGGAGTCCACCTCCTGGCCCGGCGTGACCCGCCCGACAACCCTTGGTGGCCTTGGGTTCTCGATGAAGTGGAACATGGGCTGGATGAACGACACGCTGAACTACATCAGGCGTGACCCGGTCTACCGCAGCTACCACCACCACGAGATGACGTTCTCGCTGCTGTATGCGTTCAGCGAGAACTTCGTGCTGCCGATCAGCCACGACGAGGTGGTGCACGGCAAGGGCACGCTGTGGAGCCGGATGCCCGGCGACGACCACGCCAAGGCGGCCGGGGTGCGGTCGCTGCTGGCCTACCAGTGGGCGCACCCGGGCAAGCAGCTGCTGTTCATGGGCCAGGAGTTCGGCCAGCGCGCCGAGTGGTCCGAGGAACGCGGGGTGGACTGGTTCCAGCTCGACGAGGACGGCTACTCCACCGGGATCGCCGCGCTGGTACGCGACCTGAACCGGATCTACGCCGACCGGCGGGCGCTGTGGTCCCGGGACAGCTCCCCGGAGGGCTACTCCTGGATCGACGCCAACGACTCGGCCAACAACGTGCTGAGCTTCCTGCGCTTCGGCGACGACGGCTCGGTGCTGGCCTGCGTGTTCAACTTCGCCGGGGTGGAGCACACCCGCTACCGGCTCGGCCTGCCGCGGGCCGGCACCTGGCGGGAGGTGCTCAACACCGACGCCGCGGTCTACCGGGGCTCGGGCATCGGCAACCTCGGCGCGGTGCAGGCCACCGACGAGCCCTGGCACGGCCGCCCCGCCTCCGCGGTGCTGGTGCTGCCGCCGCTGTCGGCCGTCTGGCTCGAACCCGCCGACTGACCGCGCCGAAACGCACCAACGGGCGGGAAAGTGCGAGAAGAACCCGCCAATTCGTCGATCTCGGCGCGCGCCGGGAGGGCTCAGTACAGCGCGCTGGCCAGGTTGCGCCGGGCGGTGAGCACCTCGGGATCGGCCGGGTCGAACAGGTCGAACAGCTCCACCAGCCGGGTGCGCACCTTGTTGCGGTCGTCGCCGCTGGTGCGCCGAACGAGCGCGATGAGCCGGTCGAACGCCGCGGCCGGCTGCTGGTTCAGGATGAGCACGTCGGCCGCGGCGAACGCGGCCTCGATGTCGTCGGGGGCGGCGTCGGACACCGCCACCGCATCCGGGCGGTGGGTGGTGGCGCGCTTGAGGAAGGTGATCTGGCGGACCGCGCCCTTGGCCTCGGGATGGTTGGGCTGGTTGTCCAGGATCTTGCGGTAGGCCGCCAGGGCGGCGTCGAAGTCCCCGGCGTCGAGGTGGGCCCGCGCCGCGGCGACCTCGGGGTCGACCTGTTCGGCGGGTTCGCCGCCGGGGCCGGCGAGCTGGCCCGCGGTGGCCTGCAGCAGCGAGTTGATCCACAGCCGCAGCTGGTCGGCGGGTTGGTTGCCCTGGAAGCTGGCGATCGCCTGGCCGCCGGCGACGGCCAGCACGGTGGGCACCGCCTGCACGCCGAACATCTGCGCCACCCGCGGGGCGGCATCGACGTTGATCATGGCCAGCGCCCATTTGCCGTTGTCCTCGCCGGCCAGGGTGCTCAGGGTCTGGCCGAGCTGGGCGCTGGCATCGCTGCGCGGGGTCCACAACAGGACCACCACCGGCACCTGGGTGGACCGGACCAGGACCTCGGCTTCCAGATTGGCCTCGGTGACCTCGACGGCGTTGGCGGGCACGGCGCTGTCGGCGCCGTCGCCGGCGGCCGCCCGCTGCTTGAGGGCCGAGAGGTCGACCGCACCGGCCAGTGCGGGACCGATGGAGGGTCGTCGTGGGCGTGTCACGCTCTCAAGTTTGGCACGTGCGGGCCGGGACGGACCGCCCCGGTCACCCCGCGGCGACCGGCTCCGGTTCGGCGATCCGGCCGGTGCGCTCGGCCCAGATGAGGAAGAGCACGCTGCCCAGCGGCACCACCGCACCCAGCACCGCCAGCGACCAGGTGGACGGCCGCCACCGGAACGCGGTGCCGGCGCCGATCCCGATCATCACGAACAGCACGAACATCAGGCCGTGCACCGGGCCGAAGATCTGCACGCCCAGCTCGGTGCCCGGGCTGGCCAGGTGCTTGAAGTACATCCCGATCAGCAGCCCCACCCAGCTGGCGGCCTCGGCGAGCGCGATGACGCGCAGCCGCCCGTCCACGGTGCGCAGGCTGTACCTCGATGCGGGCCGGGGGTCGGAAACGCGAGCCATGCCCGCCATTCTGCCCGACTCCGCGGCCTTCTACTACATCGTGTCGTAGCTCACACTCACCGGCGCAGCACCAGGGCGTCGCCCTGGCCGCCGGCGCCGCACAGCGCGGCCACCGCGTACCCGGACCCACGGCGGGCCAGCTCCAGGGCGGCGTGCAGGGTGATGCGCGCCCCGGACATACCGATCGGGTGGCCGATGGCGATCGCACCGCCGTTGACGTTCACCTGCTCCGGGTCGACGCCGAGCTCCCGGGCCGAGGCCAGCGCCACCGCGGCGAACGCCTCGTTGATCTCGATGACGTCGAGCTGGTCGACGGTGATGCCCTCGCGGGCGATGGCCTTCTTGATCGCGTTGGCCGGCTGCGACTGCAGGGTGGAGTCGGGGCCGGCGACCACACCGTGCGCACCGATCTCGCACAGCCAGCTCAGCCCGAGCTCCTCGGCCTTGGCTTTGTTCATCACCACCACCGCGCAGGCGCCGTCGGAGATCTGCGACGACGAGCCGGCGGTGATGGTGCCGTCCTTGCGGAACGCCGGCTTGAGCCCGGCCAGCGACTCGACGGTGGTGTCGGCCCGGATGCCCTCGTCCTGGGCGAACTCGATCGGGTCACCCTTGCGCTGCGGGATCGACACCGGCACCACCTCGTCGGCGAACACCCCGTTCTTCCAGGCGGCGGCCGCCCGCTGGTGGCTGCGCGCGGCGAGGGCGTCCTGTTCCTCGCGGGTGAACCTGTCGACCTCGTTGCGCTGTTCGGTCAGCGCGCCCATCGGCTGGTCGGTGAACACGTCGTGCAGCCCGTCGTAGGCCAGGTGGTCCTTGACCACCACGTCGCCGTACTTGTAGCCGGCGCGGGCGTCGATGAGCAGGTGCGGCGCCTTGGTCATCGACTCCTGACCGCCGGCGACGACGACATCGAACTCGCCGGCCCGGATGAGCTGGTCGGCCAGCGCGATCGCGTCGATGCCGGACAGGCACATCTTGTTGATGGACAGCGCCGGCACGTCCCACGGGATGCCCGCGCCCACCGCGGACTGCCGCGCCGGCATCTGGCCGGCACCGGCGGTGAGCACCTGACCCATGATCACGTACTCGACCTGCGCGGGGTCGACCTTGGCCTTGGCCAGCGCACCCCGGATGGCGATGGCGCCGAGGTCGGTGGCCGAGAAATCCTTGAGCGAGCCCATCAACCGACCGATCGGGGTACGGGCTCCGGCAACGATCACGGACGTGGTCATGTTCTACCTCCAACCGGCACTGGGGCCCGTTTCGCGACAGCCGGACCAACACCGGACCGACGGGATCAACGCGGCTAGGTTACCGTGACGTTATGAGCACCGATCAGGTAGATGCCCGCGCCCTGCTCGCATCGGAACTGGTGACCGCGATCGACCACGTCGGCATCGCCGTCCCCGACCTGGATGCGGCCAAGAAGTGGTACGCCGACCACCTCGGCATGACCGTCCTGCACGAGGAGGTCAACGAGGAGCAGGGGGTGCGCGAGGCGATGCTGGCGGTGCACGGCGCGTCCGGCGACAGCACCCAGATCCAGCTGCTGGCGCCGATCGACGAGAAGTCGACGATCGCGAAGTTCATCGGCACCCGCGGCCCCGGCCTGCAGCAGCTGGCGTTCCGGGTCAGCGACATCGACGCGCTCAGCGCGCGGCTGCGGGAACAGGGTGTGCGGCTGCTCTACGAGCAGGCCCGGCGCGGCACGGCCGACTCGCGGATCAACTTCATCCACCCCAAGGACGCCGGCGGGGTGCTCGTCGAGCTCGTCGAGCCGGCGGCCGACGGCCACCACTGAGCGCCGCTAGGACCACTTGCGCGTCGGACCCCGGGTGGCCCGGTGCGTCCAGCACGGGGTGTGCCAGTGCCGCCGGTCCTCCGCGCCGGACTCCCCCATGTCGGCCGGCCACACCACGACATGCGGTGTGCCCGGCCGGATCTCGTGATCGCAGCCGGGGCACCGGTAGGTCTTGACCGCGCGGTCGGCCGACACGGAACGCACCTCGTAGTCGTAGCCGTCCGGCCCGGTCTCCACCCGCCGCGACGGCCGGGGCAGCAGCGGCGGCGGGGCCGGATGGCGGCGCGGCGGGCGACGACGTCTGCCCATCAGAACAGCCGGTACTCGTCGCTGTCCATCCCCCGCATCCGGTCGTAATCCAGTGTGACGCAGCGGATGCCGCGATCCTCGGCGAGCGTGCGGGCCTGCGGCTTGATCTGTTGGGCGGCGAAGACGCCGCTGACCGGGGCCAGCAGGCTGTCGCGGTTGAGCAGCTCCAGGTAGCGGGTGAGCTGTTCGACGCCGTCGATCTCACCGCGCCGCTTGACCTCGACGGCGACGGTGCGGCCCTGCTCGTCGCGGCACAGCAGATCGACCGGCCCGATCGGGGTCATGTACTCGCGGCGCACCAATGTGTAACCGGCGCCCAGCAACTCGACGTGCTCGGCGAGCAGCTCCTGCAGGTGGGCCTCCACCCCGTCCTTGACCAGCCCCGGGTCCACCCCGAGCTCGTGGGTGGAGTCGTGCTCGATCTGCTCGACCTGGATGCGCAGCTGTTCGCCGGCCTTGTTCTCCACCACCCACACCGGGACCGGGCCGTCGGTCTCCTCGGTCATCCAGCAGGGCGGGCTCATCCAGTTCAGCGGTTTGTAGGCACGGTCGTCGGCGTGCACGCTCACCGAGCCGTCGGCCTTGATGAGCAGCAGGCGGCGCGCGGACGGCAGGTGGGCGGTCAGCCGGCCGATGTAGTCGACCGTGCACCGGGCGATGACGAGGCGCACCCACACAACCTTAGGACGTTCCGCCCGAGGGCAAATTAGGCTGACCCGCAATGGTCGCCAACAGGAGTGTGGGACACCGGCTCGGCCGGATCCTCGAGCGGATCACCCGGCAGAGCGGCCGCCTGTCGGAAACGCCCGACTACGGCTCCTGGTTGCTCGGCGACGTGGCGGAGAGCCAGCAGCGCCGCCGGGTGCGCATCCAGACGATCCTGACCCTGTCGGTGCTGGGCGCGAACCTCGTCGGCATCGCGATCGCCGCGTCGCTGGTCTCGGTGGTGTTCCCGGTCCCCGGCGTGTTCGAGCGCAGGGTGCTGTGGATCACGTTCGGGGCGGGGCCCGCCTACATCCTGCTGGCACTGGTCGTCGGAACGTTCTGGTCGACCCGCCGGGTGGTCAAGAACCTGCGCTGGGCCATCGAGGAACGCCCGCCCAGCCGGGAGGACCAGCGCAACACCTTCTTCGTCCCGTGGCGGCTGACCCGGGTGCTGCTGGTGCTGTGGGGGGTGGGCGCACTGTACGCGACCGTGCTCTACGGGGCGGTGGACCCGCAGTTCATCCCCAAGATCGCGCTGTCGATCAGCTTCAGCGGCATCGTGGTGTCGACGATCTGCTACCTGATGACCGAGTTCGCGCTGCGCCCGGTGGCCGCGCAGGCGCTGGAGGCCGGCCGGCCCCCGGCCCGGTTCGCCGCCGGGATCATGGGCCGTACCGTCCTGGTGTGGGCGCTGGGCTCGGGTGTGCCGGTGCTGGGGATCCTGTTCGCGGCACTGCTGACCCTGGCCCGCCACAATCTGTCCCCCACCCAGTTCACCGTCGCGGTGGCGGTGTTGGCCATGTTCGCGCTGGTCTTCGGGTTCCTGCTGATCTGGCTGGTGTCATGGCTGACCGCCACCCCGGTGCGGATGGTGCGGGCCGCACTCAAGCGGGTCGAGGACGGCGATCTGAACTGTCAGCTGGTGGTCTTCGACGGCACCGAGCTCGGCGAGCTGCAGCGCGGGTTCAACACCATGGTCGAGGGGCTGCGCGAGCGGGAACGGGTGCGCGATCTGTTCGGCCGCCACGTCGGCCGCGAGGTGGCGCTGGCCGCCGAACAGCGCAAGCCCAAGCTCGGCGGCGAGGAGCGGCACGTGGCCGTGGTGTTCGTCGACATCATCGGCTCGACCCACCTGGTGACCAGCCGGCCGGCGGTGGAGGTGGTGAACCTGCTGAACCGGTTCTTCGCAGTGGTCGTCGAGGAGGTGGACCGCCACCGCGGGCTGGTCAACAAGTTCGAGGGCGACGCCACCCTGGCGATCTTCGGCGCGCCGAACGATCTCGACCATCCGGAGGACGAGGGGCTGGCGGCGGCCCGGGCGATCGCCGACCGGCTGCGCCGCGAGGTGCCCGAACTGGCGGCCGGGATCGGGGTCGCCGCCGGGACGGTGGTGGCCGGCAACGTCGGAGCGCGGGAGCGGTTCGAATACACCGTGATCGGCGAGCCGGTCAACGAGGCCGCCCGGCTGTGCGAGCTGGCCAAGACCGTGCCGAGCCGGCTCCTGGCCGCCGCGGACGCGGTGGCGCACGCCGGGGAGGCCGAACGGGCACACTGGCAACCCGGCGAGACCGTGACGCTGCGCGGACTGGATCGGCCCACCCGGTTGGCCGTCCCGGTGCCGTGATGTCGTTTTCCCGCTAGTGCCGCCGTCCCGGCGGTGGGAGTCTGGCAGACGTGCACCAGGATTTCGACCGCTGCTACCGGGCCGTGCAGTCGCGCGACACCCGGTTCGACGGCTGGTTCGTCACCGCCGTGCTCACCACCGGCATCTACTGCCGGCCAAGCTGCCCGGTGCGGTTGCCGCTGGCCCGCAACGTGCGCTTCTACCCGACCGCGGCGGCCGCCCAGGCGGCCGGGTTCCGGCCGTGCAAGCGCTGCCGGCCGGACGCCGCACCCGGCTCCCCCGAGTGGAACGTGCGCACCGACGTCACCGCCCGGGCCATGCGGCTCATCGCCGACGGGGTGGTCGACCGCGAAGGGGTGACCGGGCTGGCGGCCCGGCTCGGCTACACCACCCGGCAGATCGAACGGATCCTGCGCGCCGAGGTCGGTGCCGGGCCGCTCGCGCTGGCCCGCACCCAGCGCGCCCAGACCGCCCGCGTGCTCATCGAGACCACCGACCTACCGATCAGCGAGGTGGCGTTCGCCGCCGGGTTCTCCAGCATCCGCCAGTTCAACGACGTGGTGCGGGCGGTGTGGGACTGCACGCCCACCGAACTGCGCCGGCGGGCCCGCACCCGCCGGGACACCGGTGCGGCCGAGACCGTCGCGGGACAGGTCTCGCTGCGCCTGCCGACCCGGACCCCGTTCGCCTACGAGGGCGTGTTCGGACACCTGGCCGCCACCGCGGTACCGGGCCTGGAGGAGGTGCGTGACGGGGCGCTGCGACGCACCCTGCGGCTGCCGCACGGCGCCGGGATCGTCGCGCTGATCCCGCAGCCCGATGCGGTGCGGTGCCGGCTGATCCTGGCCGATCTGCGCGACCTGACGACCGCGATCGCCCGGTGCCGGCGCCTGCTGGACCTCGACGCGGATCCGGAGGCCGTCGTCGAGGCGCTCGCCCGCGACCCCGACCTCGCCCCGTTGGTCGCCAAGGCGCCGGGCCAGCGCATCCCCCGCACCGTGGACGAGGTGGAGCTCGCCGTCCGCGTGGTCCTCGGCCAGCAGGTCTCCACGGCGGCCGCCCGCACCCACATCGGTCGGTTGGTGGCCGCCTACGGTGAACCCGTGACCGACCCGGCCGGCGGGCTCACCCACCTGTTCCCGGATCTCGACGCCCTCGCAGCGGTCGCCCCGGAGCATCTGGCGGTGCCCGCCGCGCGGCGGCGGTGCCTGCACGGGCTCGTCGCGGCGATCGGCGAGGGACGGATCCGGCTCGATCCGGGCGCGGACTGGAACCGCACCCGCCGGCAGCTGCTCGAGCTGCCCGGGATCGGGCCGTGGAGCGCCGAACTCATCGCCATGCGCGCCCTCGGCGACCCGGACGCCTTCCCCGACGCCGACCTCGGCGTCCGGACCGCAGCCGCCGCGGTCGGGCTGCCCACCGCCGGCGGGGCGCTGCGGCGGCGCAGCGCCGCGTGGCGACCCTGGCGGGCCTATGCCGCCCAGCACCTGTGGACCGCCCTGGATCATCCGATCAACCACTGGCCACCGAAGGAGACCCGATGACGACGCTCTACCGCGTCACCGACAGCCCGATCGGGCCGCTCACCATCGCCGGCGTGGACGGCCGGATCCGGCACCTGCGCATGCAGGACCAGACCCACGAACCGCGGGACCGCGCCGACTGGATCCGCGACGACACCGCCTTCGAGGACGCGGTGGTGCAGTTGTCGGAGTACTTCGCCGGCGAGCGCACCGAATTCGAGCTCAAAATCGAACTCATCGGCTCGGCATTCCAGCGGCGGGTGTGGCGGGCGCTGACGACGATCCCGTACGGCCAGACCCGCACCTACGGCCAGATCGCGCGGCAGATCGGCGCCCCGAACGCCTCGCGTGCGGTTGGACTGGCCAACGGCCACAACCCGATCAGCATCATCGTGCCGTGTCACCGGGTGATCGGTAGCAACGGAGCCCTGACCGGGTACGGCGGCGGGCTGGAGCGCAAGCGCATCCTGCTCGGCCTCGAGCAGCGGCGCACCGCGCCGGCCCTGTTCGACTGAGCCGGCGCGGCCGCATTTGTCCGGAAATTAGAATCGCCCCCCACGGGTGTGGGGGGCGATTCTGTGTGTGTGTCCGGC
>NZ_CALDGS010000087.1 GCF_937941905.1 uncultured Mycolicibacterium sp. | reverse complement strand
TCCGCCGCCTCCGCGGCTGGGTCGTCCTCGGCCTCCCCAGTACCGGACTCATCGGGGGCCGGCTCCCCTGCCGCCCCGCGGCGGCCACGCTCGCGGACCGCGTCGACGATGAGCAGCAGCACCCCGATCGCGCTGGCGCCGATGCAGACCCAGGCGATCAACTCGTTCCCGGTGACGACCGCCGTCACCAGCGCGGCCAGGCCGATGACCGCCAGGACGAGCGCGATGATCAGCACCGCGTCACCTCCCCGGCCGCCTCAGCCCGCCGCGCGTCCGCCCCGCCGGTCAGTTGCTGCCCCGACCGAACTGGCCGAATCCGCTGTCGTTGTTGGCGCTGGAGTCCACCGGCGCCGCGGATCCGCGCTGACCGAGCTCCTCGAGCTGCGACTCGAGGTAGGTCTTGAGCCGGGTGCGGTACTCGCGCTCGAAGGTGCGCAGCTGCTCGAGCCGGCCTTCCAGCACCGTGCGCTGCTGGTTGATCGTGCCCATGATCTCGGAGTGCTTGCGCTCGGCGTCGGCCTGCAGCGCGTCGGCCTTCTCCTGGGCCTGCCGCAGCTGGGCCTCGGACCGGGCCTGCGCGTCGGACAGCATCGCGTCGGCGCGCTGGCGGGCATCGGCGATGGTGGTCTCGGCCTGCTTGCGTGCCTCGCTGATCATCGCGTCGGCCTGCGCCCGGGCATCGGCCAGCAGCTTCTCCGACTCCGCCTTGGCGGTGCTGGTCAGACGGTCGGCGGTCTCCTGCGCCAGGCTGAGCACCTTGGCGGCACGGATGTGCTGCTCCTCGGGGGTCGCCTGCGGGGCCGGCGCCGGGGCGGCCTCGGGCTCGGGCTCCGGCTGGTACAGCGGGATGGAGGTGGTCTGCTGACCACCGGCGGCGGCACGCGCGGCGGCCAGTTCCTGGTCCAGTTCGGAGACGCGCTGCCGCAGATCGGCGTTCTCCTCGATCAGCCGGCTGAGCTCAGCCTCCACCAGGTCGAGGAAGGCATCGACCTCGTCCTCGTTGTACCCGCGCTTACCGATGGGCGGCTTGCTGAACGCGACGTTGTGGACGTCGGCAGGAGTGAGCGGCATTGTCTGCCCCCTTGGAGTCTGGACCGTCAACCGAACTCAAAGTGTAGAGCGTCGGCTTCTCGTAACTGGCGTCCATCCTGTCACACCAGAACCGGCCGTCGCCGCACAGGTCGGGAACTAAGAGCGATTCTCAATCTCTTATCGACCGTTAGACCCGTCCCGGCAGACCGGCGGGGCCTCAGACCGCCGCGCCGAAGGCCAGCTGCATGCCGATGAACGCCAGCAGCAGCAGCACCATGATGGACAGGTCGAAACGGACCGCACCCACGGTGAGCTGCGGAATGATCCGGCGCAGCAGCTTCACCGGCGGATCGGTGAGGGTCATGATGATCTCGAGGACGACGACCGTGGCGCCGCGCGGATGCCAGTCCCGGCTGAACGAGCGGATGAACTCGACCACGACCCGGGCGATGAGCAGCAGCCAGAACACGAACAGCGCCAGCCCGAGGATGTTGAAGAACAGCGACAACGCAGCCGACCTCACTAGCAGCCAGAGAAAACCTGTGCACAGACACGAACACCGCGCAGGTCAGGGTCGGCCGTACCGGCCCTCACCTGCGCGATGTCGCCAGCCTACCCGGGCGCCCGGTCGGCACGCCGGGCCCGGTCACCGGGCTCAGTTGTAGAAGCCGGCCTCGGCGATCCGGCGGCGCTCCTCGGCGGTCACGGTGACGTCGGCCGGGGACAGCAGGAACACCTTGGTCGCCACCTTGTCGAAGGAGCCGCGCAGCGCGAACGCGAGCCCGGCGGCGAAGTCCACCAGCCGCTTGGCGTCGGCGTTGTCCATCGCGACGAGGTCCATGATCACCGGGTAGCCGTCGCGGAACCGCTCGCCGATGGTGCGGGCCTCGCTGTAGTCCTTCGGGCGCAGCGTGGTGATCTTGGCCAGCGGGCTGCCGGCATCGAAGATCTCGGCCACCCGGCGCGGATCCATCGCCAGCGAGCCGCGGGTCGCCGCGCCGCGCAGCGGGGCGAGCCGGGGCCGGCCGCCCAGGTCGTGCGGGCGGTCGTAGTCGCGCAGGCCGCCGCGCATCCGCGGCTCGTAGGCCGGCTCGTCGTAGCCACCCCGGTACCCGGCCGGCGGCTCGTCGTAGTCGCGCTCGTCGTAGCCACGGCCGTAGTCGTCCTCCTCGAAGCGCTCCGGACGACCCCGACGGGCGTAGCCGGCCCGCGCCGGACGCTCGTCGTCCTCGTAGTACTCGTCCTCGTAGTCATCCATTGGCGCCATGCCGAAGTAGGCCTTGACTTTGTGCAGTGTGCTCATCGCGCGACCCTTCTGGTGCTCAGGTGACTGGGGGTGTCTGTGATGAAGATGTGACATCTGTGACGACTGGTGGTGACGTTAGCGGTCGTTGCCCCAAGAGCGCGGTACCGACACGCACACAGGTCGATCCGTGTCGCACCGCGGCCTCCAGATCGCCGGACATCCCGGCCGACAGTTCCAGCCGCCGGTCGTGATCGCGCTGCACCCGCGCCAACTCGGCGGCCAGCCGCTCGAAGGCGGCGTCGGCGTCCCACTCCAGCGGCGGGATCCCCATCAGCCCGACGAACTCCAGCGCCTCGGCGGCCGCGACCCGGGCGCACAGCGCGTCGACCTCGTCGGGCCGGGCCACGTCCACCCCGCCGCGTTCCGGGTCGCCGTCGAGGCTGAGCTGGACGAACACCCGCAGCGGGGCACGCCGCCGGCCCTCGGCCAGCGCCCGGGCCGCCCCGCGGTCGAGCGCGTCGACGAGCCGGGCGTTGTCCACCGAGTGCGCGGCATAGGCCCAGCCGGCCACCGCCCGGGCCTTGTTGCGCTGGATCCGGCCGATCATGTGCCAGCGGATGGCGTCCGGGTCCGGCACCGCGGCGGCGACCTCGGCGATCTTGCGCGCGGCCTCCTGCTCCCGCGACTCGCCGAAGTCCGACAGCCCCAGCTCGTGCAGCAGGATCACGTCGGAGGCCGGGAAGAACTTGGTCACCGGCAGCAGCTTGATCTCGTCGACGGGCCGGCCGGCCGCCTCGGCGGCCCGGGCCAGCCGCTCGCGCAGCGCGGCGAGCGCGGTGGCGAGTTGCCGTTTACGTGCGTCGCTCATTCCATCCACACCAGGGAGGCCATCCGACCGGTGTGCCTGTCGCGGCGGTGGCTGAACAGCGTCCGGTCGGCCACGGTACAGCGGGGGTCGATATCGATGGCGGTGACCCCGAGCTCGGTGAGCTGGCGGGCGATGCCGGCCCGCAGGTCCAGGCCCGGGGTGCCCTTGGCGGTGTTGGTGCGGCTGCCGGGCAGCGCCCGCTCCACCTCGGCGGCCATCTGCTCGGGCACCTCGTAGTTCGCCCCGCTCACCGCGGGGCCGAGCAGCGCCGAGATGTCCTCGGGGTGCGCGCCCACCCGGCACATCGCCTCGACCGTGCGGGCCACGATGCCGAGCTGCGCGCCCACCCGCCCGGCGTGCACCGCCGCCACCACCTTGGCCCGGGCGTCGGCCAGCAGCACCGGCACGCAGTCGGCGGTGACCACGACCACCGCCAGCCGGGGCACGGTGGTGACCAGCGCGTCGGTGTCGGGCAGCGCGGCCCGCTGCGGACCGTCGACGACGGCGACCCGGTCGCCGTGCACCTGGTTCATCCACACCAGCCGGTCCGGGCCCAGGCCGACGGTGTCGGCCAGCCGACGCCGGTTGGCGGCGACGGCCCTCGGGTCGTCGCCGACGTGGTCACCGAGGTTGAAGGTGTCGAAGGGCGGCGCCGAGACGCCGCCGGCGCGCGTGGTCGTCACGCGCCGTATGCGAACGGTCACGGTGCCAGTATCCGGCCGACTCAGCGCCGCATGAACGGCGGCACGTCGACGTCGTCGTCGTCATCGCCGCCGATGCTGACCGTCGCCCCGTTCGGGTGCACCGGCACGCTGGTGGCGTCGGCGGGCTCGAACAGCGACGAGCCGACGCTGCCGGCCCGGCCGGGCGCGATCGGGCCGGTCGCGGCCGAGGCCGGCGGGATGGTCGGCTTGGCCTTCGGGCCGGCCGGGTCGAAGCCGGCCGCGATGACGGTCACCCGCACCTCGTCGCCGAGCGAGTCGTCGATGACGGTGCCGAAGATGATGTTGGCGTCCGGGTGCGCGGACTCCTGCACCAGCGAGGCGGCCTCGTTGATCTCGAACAGGCCCAGGTCGCTGCCGCCGGCGATGGACAGCAGCACGCCCTGGGCGCCGTCCATCGAGGCCTCCAGCAGCGGCGAGTTGATGGCCGCCTCGGCGGCCTTGACCGCGCGGCCCTCGCCGCGGGCCGCGCCGATGCCCATCAGGGCGGTGCCGGCGTTGCTCATCACGCCCTTGACGTCGGCGAAGTCGACGTTGATCAGGCCCGGGGTGGTGATCAGGTCGGTGATGCCCTGCACGCCGTTGAGCAGCACCTCGTCGGCGCTGCGGAAGGCGTCCATCAGGGTGACGTGGGCGTCGCCCATCTGCAGCAGCCGGTCGTTGGGGATGACGATCAGGGTGTCGCAGCACTCGCGCAGCGCGGCGATGCCCGCCTCGGCCTGGTTGCTGCGCCGCTTGCCCTCGAAGGAGAACGGACGGGTCACCACGCCGACGGTCAGCGCGCCGAGCTTGCGGGCGATCGAGGCCACCACCGGCGCGCCGCCGGTGCCGGTGCCGCCGCCCTCACCGGCGGTGACGAACACCATGTCGGCGCCGCGCAGCAGTTCCTCGATCTCGTCCTTGGCGTCCTCGGCCGCCTTGCGGCCCACCTCCGGGTCGGCGCCGGCGCCGAGACCGCGGGTGGACTCCCGGCCCACGTCGAGCTTGACGTCGGCATCACTCATCAACAGCGCCTGCGCGTCGGTGTTGATCGCGATGAACTCGACGCCCTTGAGGCCCTGTTCGATCATCCGGTTGACGGCATTGACGCCGCCGCCGCCAATGCCGACCACCTTGATGACGGCGAGGTAGTTGTGCGGGGGGGTCATGGATCGTCTTCCCTCCTGAGTGCCCTTCGTGGCGCCGGTCTTCGGTCTCTCGCTCTCGCAAACCCTCAACCTCAACAAGAGGCTTAGAGTTATGTCAAGTTGATGCGCGTAAACCAAACGGTAGGGCCAACCCGGCGGCAAACCCCGCAGGCGCGCCGACGCCACGCCGTGGAATTTGTCGCCGATCCCGTGGGAAAGGTCACTTCACCGTCGGCAGATCCGGGCTCGACACGTCGTAGGTGTGCCCGGGCTGGGTGAGCAGCGCGGCGAGCTTGGCCGCCTTCTCCTCGGTGCGGTCGGTGGTCCCCCACACCACGACCCGACCGTCGTTGAGCGTCAACGTGATCGAGGCCACCGACGGCGCGGCGATGCGACTCACCTGGGCGGCCACCTCGGGCCGCAGCGCCAGCATCACCGCCAGCGCGGCCCGGGTGGGCGGGTCGCTGGGGCCGGGGGTGTCGGTGTCGAGGTAGGGCAGCCCGGGCGGCGGCGGAGCGGTCGCGAAGTCCACGCCGTCCCGGTCGAACAGGTGCGGACCGTCGGGATAGTCCTTGACCACCACCGGGATTCGCTCCACCAGCGTGATGCGCAGCGACGACGGGTACTCGCGCTGCACCCGCACGCTGGCCACCCGCGGAATGGAGGCCACCCGCTCGGCCACCACGTCGGTGTCGACCTGCAGCAGCGGGGTGCCCTCGGCGACCCCGGCGGTGGCGACCACCTCCTCCTCGGTCAGCTCGTGCGCGCCGACGACCAGCACGTGGCGCACCGACATGATCGGGGTGAAGTACAGCACCAGGCCGAGCGCCACCGCGCCGACCGCGGCGAGCGCGGCCCACATCAGCGCCCGGATCGCGGTGACCGCGCGCCGGTCCAGCTCGGTCGCCGGCGCGGGCGGGGCCAGCGCGCGGCGGCGGGCCTGCAGGCGGGCCTGCTCGATCGCCCGGGCGCGCTCGCGGGCGGCCCGGCGCGCCTCCCGCTCCCGGCGGGCCTGCCGGCGCGGGCCGTCGTCGGGCGGCGCGGCGGCCCCGCTGTCGGGCGGCGTGGGCTCGGTCATCGGCGGGGCGGCCCCCAGCTGCCGGGTGCGGTGCGGTTCGCCCTGGCGCGCAACGCATCCAGGATCTCCGGGCCGAGCATGGTGACGTCGCCGGCGCCCATGGTGACCACCACGTCCCCGGGCCGGACGGCCTCGGCCACCCGGGCCGGCACCGCCGACAGGTCCGGCAGGTAGGTCACCGGGACGGTGACGTGCTCGGCGATGCTCGCCCCGCTCACCCCGGCGATCGGCTGCTCGCGGGCGGCGTAGACGTCGAGCACGAACACCTCGTCGGCGGCCGACAGCGCCGCGCCGAACTCGCGGGCGAAGGTCTGCGTGCGCGAGTACAGGTGCGGTTGGAACACCACCACCGCCCGGCCGCGGCCGGCCTGGTCGACGACGTTGCGCAGCGCGGCCAGGGTGGCCCGCACCTCGGTGGGATGGTGCGCGTAGTCGTCGAAGACCTGCACGTCGGCGGCGGTACCGACGAGCTCGAACCGCCGCCGCACCCCCTCGAACCCGGCCAGCCCGTCCAGCACCGACTCCACCGGGGCGCCCGCCCGGACGGCGGCCAGCAGCGCCCCGAGGGCGTTGAGCGCCATGTGCCGGCCGGGCACCGACAACCGCATCACCCGCGGGTGCCGCTCCCCGGCGAGCTGGACGTGGGCGACCGCGCCGGTGCCCTGCTGCTCCCAGCTCAGCAGCCGGGCGGCCAGGTCGTCGCGGTCGGCCGACCCGTACCGCAGCACGGTGATGCCCAGCGCAGCGGTGCGTTCGGCGAGCGCGGCCGCGCCCGGGTCGTCGACGCAGGCCACCAGCGCCCCGCCCGGGGCGAGCCGTTCGACGAAGGCGTCGAACACCTCGGCGTAGGCCTGCTCGCTGCCGAAGAAGTCCAGGTGGTCGGCCTCGATGTTGGTCACCACCGCCACGTCCGGGGTGTACTCCAGCAGCGAGCCGTCGCTCTCGTCGGCCTCGGCGACGAAGCAGTCGCCGCTGCCGTGGTGGGCGTTGGTGCCGGCC
>NZ_CALDGS010000086.1 GCF_937941905.1 uncultured Mycolicibacterium sp. | reverse complement strand
CCCGTAGCCCTGATCGGCCCCGTACCCCTGATCGGCCCCGTACCCCTGATCGGCCGGAGCGCCGTGGCCGGCGCCGTAGCCGTAGCCCTGGTCGGCGTAGCCGCCCTGCTCGTAGCGGCCGTACTCGGGCTGGCCGTACTCGGGACGGCCGTAGGGCTGCTGCCCGTAGCCCTGGTCCGGGTAGGCCGGACGCGGCTCCGGACGGCGGTAGTCCTCGTGGCGCGGCGGCGCGGGCGGACGACCGTAGTCGTACTCACCCGACGGCGGCGGGCCGTAGGGCTGCTGGCCGGCCGGCGGGGGCGGCGGGTAGCCGCCCGGCGCGGGCCGGTACCCCTGGTCGTACCCCGGCGGCGGGCCGTAACCGGCCGGCGGCCGCTGCTCGTACGGCTGCTGCTGCGGGTAGCCCTGCTCGGGGTATCCGCCCTGCGCCGGGTAGCCCTGCTGCTCGGGGTAGCCGCCGCGCGGGGGGTACCCGCCCTGCTCGTGCTGCGGGTACTCCGGCTGCTGGGGCTGCTGCGGCTGGGCGTACTCCGGCTGGGGATAACCACCCTGGTCCTGCGGCGGGTACTGGCCGCGATCCTCCTCCGGGCGGCCGTACCGCTCGTCGTAGTACTCGTCGGCAGGTCGCCCCGGTCCTTGGCCGCCGCGGTAGCTCGGGTTGTCGGTCATCGGTGGTACTCCTGGTTCTGGGATGTACGCGCGGTCTCGTTGCGCTGGGGCGGACGTGCCGCCGGTGGTGTCGGGGTTGACCGCGCCGCGGGCGCGGAACTGGCCCGTGTGCAGGCTCGCCGACTGCTCGAATCTGACGACCACATCACCATACGTTTGCCAACCTTGGTCACGGATGTATCCCTCCAGGTATTTGGCAAAAGTCGTGGCGGTGATATCGGGGTCGGCGTTCACCTTCCGATAGTCCGGTTCACTGAGCGTAATGACGTAGTCGTTGGGTGCCAAAATACGGCCACCGCCGACTCCGCGCGCCCCGGCGTCGGCCTCCCGCCGCAGTGCGGTCTCGATTTCCTGCGGCACGATCGACCCGCCGAACACCCGGGCAAAGGCATCGCCGACGGTCGCCTCGAGTTTGCGCTCGATCCGGTCGGCCAGACCCATGTCTGCTCGCCTCGCTCGTTGTGTTGGTCGGTTCTCGGCACGTCGTCGGTGTTATCTGCATGGTAGTTGTCGCAGCCGACGGTGCGGCACCAACAGAATTCTGAGAATCGCGTCGGCGCAGCTCAATGGCGCTGCCCCGGCCGGGTCGAGCGCCGCGGCCGACCGCGGTGGGGCGCGTGGCCGACGTCACCGGCGCAGGTCCGGGGACCGTTTTGGAACCGGACGGCACCTAGTGCTACGCTCCCTATCTCGTCAGGGCGAGTGGCGGAATGGCAGACGCGCTGGCTTCAGGTGCCAGTGTCCTTCGGGACGTGGGGGTTCAAGTCCCCCTTCGCCCACCGCGGAAGGCCGCGACCTCGGGGTCGCGGCCTTCGTCGTTGTGGCGGCGGATTTTCGTGCGGGGCGACCGCCGTCGGCGCCCATAGCATCGAGTCATGACCGAGCCGCTGCATGTCGATCCCGCTGCCCTGGTCAGTGCTGGGGCGGCCTTCCTGACCGCGGGCACCGAGCTGGCGGCCCTGCGCGCCGAGACCGCGGTCGAGGGCGCCGCGGCGGTCGGACCGCTCGCCACCGCCGGGGCCTGCCGCGCGGTGCGCGACCTCGTTCGGGAGGCAACCGCCACGCGGGCCGCCGGAACCACCGGCTACGGCGACGCGCTGCTGAAGGCCGCCGACGACTACCTGGCCCAGGACGACGCCGGCGGCCGCGCCATCGGCGGCGCGGCACCTCGTTGACACGTCGGTAGGGGTCGACCTTCAGTACTGGTGGCCGCCGTGCACATCGGTGCGGCGGCCCTCCGGATCGACGACGGCCGGTGTGCCGGGCACCCGGACCCGCCAGTCGGGCAGGTCGATCTCACCGAGCCAGGGCAGCTCGATCCGGTCGGGCAACCCGATGTGCACCTGCCGGCGACCCTCGGCGGTGTGGCCGCGCTCGGCCAGGTCGGCCCCGGCGCCGGTGGCGATGTCGGCGATGGCGCGCAGCGACTCACTGCCGAGATCGAAGTACGCGGAGTGGTGGTCCTTGTCCGGGAGCGTGCGGCCGGGTACCTCGGCGTCGAAGCGCACCGCCCCGTAACCCGCACCGGCCGGGTCGCGCCCCAGCCCGGCCTCGGGCCCGACCGGGTAGTTCAGGAGATGATTGAGGACGTCGGGCAGCAGCCCGGTCTGACCGATCCAGCTGATCGGGTCGCTGGAGGCCGCCCCCACGTAGACCCGGCCGTGTTCGGGCAGGTGGAAATCCGCGGCGCTGCCGGCCCGGTCGGTGCCCGGGCTGCCCAGCAGCACCGCGTCGTCGGCCCGCATCCCGGCGACGGCGAACGCGTCGGCGACGGTGGTCGACCCGTAGGAGTGCCCGATCACCGTCACGTGCCGCGGCCCGCCCGCATGGGTCGCCTCCAGCCCGTTGACATCGGCGGCCAGCAGGGGTGCGCCCAGGCGGGCCAGCCACGGCGTGGTCACCCGCTTATCGGCCATGCTGTCCGGGGCGTCGTAGCCCAGCCACGCGATCACCGACGTCGCCTCCCCGGGCAGCCGGGCTTGCATCTGACCGGAGACCGCGGCCACCCCGCTGCGCTGCAGCCAGTCCCGGCCGAGACCGCTGCCCGTGCCGGGGACCAGCACCGCGGTGTGCCGCGCGGTGTCGGGATCCCCGACCGCCACCGCGATCCGGCCCTGCCCGCGGAACGCCACCGGGTCGTAACGCCACAGCAGCACCGGGGCGCCCGGCCCGGATCCGTTGTCGCGCAGCCAGTTCAGGTCGTTCTCGGTATGGCGTGCGCCGCGGAAGCGGGCGACGTCGGCCGCGGTCAGCCCGTACGCGCCCGGCCGGCCGAGCACCGCGTCGACGGTCACCCCGGCGCGGTCGGCGGCGATGCGTACCCGGGCCAGATCGTCGTGCAGCACCGCCCGGTTCACCCGGTCCCGCACCGCGGCCGGAATCCCGTTGCGGGCACCCAACTCCGGCGGATGAGCGGCCACGAGGCCCTGCTGTTCGGCCCGGCTCAGCGAGTCCCACCACCGCCGGACCTGCTCGGCCGGCGTGTGCGGCGGTGGCAGGCGGCGCGGATCGCCCAGTGTGCCCGGGGGATTCAGCGGTAGCGGCCCGGCAACCGCCGCGTGGACCGCAGCGGCGGCCTCGGCGTCGAGCGCGGTGAACAGCGCCAGCAGTGTCCGGACGACCGCCGTCCAGGCGGCGGCCGGCACGACGAGCAGTGCGGGCACCGGCGGCGGAACCACGGTGCCGTCGTCGCGCACCCGGTAGCCGGTGGCCTCCACCACCCCGACCACCCACAGCAGTGCCGCCCGGGCGTGATCGAGTCGGCCGCCGCCGGCGTCCAGTGCGCGCCGCAGTGCCACCAGCCGGGTGCGCAGCTCCTCCTGCCGGTCCACCTCGGCCTCGCCGCGGGCCACCGCGGCCTCGGCCGCGCCGCCGGTCCAGGACCGGCGAAGCGCTGCCAGCGCTTGGCGTTCGGCGGTGAGCAGGGCGTCCAGCCGGGCGATCGGTGCGCCCAGCTCGGCGGCTGCGGCCGTGAGCCGCTCGGGCCGGGCCGCCCGCACCGCGGAGACCGTCACCGTCATCGACGCACCCCCTCCCGTCGAGGTGATCGTCACCCGGGCGCAGCGGATAGCCGGGCGCCAATCTCGACACCGGGCCGCGACCTGCGCGAACAGCAGGGACGGGCCTGTGGACAACCGGGAGCACGCCGCGCACGTGACGTCGGTGGTGTTTGCTGAATCGGCATCTCCGGTGCGTGCCACCGCCTCGGACGGCGGCGACGACGATCCCAGGCGGCGTGTCGTCCGTTCGGCTGTGTCCGCGACGACGAGCATCGATTACGCGCCGGTATTCCTCCGAACGGATGACAACGACCGCATGCGAGTGCGCGCCGAGGCCCGTTAACGTCAGCGTAAATCAGTTGCTATGGAGCAGCCGGTATCGGACTTCCGTGGGGGTCGTCGTGGGATACGGAACATTCGTCGGTCGGGTGGGCGCGCTGGCGGTGGCGCTGGGCGTCGGGGGTGTGCTCGGTAACCCGTTGGGGGTGGCCTGGGCCGACACCGACACGGGGTCGGATTCGTCGTCGGCCGCCAGCGACAGCGCCGGTGAGCCCGGCGGGGTGAGCGAGGGCGAATCGACCCCCGCCGGTGATCCCGGGCCGGTCGACACGGGTGCGACGGTCGGCGGCGCGGCCGGCGCCGGTGCCGGCGGGAGCGGAGACGACGAAGAACCGGACGACCCGCTCGATGCGATCCCGGCCGATGCGCTGGCCGAACTCGACGAGCCGGCCGAACTCGACGAACTCGATGAGACGACCAACTCCGGGGAGGTCGAAACCACCGAGGAGACGCCGCCGGTCGAGGATCCGGACGACCCGGAGCCCGTCGACGAGGTGCCACCCGTCCGGGAGGCCCCGACCGGTGAGGGGGGCGCCGCGGCCGAAACCGTCTCCTCCGCCGGCGGTTCCGACGGCGGTGCCGCCGCCCTGCCGGGACCGCTCGGACCGCACGTGGTGGTGGTCCCGGCCGGCGTCTGGGACGCGTTGGTGGGTGGACCTGCCGAGGCCGGCTCGCCGGTGGAGGCCGATCCGGCCACCGGCGCGGTCAGCGTGGTCTCCACCTACGACCCGGCGGCGCTGCCGGATGCCCCGCCGCCGGGCACGGTCATCACGATCCCGGACGAGGCGGCGGCCGCCGACACCGAGACCGAGCTGGGGTTCGCGCTGCGGGGTCTGCTGCAGGCACTCGGGTTCTCGGTCGGCGCCGCCTACGGCGACGGCCCGGTCGACGGCACCCCGATGTTGGCGCTGCTGTGGGCGGCGTTGCGGCGCAACGAAACCCGGTCCGGCAGCACCGATCAGTCGGTGGCCTCCGGCCCGGTGTCCGCGCCGGAGTTGGTGCTCGGCGGCAAGGCCGCGGTGGCCGCCGCGTCCGGCGGCGGTGATTCGGGTGCGGACGCAGCGGCGGGGGTGTCCGGGACGATCACCCTGGTCGGAAACCCGTCCGTAGCGGGCAGCTTTCAGCCGATCCGGGATCTGGTGCGGGCGCTCTTGGGGCTGCTGGGATACAACCCCGCGATCGATGCGCCGGGCACCGGGAACCCGGTCGCCGACGCGATCTGGGGGATGGTGCGTCAGATCGAGCGGATCTTCAACAACGACACCCCGATCGCGATCACGACCTCGGCCGCCCCGGCCGACCCGCAGATCACCCTGGGCGACGACGGCACCTACGCGGTCACCGGCAAGCTCAATGTGGTGTTCGTCGACATCAACGGTGATCCGCTGACCTACCAGGCCACGACAAGCCACGGTACGGTCGAGTCGTTCGACCCGCACACCGGTGACATCGTCATCAGCGGCATCGAGGCCGGCCAGATCGTCAACGTCACGGTGGTGGTCAGCGACACCGGTGCCCACGTGCACGGTATCGCCGGGCTGCTGCTGTCCCACGGCACCGCCTCGGCCACTTACCGGATCCGGATCGAGGCCGACGGTGAGGTCGAACCGGGCGAGTGGGTGCAGATCCCGGGCGGCCCCGGCCTGATCGAGCCGCCCGACGGGTTCGCGCTCCAGGGCGGCCCGGTGCTGAACCCGACCACCGGACAGACCCTGGTCCTCGCCGTGGAGGAGAGCGACGAGTGGACCACCGCCAAGACCAAGCTGCTCATCGGTGCACCCGGCGCGGACGTGATCGAGCTCGATCTCGCCGGGTACGGGTCCGGCCAGATCTATGTCGACGAAAAGACCGGACGGGCCTACATCGTCACCGTCGAGTCGACCAACACGGTGCGCGACGACGGTCTGGTGGACATGACCGGCACCGTGCACATCTACATCGTCGACGCCGCCGGCGAGGTCGGCGAACTGGCGGTGGAAGGCCTGCACGCCGCGGTGACCCAGCCGTGGCTGAAGCCGCTGGCCGTCGACGAAGCGGCCCGGATCGCCTACCTGACGACAACGAAGATGGTTGCCGAGCCGGTCTACTCGGAGTTCATCATGGTGGAGGGATCCGGGCAGGTGCTGGTGATCGATCTCGACGACCCGCTCGCGGATCCCGAGATCATCTTCACCACCGAGGACTACGTCCCCATCTCCGTCGAGTCGAAGGGCGATGCGTTCTACCTCGTGGGATTCGATTACGGCACACTGGGAACGCACATCACGCCGATCCACGGCAGGACCGTGGACGCGGCGAAGGCCGTGTGGTTCGAGTCGCTACCGGCCGCGATCTTCGGTGATCCCGAAGTTCCGGAGTCGATCGACGGGCGGCCGGTCTTCGTTCTCATCGACGCCGTCACGGCGCGACTCCAGGTTGCTCTCGTGGATTTCGACAATCCCGACGAGTCGTTGTCCATTCCGATCAGCTATCGCCCCATCGTCAACGGCGACCGGGTCTACCTGTTCAACGGTGCGATGTCGCCGTACGGCTCGACCACGGTCACGATCGTCGGGCCGGAGGGCATCGCGACGGGCGAGATCGACGGGTTCATCGTCCCCGTGTCAGCCGATATCGGGCCGTACGCGTTCGCGGCTCCGCACATCGCGTTCGCCGACGGCAGCGCGTACCTGCTGGTGTGGTCCGCGACGGGGGTGTACCTGACGATCGTCGACGAAGCCGATCCGAACAACATCCGGTCCATCGAGGTCCCGGCCGCGGACCTGCCGTCCGAATTCGGGATCTCGGTGGTCGACGGCTATGCGCTGCTGGCCGATCCGGACGGGTACGCGTTCGTCGTCGTCGATACCCGCACGGCGGCCGTCACGGTGTTCACCAGCGCCCAGGAGTTGATCTGGAGCTGGGGCGTCGACAGCGAGAACGGCCGGCTGTACGTGTTCGGCCAGTGGTTCGACGAAGTCGCCGACGAGTGGACCCTCTCCGTCGAGGTCGTCGATCTGACCGACCCGGACGCCGAACCGGTGACCGTGCCGTTGCCGTTCAACTGGCTGTTCGACGTGGCCTGGCCGCACGGATCACCGACGGTGCTGGCCGAGCTCTACGACGAACAGACCGAGACCTACCGCCTCGCGTTGATCGGCATGGACGGAGCGGTGCTCGGCGCGCCGACCGTCATCGCCGAGAGCCCGGAGGAGTTCTGGGCCGCGTTCATCGCGCTCGGCCCGGACGGGCGGACGGTGTATGTCGTCGACGATGTGTACTCGGTCGACGACAACCGCGACACGGTGCGCCTGCACATCCTCGACACCGCCGCCGGCACCGCGACCGTCGTCGACCTGTCGGAGTGGTTCAACTGGGGCGCATGGGATCTCGCGGTCGCCGGCGACCACGTCTACGTGGCGGGGTTGGTCCGCGGCGACGACGGATCGGAGTGTCTGCGGGCGGTGGTCGTGCTGCCGAACGGCGAGGTGATCGCGAGCCCGGCGGAGCCGGTCCCGGACGACTTCGAGGACCTGCCCCTGCTGGAGGTTGACCCGGCCACCGGCGTGGGGGTGCTCGGGTCGTGGAAGTTCGTCCCGGGCGGCGGGTCGTCGGTCGCCGGGTAACGCGGACCCGCCCGCCCGGCCGGCGCAGTGCCGGCCGGGCGGGCGCGGGAATCCCCGGCGCCGTGACCGTTCCGTGACCAACTCGGGGCCAATGCGACACCCCGGCACGCCGCGCCAGATGTAACACACGTCACATCTGTAACAGCACACTCGGTGCCATGCCGGTCGAGGAAACGATGTGGGATCTGTCCGTCACGCCCGAGCTGGAGCGCCGCGGGATCGAGGCCATGCGGGCCGCGCTGGCCGTCATGATCGCCCGGCGGCTGCCGCCGGAAAAACGGTTGCGCCGCGTGGTCACTTGGTGCGCCGACGGCGGGGGGCTGTTCCGGCCGCACGCCGCCACCCGCCGCTACGCCGTGGCCTACGAGGTCGAGTTCGCGGTCTGAATCACAGGGCATCCCGCCACGTGACCGATGACACCTGTCAATATGGCCGCGTGGGCATCAACGAACGCGCGAAGATCGTCATGACCGACGCCGAGGTCGCCGAGTTCATCGAACGCAACCGCACCGCGACCCTGGCCACGGTCCTCCCCGACGGACGGCCCCACCTGGTGGCCATGTGGTACGCCGTGCTCGACGGCGAGATCTGGTTCGAGACCAAGGCCAAGTCGCAGAAGACGCTGAACCTGCGCCGCAACCCGACCGCGACCGTGCTCATCGAGGACGGCGAGACCTACGACCAGCTGCGCGGGGTGTCCATCGACGCGACCGCCGAGATCGTCGAGGACGAGGACACCCTGTTCCGGGTCTGCCGCAACGTGTGGGAGCGCTACACCGGCCCCTACACCGACGAGATGAAGCCGTTCGTCGAGCAGATGATGAACAAGCGCGTCGCGGTGCGGATCCGCCCGGAGCGGGTGCGCAGCTGGGACCACCGCAAGCTCGGCCTGCCGGCGATGCCGCTGGGCGGCACCACCGCGGAGTACCTGAAATGACCGGCAAGCCCCGCCCCAGGCAACTCGACGCCGCCTGGCTGCCCGTCGTCTTCCGCTACGCGACCCGCGCCCACGTGTGGGTGTACCGCCGCACCGGCGGCCGCATCGGCGGCAAGTGGCGCATCGGCGCGGGATTCCGCAAACCCGTCGACACCCTGCTGCTCGAGCACCGCGGTCGCAAGTCCGGCAAGCTCTTCGTCGTCCCGCTGCTGTACATGCGCGACGGCGAGGACATCGTCGTGGTGGCCTCCCAGGGCGGCCGGCCCGAACACCCGCAGTGGTACCGCAACCTGCTGGCCAACCCGGACACCCACGTCGAGATCGGCCCGAACCGATACGCCGTGCACGCGGTCCGGGCCACCCCCGAGGAACGGGACCGGCTGTGGCCGCGGCTGGTGGAGCTCTACGCCGACTTCGACACCTACCAGAGCTGGACCGAGCGCGAGATCCCGGTGATCCTGCTCAAACCGCGCTGACCAGCTGAATTACCTGTGTGTAATTCATCCACATTGTGGATAGTGCCTGTGGATAACTTCGGCCGGCCGGTCAGGAGGCCGGGTCGACGACGGCGTTGAACTCGGGATGGTGGCGCAGGTAGTCGGCCACCATCGGGCACTCGGGCACGATGCGCAGGCCCCGTTCGACGGTGGCCTGCAACGCCGCGCCGACCAGGATCGTGGCCAGCCCGCGGCCCTGGAACGCCTCGTCCACCCCGGTGTGGGTGAACACCCGCTTGCCGGCGGCGTCGCGGAACTCCAGCCGGCCGACCGGACGGTCGTCCACGGCGATGGTGAACCGGTCCGGCTCGGCCGTGACGGTGGTGGGCGCGCCGGTCTTGTCGGTGGTCATGGCCCGTGAGTTCCCCGCGCGGCGCCGGTTCAATCCGGCGGTCGGCGCACCGGCGCCGCACCCGTACGGCACACTAAGACGGGGAGTTCAAAAAAGGGGGCTTCCTGCTGTCGTGCAACCGATACGGCATGACGTGCTATCCGGAACGACTCGATTCAGGAGCCAGACCGTGAAGATTCGCGCCATTGTCGCCGCCACCTCGATCGCCGCTGCGGGTGCCCTCGGGGCGTCGGCCGTCGCCGCCGCCTACCCGGCCGACGGCACGCCCGGCAAGATCCTCGAACTCGGCGAACGGGGCGTGCTGAACAACAACGGTGTGGTGCAGGGCTGGACCATCACCGACCTGCGGCCCAGCACCGACACCATCCCCTACCAGGTGCAGGGGACCCTGTGGGAGGCCACCGCCACCGACGAGGCGATCCACGGCGCGGTCACCCCGATCGTGTCCAACCTCAACGCGCGCGCCGGCGACGGCCCGACCTACCGGGCCCTGTTCTTCGTCGCCACCCCGCAGGGGGTGAACCCGGCGACGCTGCCCGAGGGCCAGAAGACCACCGGCAAGGTCTACTTCGACGTCACCGGCCCCGCGCCCGACCGGGTGGTCTACAACGACGGCGTCGAGGACCTGCTGGTCTGGGTGCAGGCCGCAGACGATGACATCGTCGTCGAGGAGGTCGTCGAAGAGGATGTCGTCGTCGTCGAGGAGGGCACCGAGG
>NZ_CALDGS010000085.1 GCF_937941905.1 uncultured Mycolicibacterium sp. | reverse complement strand
TTCTTGGGGACGGCCTTCTTCGCCCCGGCCGAATCCCCCTGCTCCGAGGTGCCCTGCTGCCGCGCCTTCAGGCTGGCCTCCAGCTTGGCCAGCAGGTCCGAGACGTCCTCGGTCTCGTCGAGTTCGGCGGGCTGCTCCTCGACCGTGAACGCCTCGCCGCCCTCGAGCTTGGCCTGCACCAGCTCACGCAGCTGCTCCTGGTAGACGTCCCGGAACTGGTCCGGGTTGAAATCCTCGGTCATCGACTCGACGACCTGGCTCGCCATCTTCAGCTCGGCCGCCTTGAGCTCCACTTCCTTGTCCAGCGACGGGAAATCCGGGTCGCGGATCTCGTCCGGCCACAGCAGCGTGTGGATGACCATCACGTTGCGCTTACTGAAATCCTTGACCCGCAACGCCGCCAGCCGTGTCTTGTTGCGCAGCGAGAAGTGCACGATCGCCACCCGGTCCGTCTGGGCGAGCGTCTCAGCCAGCAGCACATAGGATTTCGTCGACTTCGAATCCGGCTCCAGAAAGTAGCTGCGGTCGTACATCAACGGGTCGATCTGGTCGGCCGGCACGAACTCGACCACCTCGATCTCCCGGCTGCGCTCCTCGGGCAGGGTGGCGATGTCCTCGTCGGTGATGATCACCGTCTGGCCGTCGTCGGATTCGTAGGCCCGCGCGATGTCGCGGTACTGCACCTCCTCGCCGTCGAGTTCGCAGACCCGCTTGTAGCGGATGCGCCCCCCGTCCTTGGCGTGCACCTGGTGGAACTTGATGTCGTGGTCCTCGGTCGCGCTGTAGACCTTGACCGGCACGTTCACCAGGCCGAAGGCGATCGAGCCCTTCCAAATGGAGCGCATACCGCCAGTATTCCCCTTTTCGGGCATTCGACCAGGTCACTGACCGAAATACGACGCCAGCGCCGCATCACGGGCGGCCCGGTCCGGCAGGTCCGCCCCGGCCCGGGTCACCGTCAGCGCCGCCGAGACGGTGGCCGTCCGCAACACGGATTCCAGTGTCGGCAGGTCGATCCGCCGCAACTGGGGGCGCCGGTCGGCACCGAGCATGCCCTGCGACCAGAGCGCGTCGAGCAGTCCGGACATGAACGCGTCCCCGGCCCCCACGGTGTCGACCACCCCCACCGGCAGGGCGGGCACCCGCACCATCCCGTCCGCGCACATCGCGAACGCCCCCTGCGCGCCCGTCGTCACCACCACCAGCGCCGGTCCCGCCTCCAGCCAGTTCGCCGCGATCTGCTCCGGTGACCGGTTCGGCTCCAGCCGGCGCAGGTCCTCGTCGCTGGCCTTGACCAGGTCGCAGCGCTCCACCAACCGCTCGATCCGGCTGCGCGCGATGTCCTCGTCCTCGACCACGCCGGGCCGCACATTCGGGTCGAAACTCACCGTCGCCGACAGGTGATAGGCGTCCAGCAGTGCCGCGGCCGCCCGGCAGCCGGGCTCGAGCACCGAGGCGAGCGAACCGGTGTGCACCACCGCGGGCGGGGCCACCTCCGGCGTGCCGGACAGCCGCCACTCGATGTCGAACGAGTAGGTCACCGACCCGTCGCCGGCCACCTCGGCCGACGCGGTCGGGGTGCGTGACGCCGTTGTGCTGCCCGAAACCAACTGCACCCCGGCGTGTTCGACGGAGCGGGCGATGCGCCGGCCGCGCGTGTCGGTGCCGATGTGGGTCAGGAAGTCCACCTTGCGGCCCAACCGGGCCAGGCCGACGGCCACGTTGAGCGGGCTGCCGCCGACGTACTCGCCGATCACCCGCCCGTCGCGGGAGACGACGTCGATCAGCGCCTCGCCGATCACCAGTGCCCGGTCGGTCACGTCAGATCCTTTCCCGCGATGCGCCGGCGGCTCGGCTAGATCAGCGGCTCACTGCCCGGATTCACCCCGACCGGGGTCTCCGGGTTCGCGCCCGGGGCGTCCCCGGGCGGCTCCTGCTGCGGTGCGGGCCGGCAGTTGTCGTCGGCCGGGGTCTGGTTCCCCGAGCAGTAGGGCACCCAGTCGCGCGGATCGGCGGCCGCGACCGGTCCGCCCAGCACCGTCGAGGCGCCGAGCAGCACGACCGCGACCAGTCGAGTCATGACTCCACGGTAGCGCGGGTAATACCGTGAGGTGATGGAGCGCTACGAGCGGGTGAAACTCACCAACCCGGACAAGGTGCTCTACCCGGCCACCGGCACCACCAAGGCCGAGGTGTTCGCCTACTACCTCGAGATCGCCGAGGTCATGCTGCCGCACATCGCCGGCCGGCCGGTCACCCGTAAACGCTGGCCCAACGGGGTGGCCGAGGCGTCGTTCTTCGAGAAGCAGCTCGCCTCCTCGGCACCGGACTGGCTGGACCGCGCCACCGTCCGGCACAGGTCCGGCACCACCACCTACCCGATCATCGACACCCGCGAAGGGCTGGCCTGGATCGCCCAGCAGGCCGCGCTGGAGGTGCACGTGCCGCAGTGGCGGTTCGTCGGCGAGCCCGGGGACCGCAAGCCGGGCCCGGCCACCCGCATCGTGTTCGACCTCGACCCGGGCGACGGGGTGACCATGCCGCAGCTGTGCGAGGTCGCCCACGAGATCCGCGACCTCATCGCCGGGCTCGACCTGCAAACCTACCCGCTGACCAGCGGCAGCAAGGGGCTGCACCTGTACGTGCCGCTGCCCGAACCGGTCAGCTCGCAGGGCGCGACGGTGCTGGCCCGCCGGGTGGCGCTGCAGCTGCAGCAGGCCATGCCCGCGCAGGTCACCGCGACCATGGCCAAGCGGGAACGCACCGGCAAGGTGTTCGTCGACTGGAGCCAGAACAACGCCGCCAAGACCACCATCGCCCCCTACTCGCTGCGCGGCCGCGACCACCCCACCGTCGCCGCACCCCGCACCTGGGACGAGCTCGCCGACCCCGACCTGCGCCACCTCACCTTCGACGAGGTGCTCGCCCGCGTCGCCGAACACGGCGACCTGCTCGCCCCGATGGACGCCGACGCCCCGGTGGCCGACCGGCTGACCACCTACCGCAGCATGCGCAACCCCGGCCGCACCCCCGAACCGGTGCCGGCCCGCGTCGCCGGCAGCGCCGCCGGCAACCGGTTCGTCATCCAGGAGCACCACGCCCGCCGGCTGCACTACGACCTGCGGCTGGAACGCGACGGCGTGCTCGTCAGCTGGGCCGTGCCGAAGAACCTGCCCGACGACCCGGCCACCAACCACCTGGCCGTGCACACCGAAGACCACCCGCTGGAGTACCTGACCTTCCAGGGCCGCATCCCGGCGGGCGAGTACGGCGCGGGGGAGATGACCATCTGGGACACCGGCACCTACGAGGCCGAGAAGTTCCGCGACGACGAGGTCATCGTCACCCTGCACGGCCGCCGGATCCAGGGCCGCTACGCGCTGATCCGGACCGAGGGCAAGAACTGGATCGCCCACCGGATGAAGGACCAGCACACCATGCCGGAGTTCCGGCCGATGCTGGCCACCCCCGGCTCCATCGCCAACCTCGACGCGAAAGACTATGCGTTCGAAGGGAAATGGGACGGCTACCGGCTGCTGGTCTACGCCGACGCCGGCCGGCTGCGGCTGCAGGCGCGCAGCGGCCGCGACGTCACCGGGGAATTCCCGCAGCTGCAGGCGCTGGCCGCCGACCTGGCCGAGCACCGGGTGGTGCTCGACGGCGAGGTGGTCGCGCTCGACGACGACGGGGTGCCCAGCTTCGGCGAGATGCAGAACCGGGCCCGCTCCACCCGGGTGGAGTTCTGGGCGTTCGACGTGCTCTGGCTCGACGGGCGTTCGCTGCTGCGGGTCGGCTACGACGACCGGCGCCGCGTGCTCGAGATCCTGGCCGCCGGCGGCGGACTCGTCGTCCCCGGCCGCATCCCGGCCGAAACCGGGCCGCAGGCACTGGAATACGCGCGCAAGCGGGGCTGGGAGGGGGTGGTGGCCAAACGCCGCGACTCGATCTACCAGCCCGGCCGGCGCGCCCACACCTGGATCAAGGACAAGCTGTGGACCACCCAGGAGGTGGTCATCGGCGGCTGGCGTGCCGGGGCGGGTGGGCGCGCCGGCGGTATCGGTTCGCTGCTGCTCGGCATCCCCGGCGAGCACGGGCTGCGGTTCGTCGGCCGCGTCGGCACCGGGTTCACCGACCGGGAACTGGCCCGGCTCGAGGACCTGCTGACACCCCTGCAGACCGACGAGTCCCCGTTCGACGCACCGCTTTCCCCCCAGGACGCCAAGGGGGTGCGGTACGTGCGGCCGGAGCTGGTGGCCGAGGTGCGCTACAGCGAACGCACCGCCGACGGGCGGCTGCGCCAGTCCAGTTGGCGCGGGCTGCGCCCGGACAAGTCGCCGGCCGAGGTGCGCTGGGAGTAGCCCCGGACCGGGCTCAACCGCGCCGGATCAGCTGCCGGGTCACCACCGCCGGGCCGGACAGCGGACAGGCCAGCACCCCGGGCGGGGCGGCGATCACCGCGGGGATGGCGTTGACCGCCGCCATCGCGGTGGCGGCCACCCCCGGGTTGGTGCCGTCGGCGCCGGGCTCGAGCCGCAGGTCCAGCGTCATGTTCGGGCTGCCGGTCACCCGGAGCACCATGCCCCCGCCGGGCTGCACCGGCCGCGGCCAGGCCGGCGGCCACGGGGTGGAGGTCACCGTGGCGAAGTACTGCACCGCCGTCACCGCCCGGTCGCCCTGCATCGCCGCCAGCCGCCAGCGGTGCGCGCAGACGCTGCCCGCCGGGATCGTCGCCCCCAGCGCGGTGTCCAGGTCGTGCGGCGCCGGCACCGTCTCCCAGTCCAGCGCCACCCGGTCCACGTCGGCACCCAGGATGTCGGCCAGGTAGCGCACCACCGGCTCCCAGTCGGCGTTGACCTTGCCGGATGCGATGCGGGCCGGCACGTGCCCGTCCGGCTTGCCGAAGCCCATCGACTCGTGCAGCACCTCCCAGATCGGGTAGGCCAGGTCGAGGTCCAGGGCGTACTCGTCCATCCGGTAGGACTCGACCGCCCCGGCCCCGGTCAGCAGCGCCGTCGGCAGGTTCAGGCTGACGAACCCGGGCTCGCAGCCGGTGGCGTAGAAGGTCGCCCCGCCGCGGAGCGCGGCGGCGGCGATCGGGTCGTGCCAGCGCGCCGGGGCGGCCCCCGGATACACCATCGGGATGGCCGAGATCGTCACCACGTTGACGCCCGCGGCGAGATAGCCGGCGATGTCGGCGATCGTCTCGTCCTCGCGGCGCACCGCGGTCGCGCAGTAGGCCACGCAGTCCGGCTCGGCGGCCAGCACCGTGTCCAGGTCGTCGGTGGCGGGCACGCCGACATCGGGCCGCCCGCACAGCCGGCCCGCGTCCACCCCGACCTTGTCCGGGGTGGACACCTTGACCCCCACCAGCTCCAGGTCGGGGTCGTCGATGATCGCGCGCAACGCCACGCTGCCGGTCATACCGGTGCCGACGTGCACCACACGCCACCGGCCGGAATCGCCCACGCCCGATACTGTAAGCCGTTCCGGTATGGCTTACCGGGCGGATCGGTCAGGTGATGACCAGGCCGCCGTCGACCACGATGGTCTGCCCGACCACGTAGCCGCCGGCGTCGGAGGCCAGCCAGACCAGCGTCGCGGCCAGCTCCTCCGGGTCACCGATGCGGCGCAGCAGCGACCGCTCGGCGATCGTCTCCAGGAAGCCGGGCTTGAGCTCGGCGGTCATCTCCGACTCGAAGTAGCCGGGTGCCAGGGCGTTGACCCGGATGCCCTTGCGCGGTCCCCACTGCTGGGCCAGGTCGCGGGTCAGCCCCATCACGCCGGCCTTGCTCGCGGCGTAGGCGGCCTGCGGCTGGCCGGCGGTGATCAGGCCGAGCACGCTGGCGATGTTGATGATCGAGCTGCCCGGCTGCATCACCCGGGCGGCGGCCTGCGCGGCCCAGTAGGAGCCGTTCAGGTTGATGTCGATGACCTTGCGGAACTCCTCGGGGGTCTCCCGCAGCGCCGGCACGGCGGTGCCCACCCCGGCGTTGTTCACCAGCACGTCGACCCGGCCGAACTCGGCCATCGCCGCGTCCACCATGGCCTGGCACTGCTGCGGGTCGGCCACGTCGGTGGCGACGGTCAGCGCCCGCCGGCCCAGCGAGCGCACCAGTTCGGCGGTCTGCTGCAGCCGGTCGGTGCGGCGGGCGGCCAGCACCACGTCGGCGCCGGCCTCCGCGCATGCCTTGGCGAACGACACCCCCAGGCCGGAGGAGGCCCCGGTGACGATGACGACCTTGCCGTCGAGACGGAACTTGTCCATTACGCCCATGGCAGTCATCCCACCATGACCGCCCGGGCCAACCCACCGGTGGGTCAGGTTCGGCTCAGAGCTTGGCGATGATGTTCTCCGCGTACCACTCCAGGTTGCGGATCTTCTGCTCCAGCGGCTCGGTGTCCGGGCCGAGGATGTAGGGCACCCGGAAGCCGACGATCACGTCGGTGACGCCCTTGTCCTCCAACCGCTTGATGCCGTCGAGGGTGTAGGCGTCCGGCGAGATCACGTGGATCTCGAACGGGCCGGTGCGGCCCTCCTCCTCGCGGTAGCGCTGCAGCCTGGTCAGCAGCTCGTCGAGCTCCTCCGGGCTGCCGCCGCCGTGCATCCAGCCGTCGTTGCGGGCGGCGCGGCGCAGCGCGGCGTCGGCGTGCCCGCCGATCAGGATCGGGATCGGCCGGGACGGCGCCGGGGTCATCTTCGTCTTCGGGATGTCGTAGAACTCGCCGTGGAACTCGAAGTAGTCCCCGGAGGTCAGGCCGCGGATGATCTCGATGCACTCGTCCATCCGCTTGCCCCGCTTGGCGTACGGCACGCCCATGATCTCGTAGTCCTCCGGCCACGGGCTGGTGCCCACCCCGAGCCCGAGCCGGTTGTCGAACAGTGCGGCCAGCGACCCGGCCTGCTTGGCCACCAGCGCCGGCGGGCGGATCGGCAGCTTGAGCACGAAGAAGTTGAACCGCAGCCGCTCGGTGGCCGCGCACAGCGCCGAGGCGAGCACGAACGACTCGATGAAGGCCTTGTCCTCCAGGAACTCCCGGCCGCCGTCCGGGGTGTACGGGTACTTCGAGTCCGACTCGAACGGGTAGGCGATGCTGTCGGCGATCGTCATCGCGTGATACCCGGCGGCCTCGGCGGCCCGGGCCAGCGGGATGTAGTAGGAGGGGTCGGTCATCGCTTCGGCGTAGGTGAACCGCATGCCGCCGATAGTAGAACGTGTTCTAGTGCCGGGGTGGCGGTTCGCCCGGCAGGCGGCACCCCTTCCCGCGAGTAGACGCGCAGCCCCCCTGCGGGGGCCGAAATCGGGGGTGCCCGCGACTGCTCGCGGGACGGGGCGGGGGATACTCACCGCCGTGACGCGACGCATCCACGTCATCGGTATCGGCGCCGGCGACCCGGACTACGTGACCGCCCAGGCCGTCGCCGCGCTCAACGACACCGAGGTGTTCTTCGCCATGGACAAGGGCGAGGTCAAGGACGACCTGGTGGCGCTGCGTCGCGAGGTGTGCCGCCGGTTCATCCGGGAGCCCGGCTACCGCTTCGTCGAACTGCCCGACCCGCCCCGCGCCCGCGACGGTGACTACCGGCGCAACGTCGCCGACTGGCACGCCGCCCGCGCCCGGCTGTGGGCCGAGGCCATCGCGACCGAGCTCGGCCCCGACGGCACCGGCGCCTTCCTGGCCTGGGGCGATCCGTCGCTCTACGACAGCACGCTGCGCATCCTGGACCGGGTCGCCGAGCACGTCGAGATCAGCGTGGACGTCATCCCCGGCATCACCGCGATCCAGGCGCTCACCGCCCGGCACCGCATCCCGCTCAACGAGGTGGGGGCGCCGGTGCTCATCACCACCGGGCGCAAGCTGCGTGAGCAGGGGCTGCACTGCGACACCGTCGTCATGCTCGACGGGGAGTGCTCGTTTCTGACCTGCCCGCCGCGGACCCGCATCTGGTGGGGCGCCTACCTGGGCACCCCGGACGAGTTGCTGGCCGCCGGCACCGTGGGTGAGGTGGGGGAGCGGATCGCCGCGCTGCGCGCCGAGGCCCGGGCGCGGCACGGCTGGATCATGGACACCTACCTGCTGCGCGTCGCGGACTGACGCGGCGGCCGGCTCAGCGGTCGCGGTTGGCGCGGTTGCCGCCGGTGCTGAACAGCAGCCACTGCTCGTCCCAGTCGGCGTAGCGGCGGCGGTCCAGCCGCAGCCGCAGCGCGTACCAGATGCCCAGGCAGGCCACCGCCGCGGTGATCCAGGTGGCCAGGCCCGCGCCCAGCCCGGGGCCGCGCAGCTCGTCCTCGGTCTTGGGCGGTTCGGCCACCTGCCCGTTGGCGTCCACCCACACCGTGAGGTGATCGCCGACCTTGGTCGGCTCCTTGCGGGTGACGCTGGTGGTCCGCTGCTCGAACGCCCAGGTCCACTCCACGGTGGCCACCTGCAGCAGTTGCGGCATGCGGCTCGGGGCGTTGCTGCGCACGCTGGTCACGGTGGCCTCGACCGGGGTGAGCGACTGCAGGTACTGCGCGTTGCGCTCGCGGGCGTCGTTGTCGACGACGCCGCCGACGAACATCGCGACCGGGATCATCAGTGCCAGCACCACGACGAGCAGCGCCGCGATCGTGGACTCGGTGCGGTCCTGCGATCGCACCAGCGGGTTGCTCCCCAGTGCGCGCAGGAGCCAGGGGCGGCGGCGAATCGGCGTCGGTGCAGACATCTCTTTCCAATACCCGTGTAACGACTACGTTAAATATTTTGGCACTCGGTGCATTTTTCGGGTAGCCAGATGCCGGGTGGACGCCCGATCTCACAGTCCCCGCGGTGATGGGGCGCGCGTCACGCACAGCGCCCGCATCGCGCCCAAAGGTGCCTTTCGGCGGAAAAGTGCGAGAGGATCGCGCCCGTTCGTCGATCTCGGCGCCCGCCGGCCGGCAACCGCGGGCAGACTGGTGCCATGCCGGAGCTGCCCGAGGTCGAGGCCCTGGCCGACCACCTGCGCCGCCACGCCGTCGGCCGCACCGTCACCCGCATCGACGTCGCGGCGCTGTCGGCGCTGAAGACCTTCGACCCGCCCACCACCGCCCTGCACGGCCGCACCGTCACCGGCGCCGGGCGCTGGGGCAAGTACCTCGGCCTGCAGGCCGGCGACCACTGGCTCATCACCCACCTGTCGCGGGCCGGCTGGCTGCGCTGGTCGGACCAGCTCGCCGCCACCCCGCCCAAACCCGGCAGGAGCTCCATCGCGCTGCGGGTGCACCTCGGCGACGGGGTGGGCTTCGACCTCACCGAGGCCGGCACCCAGAAGCGGCTGGCCGTCTGGCTGGTCGACGACCCGGCCCGGGTGCCCGGCATCGCCGCGCTCGGACCGGACGCGCTCGAACTCACCCCCGACGGGCTCCGGGCGGCGCTGGCCGGCAGCACCGGCCGGCTCAAGACCGCGCTCACCGACCAGCAAGTGATCGCCGGCATCGGCAACGCCTACAGCGACGAGATCCTGCACGCCGCTCGGCTCTCCCCGTTCGCCACCGCCGGCAAGCTCACCGACGCCCAGCTCGCCGCCCTGCACGACGCGATGATCGGCGTGCTCACCGACGCGGTGGCGCGCTCGGTCGGCCGGCAGGCCGCCACGCTGAAGGGGGAGAAGCGCTCCGGGCTGCGGGTGCACGGCCGCACCGGCCTGCCCTGCCCGGTCTGCGGCGACACCGTGCGCGAGGTGTCCTTCGCCGACCGGTCCTTCCAGTACTGCCCGACCTGCCAGACCGGCGGCAAGGTGCTCGCCGACCGCCGTCTTTCCCGGCTGCTGAAGTAACAGCCGCTAGGCTTTGCCCGCGTGACCCGCCGAAAGATCCTCATCACCGGCGCGAGCTCCGGGCTCGGCGCCGGCATGGCCCGGGAGTTCGCCGCCCGCGGCCGCGACCTGGCGCTGTGCGCCCGCCGGACCGACCGGCTCGAGGAACTCAAGGCCGAGCTGACCGACCGGCACCCCTTCATCAAGGTCGCCATCGCCGAGCTCGACGTCAACGACCACGACCGCGTCCCGGAGGTGTTCGGCCGGCTCGCCGACGAGCTCGGCGGCCTCGACCGGGTGATCGTCAACGCCGGGCTGGGCAAGGGCTGGCCGCTGGGCGGCGGCAAGCTCTACGCCAACAAGGCCACCATCGAGACCAACCTGGTCGCCGCGCTGGTGCAGATCGAGACCGCGCTGGAGCTGTTCAAGCGCACCGGCTCGGGGCATCTGGTGCTCATCTCCTCGGTGCTGGCCAACAAGGGCGTGCCCGGCCACAAGGCCGCCTACGCCGCCAGCAAGGCCGGCCTGTCGTCGCTGGGTGAGTCGCTGCGCGCCGAGTACCCCACCGGCCCGATCCGGGTGACCGTGCTCGAGCCCGGCTACATCGAGTCGGAGATGACGGCCCGCGCCGGCAAGGCGATGTTCATGGTCGACAACGCCACCGGCACCCGCAAGATGGTCGAGGCGATCGAGCGGGAATGCGGCCGCGCGGTGGTGCCGCGCTGGCCGTGGCTCCCGCTGACCGCTGTGTTGCGCGTGCTCCCACCGAGATTCACGAAGGTGTTCGCATGAGATCGGCAGGACTGGCCGCGGTCGTGCTGGCCGCGGCGCTGACGGCCGCCGGCTGCGCCGGCACCGGACGCCAGCCCGGCGCCACCACCACCTCGGCGCCCACGGAAACGGTGACCACCACCGCCGCCGCGCCGGCGCCGAGCGGGCCCGCCGCCGGATTCGCCGATGTGGTGGAACGGCTTTCGCCGAGCGTGGTCACCGTCCGCCAGGGCGACGGTGTGGGCAGCGGCGTGGTGCTGCGCCCCGACGTGATCGTCACCAACGCCCACGTCGTGGGCGACGCGGAGAACGTGCTCCTGGTCTTCGCCGACGGCGAGGAGGCCCGCGGCCGGGTGCTGGCCACCGACGAGATCACCGATCTGGCCGTGATCCGTTCGGAGCGCGGCGATCTGCCGGTGCCCGAGTTCCGCACCGAGCTGCCGCGGCCGGGCGAGTGGGCGGTGGCCATCGGCAGCCCGCTGGGCTTCCAGAACTCCGTCAGCGCCGGGGTGATCTCCGGCCTGCACCGCGACATCCCCGGCTCCGGTGCGCAGACCCAGTCGCTGGTCGACCTGATCCAGACCGACGCGCCGATCTCGCCGGGCAACTCCGGCGGCGCGCTGCTGGACATGGACGGCCGGGTGGTCGGCATCAACGAGGCCTATCTGCCGCCGTCCACCGGGGCGGTGTCGCTGGGCTTCGCGATCCCGGCCGGCACCGCGCTCGACGTCGCCGAACAGCTGCTCGAGCACGGCCGCGCCATCCACCCCTACCTCGGCGTGGGGCTCAGCCCCATCACCCCGTCGCTGCGGCGCGCCCTGCGGGTGCGCACCGAGGACGGCGCGCTCATCACGGAGGTGGACCGCGGCGCCCCGGCGGGGCAGGCCGGGCTGCGGCCCGGCGACGTGGTCGTGGAGTTCAACGGCGCGCCGGTGCGTACCGTCGAGGACCTGCTCAGCGGGCTGCGCCGGACCCGGCCGGGCGACCGGGTCGAGGTCGTCTACCTGCGCGGCAGCGGCCGGCAGGCCACCACGGTCACGGTCGGGGAGCGCTGAGCCGGGCCCGGGTTGGTTTCCCGACCCGGATCGCGGGTAGCCGACCGGGCATGACGAAGCACACGACACTTTCCAGGACCTGTACGCCCCTGCTGTTCGCCGGTGCGGCCGCCGCCGCCACGTTCGCGTTCGCACCGTCGGCCGGCGCCGAACCGGAACCGCCGTGCGTCAACCCGGACGGCACCGCGTGCGCGGTGATCGGTCCCGACGGTGCGGCCGGCGGGGTTCCGGGTGGTCCGGGCGGCGTGGTCGGCCCCGACGGTGC
>NZ_CALDGS010000084.1 GCF_937941905.1 uncultured Mycolicibacterium sp. | reverse complement strand
TCCAGTCGCGAAGCGGCGCTAGCAGTCCAGTCGCGAAGCGGCGCTAGCAGTCCAGCAGCGCCCGCTCGGGCGCCTCGATGAGGTCGCGCAATTCGCACAGGAAGGCCGCCACCTGGGCGCCGTCGGCCACCCGGTGGTCGAAGGCGCAGGTGATCGGCATGGTGTGGCGGGCCACGATCAGCCCGTCGGCCACCACCGGCCGGGGTTTGAGCGCGCCCAGGCCGAGGATGGCGGCCTCCGGGTAGTTGATCACGGGCACCCCGTCGTCGAGGCCGAGCGCGCCGAAGTTGCTCACGGTGAAGGTGGAGCCCTGCAACTCGGCGGGCGGCAGTGTGCCGGCACGGGCGCCGTCGATCAGCCGGGCCACCCGGTCGGCCAGTTGGCGCAGGGTCAGCGCGGCGGCGTCGGCCACCACCGGCACCAACAGCCCCCGCGGGGCGGCGACGGCGATGCCGAGGTGGATCGCCGGGTGGCGGTGGATGGTCGGGCCGTCGGGGGTCTCCACCCAGGTGCTGTTGAGCACCGGGTGCCGGCGCAGGGCCGCCACCAGCAGCCGCAGCACGAGCACGAACGGCGTCACCGCGGGCTCGGCCAGGCTGTCGCGCAGCCGCAGCAGCGCGCTGCAGTCGACGCTCACGCTCGCATGCGCGTCGGGTATCTCGGTGCGCGCCAACGACATCCGGCGCGCCATCGCGGCCTGCACCCCGCGCACCGGGATGAGCTCGTCGGCCGCCGGCGGGTGCGCCGCGGCGGCCAGCACATCGTCCCGGGTGATCACCCCGTCCGGTCCGGTGCCGGTGACGGCGGCCAGGTCCACCCCGATCTCGGCGGCCAGCCTGCGCACCGGGGGTTTGGCGCGCGGCCGGCCCGGCGGCTCCCCGGCCGGGGTGCGGCGGCTGGTGTCCATCCCGGCGTCGGCGCCGTAGCCGACCAGCACCGGGTGGCGGCCGTCGGGTTGCGGGGCCGGGGCGTCGGTGCGGATGCGGGCCAGCACCGCCCCGACCGGCAGCGTGTCCCCCGCCGCCCCGCCGAGTTCGACGATCCGCCCGGCCACCGGGCTGGGGATCTCGACCTGCGCCTTGTTCGTCTCCACGGTGCACAGCGTCTGGTTGAGCGCCACCTCGTCGCCGACGGCCACCGCCCATTCGACGATGGTCGCGTCGGTCAGCCCCTCCCCCAGGTCGGGCACCAGGAAGTCGCGGATGTGCCCGGTCATGGCAGCCTCATCGCCCGTTCCACGCAGTCCAGCAGCCGGTCCGGCCCGGGCAACCACAGCCGCTCCAGGCGCGCCGGCGGGTAGGGGGTGTCGAATCCGGTGGCCCGCAGTACCGGGGCCTCCAGGTCGTAGAACAGTTCCTCGGAGATGCGGGCGGCCAGTTCGGCGCCGAACCCCAGGGTGCGCGGCCCCTCGTGCAGCACCACCGCCCGTCCGGTGCGGCGCACCGAGTCGGCGACGGTGTCGAAGTCCAGCGGGTTGAGCGAGCGCAGGTCGACCACCTCGAGCTCCCAGCCGCGGTCGGCGGCGAGCCCGGCGGCCGACAGCGCGGTGTCGACCAGCGGTCCGTAGGTGACGACGGTGACGTCGCGGCCGGGCCGGCGCACCAGCGCGGCGCCGATGGCCGGTGCCGGGGTGGCGGTGTCGACCACGCCGCGGGTCCAGTAGCGCCGCTTCGGTTCCAGGAACAGCACCGGATCGGGGTCGGCGATCGCGTGCCGCAGCAGCCAGTAGGCGTCGGCCGGGGTGGCCGGGGTGACCACCTTGAGCCCCGCGGTGTGCAGCCAGTAGGTCTCGGTGGACTCCGAATGGTGTTCCACCGCACCGATTCCGCCGAAGGACGGGATGCGCACCGTGACCGGCATGGACACCTCGCCGTGGGTGCGCATCCGGTACTTCGCCAGGTGGCTGACGATCTGGTCGAACGCCGGGTAGCTGAAGCCGTCGAACTGGATCTCCGGCACCGGCACCAGCCCGCGCAGCGCCATGCCGACGGCGATCCCGATGATCGCCGACTCGGCCAGCGGGGTGTCGAAACACCGTTGCTCGCCGAAGGTCTCGGCCAGCCCGTCGGTCACCCGGAACACCCCGCCCAGGGTCGCCACGTCCTCCCCGAACACCACCACCCGCTCGTCGGCGGCCATCGCGTCGCGCAGGGCCCGGTTGATCGCGGCGACCATGGTCGGTTCGGTCGTCGCCGCGGGTGCGGTCCGCTCCGGCGGCCGTTCCACGATCTGGGTCATGCTCGGGCCTCCTTCGCCAGTTCGGCGACCAGGGCGTCGCGCTGGCGCACCAGCTCGCCGGTGATGTCCTGGTAGACCGTGTCGAACAGGTCGGTCACCGGCGGGTCGGGGGCGTCGACGACGGCCGCGCGCACCTCGGCGCGCAGCCGGGCCGCGCGGCCGGTCGCGCGCTGTTCCAGCCGCTCGGTCCACACCCCGAGACCGCGCAGGTAGCGGCGGTAGCGGTCGATCGGGTCGCGGGCGGCCCACTCCTGCAGCTCGCGCTCGGAGCGGTAGCGGGTGGGGTCGTCGGAGGTGGTGTGCGGGCCCATCCGGTAGGTGACGGCCTCGACCAGGGTGGGACCGCCGCCGGTGCGGGCGCGGCGGGCGGCCTCGGCCATCACCGCGAAACAGGCCAGCACGTCGTTGCCGTCCACCCGCACCGCGGGGATGCCGTAGCCGATGCCGCGGTGGGCCAGCGTGGGCGCGGCGTGCTGGTGGCGCACCGGCACCGAGATCGCCCACTGGTTGTTCTGCACCCAGAACACGCAGGGCGCCCCGAACACCGCGGCGAAGTTGAGCGCCTCGTGGGCGTCGCCCTCGCTGGTGGCACCGTCGCCGAGGAACGCCACGGTGACCGAGTCCTCGCCGAGACGCTGTGCGGCCATCGCCGCACCGACCGCGTGCAGTGTCTGGGTGGCGATCGGGATCGCGATCGGCGCAACGCATTTGCCGGTGAAGCCGAGACCGCCGTGCCAACTGCCCCGCCACACCGCGCTCATCTGGGCCCCGCTGATGCCACGGGTCAGGAACGCGCCGAGCTCGCGGTACTGCGGGAAGAGCCAGTCGGTCTTGCGCAGCGGTGCGGCCGCTCCGACCTGGGCGGCCTCCTGGCCGCGGCAGGACGCGTACAGCGCCAGCTCACCCTGGCGTTGCAGGTTGACGAATTCGGTGTCGAGCTCGCGCGTGGCGACCATGAGCTCGTAGAGCCAGGCGAGGGTCTCCGGCGGCAGCTCGCGGCCGTACCGAGTCTCGGCGGTGGGCGCGCCGTCGGGCGCAACGAGTCGAACGGGTTCGGGGTCGAACCCGCCGGCCGGGTCCGGTTGCACGGCCATACCGCCTCCTTCCGGTGACGGCATGTCCCGCCGTCACTGCGCGAGGTGTCGGCGCGGCGACGGGTTGCGCTCGGGCCCTGGTCGGGGCTGCCGGTCAGGCGCCGGGGTCGGGCGCCAGGCCGATGATCCGCTCAGCTCGCCGCAGCACCGGGGCATCCACCATTATGCCCCCGAGCTGGAACGCGCCCCGCTGTTCGCGCGCGGCGTCCAGCACGTGTCTGGCCCATTCCAGCTGTTCGGGGGTGGGCGCGTAGGCGTCCCGGATGACCGCGACCTGTTTGGGGTGCAGGGCCACCTTGGCGTCGAAGCCGACGGCGACGGCGTCGTCGGCCTCGGCGCGCAGCCCGTCGAGGTCGTCGAGGTTGAGATACACCGAGTCCAGGGCGAGCCGGCCGTAGGCCTTGGCGGCCAGCAGGGTCTGGGACCGCACGTGCACCGCCACGTCGCGGTAGCCGCCGTCGGGACGGCGGTTGCTGGTGCCGCCGGTGACGGCGAACAGGTCCTCCGCGCCCCACATCAGGGCCCAGGCGTTGTCGGCGCGGGCCATCTCGGCGACGTTGAGCGCCCCCAGCGGGGTCTCGACGAGCACCACCACGGCCAGCGGGGCCAGCCCGCGCACCTGGGCGGCCGACTCGCTCTTGGCCAGCATCACGGTGGTGTACCCGGTGCGGGCCAGGGCGGCCAGGTCGCGCTCGTGGTCGGGGGTGCCGACCGGGTTGACCCGCACCACGGTGCGCGCCGGGTCCAGCGGGGTGTCGACCAGCGCGGCGCGGGCGGCCTCGCGGTCCTTGGCGGCCACCCCGTCCTCGAGGTCGAGGATCACCACGTCGGCCGCGGCGGCGGCCTTGGCGAACCGTTCCGGCCGGTCGGCGGGGCAGAACAGCCAGGCCGGGCCGGTGGCGGTGAGCGTCACCGGACCGCCTCCGCGGGCCGCATCCGCACCAGGGTCTTGCGCACCGCGGTGGCCACCACGTCGCCGTGCTGATTGCGCCCGGTGTGCAGCAGGGTGACGATGCCCTCGCCGGGCCGGCTCTGCGACGCCCGTTTGTCGGTGACCAGGGTCTCGGCGTAGAGGGTGTCGCCGTGGAACACCGGTTTGGGGAAGGCGATCTCGCTGAACCCGAGGTTGGCCACGATGGTGCCCTGGGTCAGCTGCGCCACCGACAGGCCGACCAGCGTCGACAGCGTGAACATCGAGTTGACCAGCCGCTGGTTGAACGGCGGCAGCGCATCGGCGAACGCCGCGTCGAGGTGCAGCGCCTGGGTGTTCATGGTCAGCGTGGTGAACAGCACGTTGTCGGCCTCGGTGATGGTGCGGCCGGGCCGGTGCAGGTAGGTGGTGCCGACCTCGAACTCCTCGAACCACAGGCCGCGCTGTTCGACGACCTTTCCGGTGTCGCTCACAGTCCGAGCTCCCGGCCGATCAGCATCAGCTGCACCTCCGTGGTCCCCTCCCCGATCTCGAGGATCTTGCTGTCGCGGTAGTGGCGGGCGACCGGGAACTCGTTCATGAACCCGTAGCCGCCGAAGATCTGGGTGGCGTCGCGGGCGTTGTCCATCGCCGCCTCGCTGGCGATCATCTTGGCGATCGCGGCCTGCTTCTTGAACGGCTTGCCGGCCAGCATGAGTGCGGCCGCGTCGTAGTAGGCGGTGCGGGCGGCGTGGGCGCGGGCCTCCATCCGGGCGATCTTGAAGGCGATGGCCTGGTTGGCGCCGATCGGCCGGCCGAAGGCCTCGCGTTCCTTGGCGTAGCGGACGCTTTCGTCCACGCAGCCCTGGGCCGCGCCGGTGGCCAGGGCGGCGATCGCGATGCGACCCTCGTCGAGGATGGCCAGGAAGTTGGCGTAGCCGCGGCCCCGTTCGCCGAGCAGGTTCTCCTCCGGCACCCGCACGTCGTCGAAGGTGAGCGGATGGGTGTCCGAGGCGTTCCAGCCCACCTTGTCGTAGGCCGGCTCGGCGGTGAATCCGGGGGTGGGCACCGGTACCAGGATCGACGAGATCTCCTTGCCGCCATCGGGTTTCTCGCCGGTGACGGCGGTGACGGTGACCAGCCGGGTGATGTCGGTGCCGGAGTTGGTGATGAACTGCTTGCTGCCGTTGATCACCCAGTGACCGTCCTCGAGCCGGGCGGTGGTGCGGGTCGAGCCGGCGTCGGTGCCGCCACCGGGTTCGGTGAGACCGAAGGCGCCCAACGCCTTTCCGCTGGCCAGCAGGGGCAGCCACTGCTCTTTCTGCGCCTCGGTGCCGTACCGGTAGATCGGCATCGCGCCCAGCGACACCCCGGCCTCCAGGGTGATCGCCACCGACTGGTCGACCTTGCCGAGCTCCTCCAGGGCCAGGCAGAGCGCGAAGTAGTCGCCGCCCATGCCGCCGTAGCGCTCCGGGAACGGCAGCCCGAACAGGCCCATCTCGGCCATGCCGGCGACCACCTCGTAGGGGAAGGAGTGTTCGGCGTCGTGCCTGGCGGCCACCGGGGCCACCACCTGCTGGGCGAAATCCCGCACGGTGCGGGCGAGTTCGACGTAGTGGTCCGGCAGCGTGCCGGTGGACAGGAAATCAGTCATCGCCGGTTGTCTCTTCCTGCGCAACGATGGTGGCCAACCGCTGGCCGACCTTGACCTGGTCGCCGACGCCGACGAGGACCTCCACCACCCCGTCGACCGGCGCGTACAGCGCGTGTTCCATCTTCATCGCCTCGACCGTCACCACCGGCGTGCCCGCCGTGACCCGGTCCCCGTCGGCCACCGCCACCGCCACGACGGTGCCCGGCATCGGGCTGCGCAGCTCGGCGTCGCCGCGGTGGGCCTCGTCGGGCCGCACCGGGGCCTCGTGCACCTCCTCGACGCAGTGCACCGCACCCGCCGCGGTGAGCCAGACCCGGTTGCCGTCGAGGGCCACCCGCCAGGCGCGCCGCACCCCGTCGAGGGTGAGCCACAGCCGGTCGCCGTCCCGGCCCGCGGCGACCGGAGCGCGGCCGCCGTCCTCCACCACCGCCTCGGCCCGTGCCGGGGTGCCGGTGAGGCCGACGTGGGCGGTGCGCCCGCCGCAGCGCAGCCGGCGCACCGTCGGGGCGTGGGCGCCGATGCGCCACCCCGACGGTTGGGCCCACAGATCGGCGCCGGCGGCGGCCCAGTCGCGCAGCCACAGCGCGGCCGCGGCGGCGACGAGCTCGGCGTCGCCGGCCGGGGCGGGCGTGAAGTCGGGGGCGCGGCGGTCCAGCAGGCCGGTGTCCAGCCGCCCGGCGGCCACGTCGGGGTCGGCGAGCAGGAACCGCAGGAACTCGATGTTGGTGGTGACCCCGAGGATCTCGGTGCCGGCCAGCGCCCGGTCCAGCCCGCGCAGCGCGGCCGCGCGGTCCGGGCCGTGGGCGATCACCTTGGCCAGCATCGGGTCGTAGTCGCTGCCGACGACGGTGCCGGTGCGGATGCCGGAGTCCACCCGCACCCCGTCCGGTTCGGCGTAGGCCAGCACCTCCCCGCCGGTGGGCAGGAAGCCGGCGGCCGGGTCCTCGGCGTAGACGCGGGCCTCGATCGCGTGGCCGTGCAGGGCGACGTCGTCCTGCGCGAGCGCCAGCCGCTCCCCCGCGGCGATGCGGATCTGCTGTTCCACCAGATCGATTCCGGTGACCAGCTCGGTGACCGGGTGCTCGACCTGCAGCCGGGTGTTCATCTCCATGAAGAAGAACTCCTCGGGCGCGTCGGCCGAGACGATGAACTCCACGGTGCCGGCCCCGGCGTAGGCCACGCTGCGGGCGGTGTCGCAGGCCGCCGCGCCGATGCGGGCCCGGGTGCGGCCGTCCAGCAGCGGCGACGGCGCCTCCTCGATCACCTTCTGGTGGCGGCGCTGCAGGCTGCACTCGCGCTCGCCGAGGTGCACGACGTGGCCGAAGCCGTCGGCGAGGACCTGCACCTCGATGTGGCGCGGGTTGGTGACGAACCGCTCGAGGAACAGCGTGTCGTCGCCGAACGCGGCGGCCGCCTCGCGGCGGGCCGAGGCCAGGGCGGCGGGCAGCTCGTCGCGGCGGTGCACCACCCGCATGCCCTTGCCGCCGCCGCCGGCCGAGGGCTTGATCAACACCGGGTAGCCGATCTCGTCGGCGCCGGCGGCGAGTTCGGCGTCGGTCAGGCCGGGCCGGGCCAGCCCCGGCACCACCGGCACCCCGGAGGCCGCGACGGCGTCCCGGGCGGCGATCTTGTCTCCCATGGTGCGGATCGCCGCGGCGGGCGGGCCGATGAACACGATGCCGGCCGCGGTCAGGGCGTCGGCGAACTCGGCGTTCTCGGAGAGGAATCCGTAGCCGGGGTGGACGGCCTGGGCGCCGGTGCGGCGGGCGGCGTCGACGATCCGCCCGATGTGCAGGTAGCTCTCCCGGGCGACGGCCGGGCCGATGTGCACGGCGGTGTCGGCCTCGGCGACGTGCCGGGCGTCGGCGTCGGCGTCGCTGAACACCGCGACCGAGCGGATGCCCATGGCGCGCAGGGTGCGGATGACGCGCACCGCGATCTCGCCGCGGTTGGCGACCAGCACGGTGTCGAACAGTCCGGGCCTCATCGCATCACATCCGGAACACGCCGTAGGAGACCGGCTCCAGGGGCGCCTGGCCGATGACCGACAGTGCCAGCCCGACCACGGTTCTGGTGTCGGCCGGGTCGATGACGCCGTCGTCCCACAGCCGCGCGGTGGAGTAGTAGGGGTTGCCCTGCCGCTCGTACTGTTGGCGGATCGGCGCCTTGAACCGTTCCTCCTCCTCGGGGGTCATCTCGCCGCGGACGGTGGCCAGCACCGAGGCGGCCTGCTCCCCGCCCATCACCGAGATGCGGGCGTTGGGCCACATCCACAGGAACCGCGGCGAGTACGCCCGCCCGCACATCGAGTAGTTGCCGGCGCCGTAGGAGCCGCCGATCACCACGGTGAGCTTGGGCACCCGGGCGCAGGCCACCGCGGTGACCATCTTGGCGCCGTGCTTGGCGATGCCGCCGGCCTCGTAGTCGCGGCCCACCATGAACCCGCTGATGTTCTGCAGGAACAGCAGCGGCACCATCCGTTTGTCGCACAGTTCGATGAAATGGGCCCCCTTGAGCGCCGATTCGCCGAACAGCACCCCGTTGTTGGCCACGATGCCGACCGGATGGCCGTGGATGCGGGCGAACCCGGTGACCAGGGTGGTGCCGTATTCGGCCTTGAACTCGGTGAACTCGCCGCCGTCGACGATCCGGGTGACGACCTCGTGCACGTCGTAGGGCACCCGCGGGTCCACCGGCACCACGTCGTAGAGCTCGGTCTGGTCGGCGACAGCGTCCACCGGTTCGGCGACCGGCCAGGGCGTTTCGGGCCGCGGGCCGAGGGTGGCCACGATCTCGCGCACGATGCGCAGCGCGTCGCGGTCGTCGTGGGCGAGGTGGTCGACCACCCCGGAGGTCCTGGCGTGCAGATCACCGCCGCCGAGCTCCTCGGCGGTGACCACCTCGCCGGTGGCGGCCTTCACCAGCGGCGGTCCGCCCAGGAAGATGGTGCCCTGGTTACGCACGATCACGGTCTCGTCGCTCATCGCCGGCACGTAGGCGCCGCCGGCGGTGCAGGATCCGAGCACGGCGGCGATCTGCGGGATGCCGGCCGCGCTCATGGTGGCCTGGTTGTAGAAGATGCGGCCGAAGTGGTCGCGGTCCGGGAACACCTCGTCCTGCAGCGGCAGGAACGCGCCGCCGGAGTCGACCAGGTAGATGCACGGCAGCCGGTTCTGCGCGGCGATCTCCTGGGCGCGCAGGTGCTTCTTGACCGTGA
>NZ_CALDGS010000083.1 GCF_937941905.1 uncultured Mycolicibacterium sp. | reverse complement strand
GCCGCCGAACGCCGCTACGTCGAGGAGATGGGCGGCATGAACCTGTTCTTCGTGTTCGGCAGCGGCGCGTCGGCGCGGCTGGTCACCCCGGAGCTGTCCGGCTCGATCCTGCCCGGGGTCACCCGGGACTCGCTGCTGCAACTGGCCGCCGACGCCGGGTTCGCCGTCGAGGAACGCAAGATCGACATCGACGAGTGGCAGAAGAAGGTGGCCGCCGGCGAGATCACCGAGGTGTTCGCCTGCGGCACCGCCGCGGTCATCACCCCGGTCGGCCGGGTCAAGTACGCCGACGGCGAGTTCACCATCGGCGACGGCACCCCCGGTGAGATCACCATGGCGCTGCGCGACACCCTGACCGGCATCCAGCGCGGCACCTTCGCCGACACCCACGGCTGGATGACCCGGCTGAACTAGCGCACGGCGAACCCGAGCGCGGTCAGCGTGGTGGTGAACTCCACCGCCGCGCCCAGCACGTCCCCGGTGACGCCGCCGAAGCGGCGCACGCAGTGCGCCAGCGCCAGCGCGGTCGCGCCCAGCGCCACCAGCACCACCAGCGGGCCCTGCCACGGGCGCGACCCGGCGAACACCGCCGCGGCGGCCAGCGCGAGCACCCAGGCCGCCGCGACCGGGACCGGCTGGGTGCCGGCCACCGCCGAACCCAGGCTGCTGCCGGCCGCCGCGGGCACCCCGCGGCGGCAGGCCAGCACCACCCCGACCCGGCCGGCCGTCACCGCCACCACCACCGCGGCGAACGACAGTTGCGCGAACGTCAGCGCCTGCGCGGCCAGCGTCACCACCACCGCGGCCACCGCGAACGGCCCGGCCCGGCCGTCGCGCATCACCGCCAGCGCGCGCTCCGGCGGGCCGTAACAGCCCAGTGCGTCGACGGTGTCGGCGAACCCGTCGATGTGCAGCCCGCGGGTGCCCAGCAGCAGCACCGCCACCGCGGCCAGCCCGGATAGCGCGCTTCCGGGCCCGAACGCCCAGCCGGCCGCCAGCGCCGCCGCCGCGGCCGTCGCGCCCAGCGCGGCACCCACCAGCGGCAGCGCGGTCACCGTGCCGCGCCCCAGCACCGCCCCGGTCCGCACCGGGAGCACCGTGCCGAACGCGAAAGCGCCTGCGAGTGAACGGATCACGGCTCGCTGATGTGGGCCTCGTCGAAGGTGGCCATCTCGGCCAGGGCGGCCACCGCGGCACGCAGCACCGGCAGCGCCACCGCCGCCCCGGTGCCCTCGCCCAACCGCATCCGCAACTCCACGATCGGTTCGAGCTCCAGCCGCTGCAGCGCGAAGCCGTGCGCGGGTTCGGTGGAGCGGTGCCCGGCCTGCCACCACTGCCGCGCCCCCGGCGCCAGCCGCTCGGCCACCAGCGCGGCGGCGGTCACCACCATGCCGTCCAGCAGAGCGGGGGTGCGGCGCACCGCGGCCTGCGCCAGGAACCCGGCCATCGCGGCCAGATCCGGCCCACCGCACACCGCCAGCAACCCGACCGGGTCGGCGGTCACCGCGCGGGCCCGGTACAGCGCGTCGCGCACCGCGGCGGTTTTGCGGCACCAGCCCGCATCGTCGATGCCGGTGCCCCGGCCGACCACCTCCACCGGCTCCCGGCTCGTCAGTGCGGCCACCAGTGTTGTTGCCGCCGTGGTGTTTCCGATGCCCATGTCGCCGGCGATGAGCAGGTCCGCCCCGGCGTCGACCTCCTCGTCGGCGATCCGCCGGCCGACGTCGATCGCGGTCCGGGCCTCGGCCCGGGTCATCGCGTCCTGCTCGGCGATGTTGCCGCTGCCGCGGCGCACCTTGTGGGCGCCGATCTCGGCGCTGTGCGGCTCGTCGACGTCGACGGCGACATCGACCACCCGGACCCCCGCACCCGCGGCCTCGGCCAGCACGTTGATCGCCGCGCCGCCGGCGGCGATGTTCGCCACCATCTGCGCGGTCACCTCGGCCGGATACGCCGACACCCCGGCGCGCGCCACCCCGTGGTCGCCGGCGAACACCACCACCCGCGGCCGGGCGAACTGCCGCGGCGGGCAGACGCCCTGGCAGGCCGCCACCCACACCGACAGGTCCTCGAGCCGGCCCAGCGACCCGCGCGGCTTGGTCAGCCGGTCCTGCCGGGCCCGCGCCGCGGCCGCCGCCGCCGCGTCGGGCGGTCGGATCGGTGTGAACTCCTGCACCGTCACCCCTTGACCTCGATCGGCTGCCCGGCCACCACCAGCACCACCCGGTCGCACAGCGCGGCCAGCCGTTGATTCAGCGATCCCAGTTCGTCGGCGAACCGTCGGCCGGCCACGGTGGCCGGCACCACCGTCAGCCCCACCTCCGGGCTCACCAGCGCCAGCGGCCCGGCGAACCCGGCCACCGCCTCGGCCAGCGCGTCCACCTCGTCCCGCACCGACCCGCCCGACCAGCCGTCCCGACGGTCCAGTGCGGCGGTCAGCCAACCGCCGAGGTCGTCGACCAGCGTGGCGGTGTGCCGGTCGCGGCACAGTTCGGCGACGACGTCGGCGGTCTCGCGGGTCCGCCAGTGCGCGGGCCGGCGGTCGCGGTGGGCGGCCACCCGGCGGGCCCAGTCGTCGTCCCCGTCGGGCACCGGGCCGGTCGCCAGGTAGCGCACCGGCGCGTCCCCGGCGGCGCGGGCCAGCGCGGCCTCGGCCCAGCCCGACTTGCCCGACCGGATCCCGCCGAGCACCAGCATGCGCATGGCCGCGCCGGTCAGTCGATCTTGGCGCCGCGCTCGACCTGCGGCCGCGGGGCCCGCATCCGGCGCAGCTGCGAGGCCCGGCTGGCGGCGTACAGGCCCAGCCGCCAACCGGTTTCGTCGGTGTTCGGGAACTTGCGGGCCACCATCCGGTTCACCTTGCGGCCCAGCACGAACGCGTCGATCAGCATGACCAGCATCAGCGCGAGCATGGCCGGCGACACCGCCTGCTGGACCGCCACCGAGGGCACCGACAGCATGATGAAGATCAGGGCCAGCGCGGCCGGCATGAACAGCCCCAGCACGTTACGCCGGGCGTCGACGATGTCGCGGACGTAGCGGCGCACCGGGCCCTTGTCCCGGGGCAGCAGATAGGCCTCCTCGCCGGCCATCATCCGCTCCCGCTGCTCGGCCAGCTCCGCCCGGCGGCGCAGCTTCTCGGCCTTGCGCTCCTCCTTGGTCATCGTCTTGCGCAGCTCCTTGCGGCGCCGGCGCGCCTCGGCCGCGGTCATCGGCGCCGGGGCGACCGGGCCGCGCCGACGCCGCTCGGCCTCGCTGCGCTTGGGGGTGGGCCGGCCCTTCGGCGCGGTGCCGCGGCGCTTGCGCCCCTCGGCGGGCGCGGCGTCGGCGGATGCGGTGGTGGCCTCCGCGGTCTCGCCGGCGGCGGCCTCGGTCTGCGCGTTGTCCTTCTTGCGGCCCAGCAGGTTCACGCAGCCAGGGTACTGCCGCCGCCGGGCCGGCGCGGAACCCGGGCGGGCCCGGCATGCGGGCCGTGCGGGGCGGTCCTAGTCTGCAGGGATGGCGGACGCGCGGCTGCGGGTGCTCGTCGCCCCCGACTGTTTCGGAGACACGCTCACCGCGGTGGAGGCGGCCCAGGCCATCGCCGTGGGCTGGCAGCGGGCCCGGCCCGACGACGAGGTCACCCTGGCGCCGCAGTCCGACGGCGGCCCGGGCTTCGTCGACGTGCTGGCCACCCGGCTCGGCGAGCTGCGCGGCAGCACCGTCAGCGGCCCGCTGGCCGACGAGGTGCGCGCCGAGTGGGTGTTCGACCCGGCCGCCGACCCGCCCACCGCCTACCTGGAGTGCGCCCAGGCCTGCGGGCTGGCACTGCTGGACGGCCCGCCCACGGTGCGGACCGCGCTGAACGCGCACACCCGGGGGGTGGGCCAGCTCATCGACGCCGCGCTGGCCGCCGGGGCCCGGCGCATCGTGGTCGGGCTGGGCGGCAGCTGCTGTACCGACGGCGGCCGCGGCATGATCGAGGCCCTCGGCGGGCCGGCGGCCGCCCGGGCGAAGCTCGCCGGGGTCGAAGTGATCGCCGCCACCGACGTCGAGCACCCGCTGCTCGGCGAGCACGGCGCGGCCCGGGTGTTCGGCCCGCAGAAGGGGGCCGACCCGGCCACCGTCGCCGTGCTCGAGGCGCGGCTGGCCGAGTGGGCCGAACAGCTCAACGCCCTCGCCGGCCGCGACATCACCGCCGAGCCCGGCGCCGGGGCGGCGGGCGGGCTCGGCGCCGGGCTGCTCGCACTCGGGGCGCGTCGGGCCTCCGGGGCGGCGGTCGTCGCCGAGCACACCCGGCTGGCCGCCACCGTCGCCGCCGCCGACCTCGTCATCACCGGGGAGGGCCGCTTCGACGACCAGTCGCTGCACGGCAAGGTGGTCAGCGCGTTGGCCCGGGCGGCCGCCGACCGCGGCGCCCGGGTGATCGTGCTGGCCGGGCAGGTGACGCTGGACCCGGCCGCGCTGCGGGCGGCCGGGATCGCGGCCGCCCACTCGGTGGCCGAGTACGCCGGGTCGGTGCGGCGCGCCATCGACGACGCCGCCCACCAGCTGGCCGGGCTGGCCGAACGCACCGCGGCGGGTCTGTCGCACAGCCTCGTGCGATGACGGAATAGTCCGGCGACGATGTACCGTTGGACAGGTGAGCCGGAGAGCGGCCGGCCGGTGCCCACACACGCACATCACTAGGGGAGAGCAATGACTGTTTCGGATCAGGCGACCAGCACCGGGACGCACGGCGTGATCCTGACCGACGCCGCCGCCGCGAAGGCCAAGGCGCTGCTGGAGCAGGAGGGCCGGGACGACCTGGCGCTGCGCATCGCGGTGCAGCCGGGTGGCTGCGCCGGCCTGCGCTACAACCTGTTCTTCGACGACCGCACCCTCGACGGGGATCTCACCCGCGAGTTCAACGGCGTCACCCTCACCGTCGACCGGATGAGCGCGCCGTACCTGGAGGGCGCGACCATCGACTTCGTCGACACCATCGAGAAGCAGGGCTTCACCATCGACAACCCGAACGCCACCGGCTCGTGCGCGTGCGGGGACTCGTTCAACTGAGGCCCGCCTGACCGGCGCGGCTCAGAACTCCCCGTCGGTGCGTAGCACGTAGTTGCACACCAGCACCTGGTTGTCGGCGAGTTGCAGCTGCGCCACCCCCTGGATCTCGTCGTCGGCCGGGGCGCGGTTGCGCGTCCCGGCCGACGGCTGTGTGCGCATGGTGAACAGCGCCTGCGCCTGGTACTGCGACCACCGCACGATCTTGTCGATCGAGGTCACCTCGGCCCGCCGGAACTGCTTGCGGAACGCGTCGCTGTTCAGCTCGGCCACCTCCAGGTCCGAGCTGTGGTCCCGGACCGCGTCGGCGAGCCCGCACAGCGTGTGCCGGGCCACCGTCTCCCGGTCGCCGTCGGCGAGCGCGTCGAGGTACTCCTGGATCGCGGCGCGGGCCGCCGCCTCGGTCAGCCCGCCCGTCGTCGCCGGTGCGGCCGGGCCGGAGTCGCCCCGGGTCGCCAGCACGGCCGCCACGCCCGCACCGACGAGCACCGCCAGCACACCGAGCACCGCGGCGATCACCGTGCGGCGGCGCCGGCGCGGGTAGGTCACCGGCGGCGGTAGCGGCCCCGGGTAGCCGGGCAGCCCCGGATCCGGGTACGCCGTGGCCGGCGGCTGGGGCGGGAACGGGTCGGGGTACGGGTACGGACCAGCCAAAGGTTTGCTCCCCCGAGCGTGGTGTGACGGAGACGGGGCTGTCGACGGTGACCGGGCGGGCACTTGTAACGCAGGTTAGCGCACGGACGGCGCGCAGCCCGGAGCTGCGGCTGCGTAAGCTCTCCGCTTGGACGTTCGCACAAAACCCCACGAACCAAAGGAAGACCCTTCGTGACCATCGCGGTGACCGGCTCGATTGCCACCGACCATCTCATGCGCTTCCCCGGGAAGTTCTCCGAGCAGCTGCTGCCCGAACACCTGCAGAAGGTGTCGCTGAGCTTCCTGGTCGACGATCTGGTGGTGCACCGCGGCGGGGTCGCCGGCAACATGGCCTTCGCCATCGGCCGGCTCGGCGGTGACGTCGCCCTGGTCGGCGCGGCCGGCCGGGACTTCGGCGAGTACCGGCGCTGGCTGGAGGGCGTCGGTGTGGACTGCGACAGCGTGCTCATCTCCGAGACCGCCTACACCGCGCGGTTCGTGTGCACCACCGACGACGACATGGCCCAGATCGCGTCGTTCTACCCGGGCGCGATGAGCGAGGCCCGCAACATCCGGCTGGCCGACGTGGTGGCCCGCATCGGCACCCCGGAGCTGGTGATCGTCGGGGCCAACGACCCGGAGGCGATGTTCCGGCACACCGAGGAGTGCCGCGAGCTCGGCCTGGCCTTCGCCGCCGACCCGTCCCAGCAGCTGGCCCGGCTGAACGGCGAGGAGATCCGCCGGCTCATCGGCGGGGCGACCTACCTGTTCACCAACGACTACGAGTGGGACCTGCTGCTGCAGAAGTCCGGCCTGAGCGAGGTGCAGGTGATGCGCCAGATCGGGCTGCGGGTGACCACGCTGGGGGAGCGCGGTGTGGACATCGTCGGCTCCGACGGCACCCTCGTGCACGTCGACGTGGTGCCGGAGAAGCAGCGCACCGACCCCACCGGTATCGGCGACGCGTTCCGCGCCGGGTTCCTCACCGGCCGGGCCGCCGGGCTGAGCCTGCAGCGCTCGGCCGAGCTCGCCTCGATGGTGGCCACCCTGGTGCTCGAGGCCCCGGGGCCGCAGGAGTGGACCTGGGACCGCGACGAGGCGCTGACCCGGATCGGGGACGCCTACGGCGCCGAGGCGGCCGCCGAGATCGGGGCCGCCCTGAAGTAGCTAGAGCTGCACCGGGTAGTGCGGCTCCGGGATCTGCGGGGTGATCGACCGCTCCACGAAGATCGCGTGCCAGAGCAGGAAGATCAGCACCGTCCACAGCCGGCGGCTGTGGTCGCTGCCGCCCTCGCGGTGCTCGTCGAGCATGGCGCGCACCGCGGGCAGGTCGATCAGGTGGTCGGCCTGGGAGGCGGCGATCATCTCGTAGGCCCAGTCCTGCAGCTCGCCGGCGCGCAGCCAGTGCCGGATCGGCACCGGGAAGCCGAGCTTGGGCCGGTTGAGCACGTGCGGGGGCACGATCGGCTCCAGCGCCCGGCGCAGCGCGTACTTGGTCGTCGAGCGGGTGATCTTCTGGTCCACCGGCAGCCGCGCGGCGACCTTGAACACCTCCGGGTCCAGGAACGGCACCCGGAGCTCCAGCGAGTTGGCCATGGTCATCTTGTCGGCCTTGACCAGGATGTCGCCGCGCAGCCAGGTGAACAGGTCGATGTGCTGCATGCGCGCCACCGGGTCCCAGCCCACCGACTCGGCGTAGATCGGGGCGGTGACGTCGGTGTGCGTCCACTCCGGGCGGAACCGGCGCAGCACCGCCCGCAGCTGCTCGTCGGAGAAGCTGCGCGCGTTGCCGTAGTAGCGCTCCTCGAGCGTGAGCGAACCGCGGTGCAGCAGGCTCTTGCCGCGCATCCCCTCGGGCAGCGGCCGCGACGCCCGGCCCAGCGAGCGCCGCAGCGGCCGGGGCAGGTAGTCGAACGGCCGCAGCGACAGCGGTTCCCGGTAGATCGTGTAGCCGCCGAACAGCTCGTCGGAGCCCTCGCCGGACAGCACCACCTTGACGTGCTTGCGGGCCTCGCGGGCGATGAAGAACAGCGGCACCAGCGCCGGGTCGGCGACCGGCTCGTCGAGGTACCAGACGATCTGTGGCAGCGCCTCGACGAACTCCGACTGGCTGACCACCTTGGTCACGTGCCGGGCGCCGATCGCCTCGGCGGATGCCACCGCGACGTCGATCTCGGAGAAGCCCTCCCGCTCGAAGCCGGTGGTGAAGGTGATCAGCCGCGGGTTGTGCCGGATCGCCAGCGCGGCGATGGCCGTCGAGTCGATGCCGCCGGACAGGAAGGCGCCCACCGTCACGTCGGCGCGCATGTGCTTGGCGACCGAGTCCTCGAGCGCCCGGGTGATCTCGTCGTAGCGGGCCTGCGCGTCGGAGCCGAACTTCTGCGCGTTGAACCGGGGCGTGAAGTAGCGCGTCACCACCGGGGCGGCCCCCGGCCGCAGCCGCGCGTAGCTGCCCGACTCCAGCCGGCGCACCCCGCGGTGCAGCGTCTCCGGCTCGGGCACGTACTGCAGCACCGTGTAGTGCTGCAGGGCACGCTCGTCGAGCTCGAGGTCCGCGCCGAGCTGCGGCGCCAGCTCCAGCAGGCACTTCTTCTCGCTGCCCACCGCGGCACCGCCCGGGCCGACGGCCAGGAACAGCGGCTTGATGCCGAACGGGTCGCGCGCGCAGAACAGCTCGCGTTCCACGGTGTCCCACAGCGCGAAGGCGAACATGCCGCGCAACCGGTGCAGCACCTCGGTGCCCCAGTGGTGGTAGCCGGCGATGATCGCCTCGCCGTCGCCGTCAGTGGCGAAAATCACGTCGTGCTCGGCCGCCAGCTGGTCGCGCAGCTCGAGGTAGTTGTAGATCTCCCCGTTGAAGACGAGCACGTAGCGGTCCGGCTCCCCGGGCGGGCCCCAGCGCAGCGGCTGGTGACTGTGGGCGATGTCGATGATCGACAGCCGGTTGAACCCGAAAACCACGTCGTCGTCGGCCCACGTCCCGGGTTCGTCCGGGCCGCGGTGGCGCATCAGGTGAGCCGCCTGCGAGACCCGCTCGACCAGGTCGGACGGCAGCTCAGCGGACGGGTTGCGAAGGAAGGCGAGCAGTCCGCACACCGCGCCAGTATGCCTAATGGGCGGGGGGCTCGAGTCTTCGCCCGGGCATGGTCTACGCTGCGTAGTATTCGCATCTAAGCCGACCGGCCGCACCGCGGTCGAGCTCTACGACTTCTAGTAGGAGGCGCCAACGTGACACCTCGCCGGCACAAGGCGGTGGCTCGGGGGATGGCAGTGACGGTCGTCCTGGGTGGGATGGCTCTATTGCTCAGCGGCTGCAGCTGGTCGGATGTGATCGGCCTGGGCTGGCCCAAGGGCATCACCCCCGAGGCGCACGCGAACTACGACCTGTGGATCGGATCGGTCATCGCGTCGCTGGTCGTCGGCGCGATCGTGTGGGGTCTGACCTTCTGGACCTGCGCGTTCCACCGCAAGAAGAAGACCGACACCGACTTCCCGCGCCAGTTCGGCTACAACATGCCGCTGGAGCTGGTGCTGACGGTGATCCCGTTCCTGATCATCTCGGTGCTCTTCTACTTCACCGTCGTGGTCCAGGAGCAGATGACCGCGAAGACCGACGACCCCGAGGTCGTCATCGACGTCACCGCCTTCCAGTGGAACTGGAAGTTCGGCTACCAGAAGGTCGAGTTCGCCGACGGCACCTTCAGCTACGACGGTGCCGATCCGGAGCGCCAGGCCGCCGTCTCGTCCCGCACCGAGGGGGTCAACGAGCACGGCCATGAGGTGCGCGGCGCCATCCACGGCCGCAACCCGCAGGACCGCGGCTACCTGAACTTCGACAAGATCGAGACCCTCGGCACCTCCGAGGAGATCCCGGTGCTGGTGCTGCCCAAGGGCAAGCGCATCGAGTTCCAGCTGGCCTCGGCCGATGTCATCCACGCGTTCTGGGTGCCGGAGTTCCTGTTCAAGCGCGACGTGATGCCGGACCCGAAGTCGAACTACTCCGACAACGTCTTCCAGGTCAGCCAGATCGAGCAGACCGGCGCGTTCGTCGGGCGCTGCGCCGAGATGTGCGGCACCTACCACTCGATGATGAACTTCGAGATCCGGGTGGTGGAGCCGAACGACTTCAAGGCCTACCTCGAGCAGCGGATGGCCGGTAAGACCAACGCCGAGGCGCTGCTGGCGATCAACCAGTCGCCGGTGGCGGTGAGCACCAAGCCGTTCGACACCCGACGCGGCGAGCAGGTTTCCCAGGCGAGCAAGTAGGAACAACCACCCATGCATATCGAAGCCAGGCTGTTTGAAATCCTGACGGCGTTCTTCGTCCTCTGCGCGGTCGTCTACGGCGTCCTGACCGCCGTGTTCGAGCCGGGCGGCATCGAGTGGGCGGGCCTGACCGCGCTGGTCATGACCGCCGGGCTGGCGCTGATCGTCGGCACCTTCTTCCGGTTCATCGCCCGCCGCCTCGACACCCGCCCCGAGGACTACGAGGACGCCGAGATCAGCGACGGCGCCGGCGAGCTCGGCTTCTTCAGCCCGCACAGCTGGTGGCCGGTGCTGGTGGCCGGGTCGGCCTCGGTCGCGGCCGTCGGGCTGGCGCTGTGGCTGCCGTGGCTCATCGTGGCCGGGGTGTGCTTCGTGCTCGCCTCGGTGGCCGGCCTGGTGTTCGAGTACTACGTCGGCCCCGAGAAGCACTGACCTCTCGCTAAGGTCACAATCAAGGCATAACTTGCCCCGCGGCCCGCGCTGCGTTCATCGCCGGCGGGCCGCGTTTGGGTACTGTGGCCAAGGCGCGGTCAGCGGCTCGGTGGCCGCTGGCCAGGGTGGGCGCCGGTGAGGGAGTCGAGAAGGACAGGCGTACATGAGCGGGCCGAACACCCCAGGGCCGGACGACATCGGGTCGGAACATCCCGAACAGGACCCGGCCGCGCAGCCGACCGAGCCGGACGGGACCGACGGCGTCGACGAGGGCGGTCCCGTTGCGGGGGACGAGGACGCGGGGACTGCCGACGAGAGCGGCACCGAGGTGTACCCGCAGGCCTACTCGGCCCCCGAGTCCGAGCAGATCACGGTCGGTCCGTACCTGCCGCTCGACCCCTCGCTGTACGACTACGACGCCTACGACAACGGTGACGAGGCGCAGCCCGCCCCGCCCCGCTGGCCGTGGGTGGTCGGGGTGGCGGCCATCATCGCCGCCATCGCGCTGGTGGTCTCGGTGTCGCTGCTGGTGACCACCACCGACACCGAGACGCTGGCCACCCCGGCGACGAGCACCACGACCGCCCCGCCGCCGCCCCCGGTGCAGGACGAGATCACCACGGAGGCGCCGCCGCCTCCGCCGCCGGAGACGACGGAACCTCCGCCGCCCCCGCCGCCCCCGGAGACGGTGACGGTGACCGAGGCACCGCCGCCTCCGCCGCCGGCGCCCGAACCGACCGAGGAGGCGCCGCCGCCGGCCCCGGAGACGACCACCACCACCGTGCCGCCGACGACGACCACCACCCGGTCCGGGCCGCGGCAGGTCACCTACTCGGTCACCGGGACCAAGGCGCCCGGTGACATCATCACCATCACCTACACCGACGCCGCCGGGCGCAGTCGCACCCTGCGCAACGTCTACATCCCCTGGTCGCTGACGGTGACCCCGATCTCGCAGTCGGAAGTGGGCTCGCTGCACGCCTCGAGCCTGTTCCTGGTCAGCAAGCTGAACTGCTCGATCACCACCAGCGACGGCATCGTGTTGTCCTCCAATACCTCCAACTCCGCGCAGACCAGCTGCTGATGACATACGACATTTCCACGGCCCGGCCGTACCAGACCGATTCCGGCGAGTTCGAGAACATCGACCGCATCCTGCTCGGCGCCTGCGCCGCGCTGTGGCTCGGCGCCCTCGGCGCCGCGGTGGCAGCGACGGTGGCGCTGGTCGACATGGGCCGTGGGCATCCCGCACCGGCCGGGGAGACCGGCACGCCGTGGGTGCTCTACGCGATCATCGTGGTGTCCGCCCTGGTGATCATCGGCTCGGTGCCGTTGCTGTTGCGGGCCCGTCGGACCGCCGCCGCGGCGGCCGAGCCGAACGGTGCCCCGCGGATGCCCAGCCCGCCGGGCGGGATCGAGACGCCCACCGGCCGGATCCGCTGGGTGGGCCGGCCCGAGGAGGTCATCCGCCGGGCGGCCGGGGCGGGTCGGCGGCAGGCGCTGCCGGTGGCCGCGATCGAGCGGTTGAACCTGCGCTGCGCTCTGGCCATCGGCTCCGCGATGGGCGCGGCGACCATCGCGGTCGCGGTGGCCGCCTACCTGTTGGCGGTGGAATCCGATCTGGGCGCCTGGATCTCGCTGGGCGTGGCCGGGGTGATCACCGTTGCGATGCCCGCCATCCCGATCGCGGGGCTGCGCCGGCTGCACGAACTCCTCGCCTGACGCTCGGTTTTTCCGTTCCGGCCCGCCCACCGTGGCGGGCCGGAGTCGTATTCGGGTCGGGGACAAGCGGGCTGGGGGGTGTGGGTGGAGTCTGGGTGGAGCCCCGGTGGCCGCTGTGCGTGACGCTGTGGCGGTCCTGCTGCGTATTTTCCGCCGTGGCGTGACGCGTGGTGGGGTCGGGTGATTCGGGTCTCTAGGGGGCACCGGCCCGGTGGCCGCTGTGCGTAACGCTGTGGCGGTGCTGGGGCGTGTTTCCCGCCGTGGCGTTACGCGCGTGGTGCGGCCGGGCGCCGCACCCACGGTGCGTAGCGCGGCGGCCGTTGGCCGCCATGGTGTTCCGTGCAGCGGGGGACGCCCCCGGTGGGGTAGGGGAGGGGCCGGCCGGTTCCGGTGCCGCCCAACGAAGAACGCCCCGGCGCGGTGCACCGGGGCGTTCCTCGTCTCGGACCGGACGGTCAGTGCCGGCCGTCGCCGTTGCCGATCGCGTTGCGCTCCTGCTGTTCCCGCAGGGCAGCGAGGGCCTTGTGCTCGGCGGCATGGGCCGCCGCGGTGAGGGCCTCGTGCTCCTCGATCGGGTCCGGGGTCAGGAAGCTGCCGGTACCCGGCTGGCCACCGGAGCCCAGCTTGTTCATCTTCTTGGGCACCGGAGCACCCTGGTACTCCAGCGGGATCGGATGGCCGTGCTCGTCGACCGGGCCGAGCGGCTGGTGCACCTCGATGTAGGCACCCTGCGGCAGCCGCTTGATGATGCCGGTCTCGATGCCGTGCTCGAGCACCGCGCGGTCGCTGCGCTGCAGCGCGATCGCCCAGCGGTAGGCCGCGAAGTAGACGATCGCCGGCAGCACCACCATGCCGATACGCCCGATCCAGGTGGTCGCGTTCAGCGAGATGTCGAACTTCAGCGCGATGATGTCGTTCATCGCGCACAGCGTCAGCAGCATGTACAGCGCGATCGCCGCCGAACCAACCGCGGTGCGCACCGGCACGTCGCGCGGCCGCTGCAGCAGGTTGTGGTGGGCGTCGTCACCGGTCAGCCGCTTCTCGATCCACGGGTAGGCGATCAGCAGGATGAACACCGCCGCCATGAACAGCGCCACCCAGGTGGACGCCGGCACGGTGTAGTTGCCGATGTAGAGCTCCCACGGCGGCATGATGCGGGCCATGCCCTCGGTCCACATCATGTAGAAGTCCGGCTGGCTACCCGCCGACACCTGCGACGGCTTGTACGGCCCGAGGTTCCAGATCGGGTTGATCTGCAGCAGGCCGCCCAGCAGGCCGAGCACGCCGACGGTCATGGCGAAGAAGGCACCCGACTTCACCGCGAACACCGGCATGACGCGGACACCGACGACGTTGGTCTCGGTGCGGCCCGGGCCGGGGAACTGGGTGTGCTTCTGGAACCACACCAGCGCCAGGTGGATACCGATCAGCGCCAGCATGATGCCCGGGATCAGCAGGATGTGCAGCGCGTACATCCGCGGGATCCAGTAGCCGTCCAGGTTGCACTGGTAACCGACGCCGCCGCACGGGAAGTCGCCGCCGAACAGCGCCCAGTGCAGCCAGGTGCCGATGACCGGCATACCCAGCGTGATCGAGCTCATGGCGGCCCGCAGACCGATGCCCGACAGCAGGTCGTCCGGCAGCGAGTAGCCGAAGTACCCCTCGAACATCGCCAGGATGAGCAGCAGCGAGCCGATCACCCAGTTGGCCTCGCGCGGCCGGCGGAACGCGCCGGTGAAGAAGATGCGCGCCAGGTGCACCATGATCGCCGCCGCGAACAGCAGCGCCGCCCAGTGGTGGACCTGCCGCACGAACAGGCCACCGCGCACCTCGAAGCTGATGTCGAGCGCCGAGGCGTAGGCCTTCGACATCTGGATGCCGCGCAGCGGCTGGTAGACGCCCTCGTAGGTGACCTCGGCCATCGACGGGTCGAAGAACAGGGTCAACCAGACGCCGGTGATGAGCAGGACGATGAAGCTGTACAGCGCGATCTCACCCAGCAGGAAGGACCAGTGGGTGGGGAACACCTTGTTCAGCTGCCGCCGCACCGCCGCCGACGGGTGATACCGCGAATCGATCTCATCGCCTTGTTTCGCCAGGCGATCAGCAAGTTTCGAACTCATGATGTCTTCCGTTCCCAGAACGCGGGGCCGACGGGTTCGATGAAGTCACCATTGGCGACGAGGAAGCCCTCTTCGTTGATGGTGATCGGCAGCTGCGCCAACGCGCGCGCAGCGGGGCCGAAGACGGGTTTGGCGTAGTGCAACGCGTCGAACTGCGACTGGTGGCACGGGCACAGGATGCGGTAGGTCTGCTGCTCGTACAGCGAGGACGGGCAGCCCAGGTGCGAGCACACCTTGGTGTAGGCGAAGAACTCGCCGTAGTTGAAGCTCTCCTGGCCCTTGCGCTTCACGACGCGCGGCATGTCCTCCGGACGGATCCGGATGAGCATGACCGGGTTGCGCACACCCATCGAGATCTCGGCCAGCTTATGGGCCGACTCGACCGTGGTGCCGTCGCCGTCGCTCTCACGCCACGGGAACACCGTCTCCATGCCGCCGGCGTCGATGTCCTCCGGGCGCACCTTGGCGAAGGTGCCGTTGCCGGTGTCGCGGGCGAGGTAGATGGTCTCGCCCGGGTAGCGCGGCGTCCACCCGGAGGTCCACAGCACGGCCTTCTTGCCCTCGGCGGTCTGCACCACGGGCTTCCACGGGTTCTTGACGAAGCCGCCGATGAAGGCCACCAGGGTGGACAGCCCGAACGCGCCGAGGCCGATGCCCAGCGACGAGACGATCAGCTTGCGCCGCTTGATGGTCGAGCCCTCCAGGGCGTCGGTCAGGTTCGCGGCGATCGTCTTGCGGTGCACCTCCTGCGAGCGGCCGTCGTGGCGCTGCTGGACCGAGATCTCGTTCGGGATGAACTTCTTCTGGTACAGCACCGCGCCGATGCCGATCGACAGGATCGACAGGCCGAAGGTCAGGCCGTACAGCGGCGTGGCCAGGGCGTAGACCCACTCGCCCTCGGCGCCGAACGGCCGGTACTCCCACGGCCAGAACAGGAACACCAGCAGCAGCGCGAGCCCGGAGAGACCACCCAGGATGAGCCAGTAGGCCACCGTGCGGGCGGCGCGCTTCTCGGCCCTGGTGCCCTCGACCGGCCAGCGCGACTCCTTGTAGATCGTCTCGACCCCGTCGAGACGGCCACCGAGCTTGACGAGCTCCTCGCGACTCATCGACGCCAGTTCGGCGTCGCTGGGCACACCGGGGGCGCCGGCACCCAGGTTGTCCTGATCCTTGTCCATGTTGGTTCCGCTTTCGTTGCTGCTCATGCGCGCGCCCCGATCCACATCGCAGCGCCGATGAGGGCAACCACACCGATGATCCAGATCGCCATGCCCTCGGAGGCCGGACCGAAGCCGCCCAGGCCGTAGCCGCCGTAGGACGGGGTCTGGGCCGACTCACGGACGTAGGCGATGATGTCGCGCTTCTCCTCCGGCGACAGCTGGCGGTCGGAGAACTTCGGCATGTTCTCCGGGCCGGTCAGCATGGCGGTGTAGATCTGCGCCGGGTTGACCTTGCCGAGGTCCGGCGCGTACTTGCCGGACGACAGCGCGCCGCCCTTGCCGGTGAAGTTGTGGCAGGAGGCGCAGTTCAGGCGGAACAGGTCGCCGCCGCGCGCCACGTCGTCACCGATCAACGACGCCTGGGCGACGTGCCCGTTCTCGTCCCGGGGGACGCGGGGGCCGCCGCCGTTGGCCTGGATGTAGGCGCCGAGCGCGTCGATCTGCGCCTCGTCGAAGTCGGCCGGCTTGGTCGGTGCCTGCGACGAGCCCGCGCGGGCCGGCATACGACCGGTCGACACCTGGAAGTACACCGCCGCATCGCCGACGCCGATGAGGCTCGGCCCGCGGTCGGGCACACCCTGCAGATTCACGCCGTGGCAGCTGACGCACGACGTGTCGTAAAGCTCCTTGCCCGTGCGCAGCAGCGCCGACTTCGACTCGTCGGCGACCGCGACTTGCGGCGTGGGCGTCAAAGTGGCCGCGAGGCCACCGGCGGCTGCCAGTCCGACCAGCAGCAGCAGCGCCGCTGACAGGCGTCGGCGCAGCCGACGGCGGGACTTGTCGCTCATCGAACCCCTTCTGTTCGGCTGTTGATGCTTCCGGATGGGCGAGGCGATCATCGGATGAAGTAGATCGTGGCGAACAGCGCGATCCACACGATGTCGACGAAGTGCCAGTAGTACGAGACGACGATCGCCGCGGTGGCCTGCGCCGGGGTGAACTTGCTCATCCGGGTGCGGGCCAGGAGGTAGATGAACGCGACGAGGCCGCCGATCACGTGCAGGCCGTGGAAACCGGTGGCCATGTAGAACACCGAGCCGTAGGCGCTGCTGGAGATGGTGGTGCCCTCTTTGACCAGCTGGATGTACTCGTAGCCCTGGCCGAGGACGAAGAACAGCCCCATCAGGAACGTGACCACATACCAGCGGCGCAGCCCGAAGACGTCGCCCTTCTCGGCGGCGAACACGCCCATCTGGCAGGTGAACGACGATGCGATGAGCACCAGCGTCACCGGTACGGCCTGGTACAGGTTCAGATGCGTCGGTGGCGGAGGCCAATCGCCGCCGGCTTGGGCGCGCGTGACGAAGTACATCGCGAACAGACCAGCGAAGAACATGAGCTCGCTGGAAAGCCACACGATGGTGCCGACGCTGACCATGTTCGGCCTGTTCAGCGAATGCACGCGCGACGTGATTGCGGTTCCGGAGGTCCCTACAGCGCTCGTCACACGAAGAAGTATGACGCTTTGTAGTTGTCGAACTCCACCCGGGTCGCTCAATTGGCGATAATCGGGCAATGGCATCCGCTTCAGCTCCGGCTTCGAGTTCCCCCGACACGCCGACGTGGCCGCAGGTTCTGGGCCTGCTGACCACCGGCCGATCACTTCCGGTCGGGCAGGCGGCCTGGGCGATGGACCAGATCATGTCGGGCGCGGCGACACCCGCGCAGATCGCGGCGTTCGCGGTCGCGATGCGGATGAAGCGCCCGACCGCCCAGGAGGTCACCGAGCTCGCCGACGTGATGCTGCAGCACGCCCGGCGGGTGCCCACCGACGTGATCGGCACTGACACCGTCGACATCGTCGGCACCGGCGGGGACGGAGCCAACACGGTGAACCTGTCGACGATGGCGGCGATCGTGGTGGCCGCGGCCGGGGTGCCGGTGGTCAAGCACGGCAACCGGGCCGCCTCGTCGCTGGCCGGCGGCGCCGACACGCTGGAGGCGCTCGGGGTGCGCATCGACCTCACCCCCGAGCAGGTGGCGCGCTGCGTGGCCGAGGTCGGCATCGGCTTCGCGTTCGCCCCGCAGTGCCACCCGTCGTTCCGGCACGCCGGGCCGCCGCGCAAGGAGATCGGCGTGCCCACCGTGTTCAACCTGCTCGGGCCGCTGACCAACCCGGCCACCCCGCGCGCCGGCCTGATCGGCTGCGCGTGGGCGGATCTGGCCGAGGTGATGGCCGGGGTGTTCGCGGCCCGGCGGTCCAGCGTGCTGGTGGTGCACGGCGACGACGGGCTCGACGAGCTGACCACCACCACGACCAGCACGATCTGGCGGGTGCAGGCCGGGACCATCGACAAACTCACCTTCGACCCGGCCGCGTTCGGCTTCCAGCGCGCCCGGATCGAGGAGCTCGTCGGCGGCGACGCGCAGACCAACGCCGCCGAGGTGCGCGCGGTGCTGGGCGGGGCCCAGGGGCCGGTGCGCGACGCGGTCATCCTCAACGCGGCCGGCGCGATGGTGGCCCACGCCGGGCTAGCCAGCGACGCGCTGTGGGTGCCGGCCTGGGAGTCCGGGCTGGAGCGGGCCGCCAAGGCGATCGACTCCGGCGCGGCCGAACGGCTGCTCGCGCGCTGGGTGGAGTTCACCCAACAGCTCTGAGAACTCCCGGTCGCCGAGCGCGTCGACGGCCTGCTCGGCGGCGATCCGTGCCGAGCGCGCGGTGGCGGCCCACGCCGCCCAGCGGCCGGCCGCGCCGACCGGGCTGGCCCAGCCGGCCTCGCAGCGCACGATGCGCACCCCGGGGGCGGCCAGCCAGCGCGCGATGAGCGCCACCTCCTCGACCAGCGCCCCGCCCAGCGGGGCGGGCTCGGCCAGGATCGTCTGCGCGGCCGCCGAGATCGCCTCGACGACCGGCATGGGTGGCACCCCGCGCGGGGCGCACCCGGCGGCGGCGAGCCGGCCGTGCCGGATCACCGCGAGCTGCCAGCCGCCGGCGCCGTCCGGGCGGGCCGCGACGAGTTCGGGCACGGCGGCCAGCGCCCGCAGTCGCTGCCCGCGCCAGAGCCCCTCGATCGCGGTGACCGCCCGGTCGCGCAGCCGGGCCGCGGTCTCGTACCGGTGCCGGGCGGCGAGGTCCTCGATGTCGGCCAGGATCCGGGCCAGCGCGGCGGCGTCGGTGCCGTCGAGGAGGGCGGCCGCGGCGGCCGGCCGGTCGGCGTAGCCGGCCGCGTCGACGCCGCGCGGGGCCGGACACGGTGCCAGTTCGCGCTCCGGGCAGGCCGGACCGTGCACCCCGGTGCGGCCCAGTCGGGTGGTGCAGGTGCGCACCCCGGTGTAGTGGGCCAGCAGATCGGCGGTGTCGGCGGCGTCGGCGCGGGCCCGGAACGGGCCGGCCACCCGGCCGCCGCGCGGCCGGCGCACCACCGACAGGCGCGGGAACGGCTCGTCGGTGAGCGTCACCCACCACCACTTGTGCGGGAACTTCGACCGGCGGTTGTACGGCGGCGCGTGCGCGGCCAGCAGTCGCAGCTCGCGCACCCCGGCCTCCAGGTCGTGGGCGCACTCGACGTGGTCCACCCGGGTCGCCAGCGACACCATCTCCTTGATCCGGGCCCGGGTGTCGGAGCCGGTGAAGTACTGGCGCACCCGGCGGCGCAGGTCGACCGCGGTGCCCACGTAGAGCACCTCGTCGGACGGGCCGCGGAACAGGTAGACACCGGGCCGGTTCGGCAGCGCATCGGCCAGGTGCCGCTTGCGGCGCTGCTCCGGGGTGACGTCGGGCAGGTAGGCGCGCAGGTCGGCCAGGGTGTGCACGCCACGGTTGCCGACCCGCTCGATCAGGCCGTGCAGCACATCGACGGTGGCGCGGGCGTCGTCGAGCGCCCGGTGGGTGGGGGTGCGGGCACCGAACAGCCGGGCCAGCGCCGAGAGCTTCAGGCTGGGCGCCTCGTCCCGGGTGAGCACCCGCCGGGCCAGCCGCACCGTGCACAGCACCGGCGGGCGCGGCCAGGCGATGTCGCACCGCTCGGCCGCCGCGCGCAGGAACCCGATGTCGAACCCGGCGTTGTGGGCGACCAGCACCGCTCCGCGGGCGAACTCCAGGAAGGTCGGCAGCACCGTCTCGATCCGGGGCGCGTCGCAGACCATCGCGGTGGTGATGCCGGTCAGCGCCACGATCTGCGGCGGGATGGCCCGGCCCGGGTCGACCAGGGTGGCCAGCTCGCCGAGCACCTCGCCGCCGCGCACCTTGACCGCTCCGATCTCGGTGATGGCGTCGGCGTCCTCGCCGACCGCCCGGCCGCCGGTGGTCTCCAGGTCCACCACGACGAACGTGGTGTCGCGCAGGGCGACGGCGTCGAGATCGAAGGCCAGCTGGCCCCCGGACGGGTCGGCGCGGTGGTGCATGGTGCAGACCGTACGGCCCGGCACCGACAGCCCCGGGCCGCCGGCGCGGGGTTGTCGGGGGTCGTCGCTAGCGTGCGCAGGCGATCACACCGAGTGGGAGAGGACGAGCCGATGCGATTCGACGAGTCGGAGGACACCGCGGGGGCCGGCACCCTGAAAATCGACTGCGACGAGTGCGCGGTGCGCGGCGCGGGCTGCGGGGACTGCGTGGTCAGCGTGCTGCTCGGCGCTCCGGACCATTTGCTGGCCGACGAGCGTCGGGCACTGGAAGTGCTCGCCGACGCGGGCCTGGCGCCGCGGCTGCGGCTGGTTCCGCTGCGCCGTTCCGGCGCCGCCTGAGCACGGCGACGGCGCCGCCGCGCAAACGGACGGTACGGTGTGGGAGGGCCGTCCCGCCCGCGGGTCTCCCGGTGGACATCGTTGATGCCGTTTCGTAACCTATCTGAGACCTGGCGCCAGTTCGAGGCGGCCCGACACCGTAGCTGTAAGGACGCACTCATCTTGAGACTCGACCGCACGCACCGGAGAAGCCGTCTGTTCAGGCGCTGCGCGATCGGTGCGACGGCGGTGTTCGCGATGCTGCTGGCGCTCCTCGGCCCGGCGGTGCACGCGGACCCCGCCGACGACGCGCTGGCAAAGCTGCACGAGCTGTCCCGGCAGGCCGAGCAGACCACCGAGGCCATGCACTCGGCGCAGCTCGATCTCAACGAAAAGCTTGCGGCACAACAGGCTGCCGAACAGCAGGCGGCGGCCGACGCCGCCGCGGCCGAGGCCGCGCGGCAGAAGCTGGCGAACTTCCAGGCGGCCATCGACAAGTTCGCCGTCGCGCAGTACATGGGCGGCCGGGTGGACGGCGAGATCGCCATCCTGACCGCCGACTCGCCGCAGCAGCTCATCGACCGGCTGTCGGTGCAGCGGGTGATGCGCATCGAGATGGCCAACCAGATGCAGGCCTACCGCGCGGTGGCCGAACAGGCCCGGCTGGCCGCCGAGGCGTCGGCGAGATCGGCCGCCGAGGCCCGCACCGCCGCCGAGCAGGCCGCCGCCGTGCGCGCCGAGCTGCAGGCCAAGCAAAGCCGGCTGCAGGAACAGATCGCCGTCGTGCAGGCCCAGTACGAGGCGCTGACCCCGCAGCAGCGCGAGATCCTCGCCGAGGCGCCGCCGCCCCCGCCCTCGGTGTTGCCGCCGGCACCGGCACCCGCCCCGGAGGCGGCCCCGGAGGCGCCGCCCGCGCCCGATCCGGCGATCGTGGCGGCCCCCGGCGGGCCGCAGGTCCCGCCGGGCGACCTGGCCCCGCCGGCCGGTGACCGGATCGGGGTGGTGCAGGCCGCGCTGAGCCGGCTCGGCTCGATGTACTCCTGGGGCGCGGCCGGGCCCAACGCCTTCGACTGCTCGGGGCTGGTGATGTGGGCGTTCCGTGAGGGTGCCGGGATCAACCTGCCGCACTCCAGCCAGGCCCTGGCCCGCGGCGGCCAGCCGGTGTCGATGGATCAGATGCAGCCCGGCGACCTGATCACCTACTACTCGGACGCCTCCCACGTGGGCATCTACATCGGGGACGGCATGATGGTGCACGCGCCGACCTTCGGCGCCCCGGTGCGCGTCGCTCCGGTGAACAATGCGCCGATCCACAACATCCGCCGGTACTGAGCCGATCCGACGGCTGACTGGGCTGGTCTGCCTGGCCCAGCTGGTCGTCGCGGCCGGCGTGCTGCTCGGCGCGGCCGGGCCCGCCCCGGTCCCGCCCACCCCGGTGGCCACCACCGCGCCCGCACCGCCGGTGCTCGCCGACGGCCGCACCGCGCACCTGCTCGACCTGGGTGGTCCGACCGGGCCGGAGCTGCTGGCCCGCATCGCCGCCGGGCTCGACGACGCCGCCGCGGCGGTGACCGCGTTCTGGGGCGCGGACTGGCCCCGCGAGATCGTCATCGCCGCCGCCGGCACCGACGAACAGTTCCGGGTGCTCGCCGGCGGTGGGCCGGACATCGCCGCGGCCACCGTCGGCGGGCGCATCGTGTTCGCCCCCGGGGCCGCCGGCATGACCGACGCGGCCCTGCGCACCGTGCTGCGCCACGAGCTGTTCCACCTCGCGGCCCGCGCCCGCACTGCCGCCGACGCACCCCGCTGGCTGGCCGAGGGGGTGGCCGACTACGTGGCCCGCCCCGGGGAGTCACCGGCCGGTATCGCGCCGGTGCTGCCGACCGATGCCGAGCTGGACACCCCGGGCCCGGTGCGCTCGGACGCCTACGACCGGGCCTGGGCGTTCGCCGCCTTCGTCGCCGACACCCACGGCCCGGCCGCGCTGCGCGCGCTGTACCTGCGGGCCTGCGGGCCGGACCGGACCGACTTCGCCACCGCCGTCGCCGAGACCCTCGGCACCGACCTGAACGGGGTGCTCGCCGCGTGGCGGCGGCACGCGAGCGGCTAGCGTGTCACGGGTGAGCCGGGTCCTGCTTGTCACCAACGACTTTCCGCCCCGCCCCGGCGGCATCCAGAACTACCTGGAGGAGCTGGCCGTGCGGTTGGCCGCGGCCGGCGGGCACACCCTGACCGTCTACGCGCCGGACTGGCGTGGCGCGGCCGACTACGACCGTCGTGCCCCGTTCGAGGTGGTGCGCCATCCCGGCACGCTGATGCTGCCGGAGCCGACGGTGGCCCGCCGGATGCGCCGGCTGATCCGGTCGCACGACATCGACACCGTGTGGTTCGGGGCGGCCGCCCCGTTGGCGCTGCTGGCGCAGCAGGCCCGGCGCGCCGGGGCGCAGCGGGTGCTCGCCTGCACCCACGGCCACGAGGTGGGCTGGTCGATGCTGCCGGTGGCCCGGGGCGCGCTGCGCCGCATCGGCGACACCACCGACGTGGTGACCTTCGTCAGCCGCTACACCCGGCGCCGGTTCGCCGCGGCGTTCGGGCCGCGGGCCGCGCTGGAGTACCTGCCGCCGGGGGTGGACGTGCAGCGGTTCGCCCCGGACGCCGGCGCCCGCGCCGAGCTGCGCGCCCGCTACCGGCTGGGGGAGCGGCCGGTCGTCGTCTGCGTGTCCCGGCTGGTGCCGCGCAAGGGCCAGGACATGCTGATCCGGGCGCTGCCGGCGATCCGGCGCCGGGTGCCGGGCGCGGCGCTGGTCATCGTGGGCGGCGGGCCCTACCGCGACCGGCTGCGCCGGCTCGCGCACGACACCGGGACGGCCGAGCACGTCGTGTTCACCGCCGGGGTGCCCGCCGACGAACTGCCCGCCCACTACGCGCTGGCCGACGTGTTCGCCATGCCCTGCCGTACCCGCGGCGCCGGCCTGGACGTCGAGGGCCTGGGCATCGTCTACCTGGAGGCCTCGGCCACCGGCGTGCCGGTGGTGGCCGGCAACTCCGGCGGGGCCCCGGAGACGGTGCGCGACGGGCACACCGGCCTGGTCGTCGACGGCCGCGACGTCGACGCCGTCGCGGCGGCGATCGGCGGGCTGCTCGCCGACCCGGTGCGGGCGGCCGCCATGGGGGCCGCCGGCCGGCAGTGGGTCACCGACTGCTGGCAGTGGCACGGCCGGGCCCAGCGGATGGGGCAGCTGCTGCACCCCTGACCGGACGAGCCGCCGTCGTCAGGCGTAGAGCGCCTCGATGTCGGCGGCGAACTTCTCGGCCACCACCTTGCGCTTGAGCTTCAGGGTCGGGGTGAGCTCGCCGGTGTCCTCGGTGAAGTCGACCGGCAGGATGCGGAACTTGCGGATCGCCTCGGCCTTGGACACCGCCTTGTTGGCCTCGTCGATGGCGGCCTGGACCTCGGCGCGCAGATCCGGGTCGTCGACCAGATCGGCGACGCCGGCCTGCGGGTCCTTGCCGGTGCGTTCCTTCCAGCCCTCGATGGCCTCCGGGTCGATGGTCACCAGGGCGGCGATGAACGGCTTCTGGTCGCCGACCACCATCACCTGGCTGATCAGCGGGTGCGCCCGCAGCTGGTCCTCGAGCACGGCCGGGGCGACGTTCTTGCCGCCGGCGGTGACGATGATCTCCTTCTTGCGGCCGACGATGGTCAGGAACCCGTCCTCGTCGATGCTGCCCAGGTCGCCGGTGTGGAACCAGCCGTCGACGATCGCCTCGGCGGTGGCCTGCTCGTTGTGCCAGTAGCCGTCGAACACCACCCCGCCGCGCACCAGCAGCTCGCCGTCCTCGGCGATCCGCATGCTGTTGCCCGGCAGCAGCCGGCCCACGGTGCCGATGCGCAGGTCGTCGATGCGGTTGACGGTGATGGCCGCCGACGTCTCGGTCAATCCGTAGCCCTCGTAGACGGTCACCCCGACACCGCGGTAGAAGTGGCCCAGCCGCCGGCCCAGCGGGGCGCCGCCGGAGATGGCCACCCGGCAGTTGCCGCCCAGCGCGGCGCGCAGCTTGGTGTAGACCAGCTTGTCGAACACCGCGTACTTGAGGCGCAGCAGCGGGCCGGGGCCGGCGGCGTCGAGCGCCTGACTCCACTCGATCGCGGTGCGCGCGGCGGCGGCGAAGATCCGGCCCTTCCCGGACGTCTGGGCATTGAGTTCGGCGGTGTTGTAGACCTTTTCGAACACCCGCGGCACCGACACCACGGCCGTCGGCCGGAACTGGCCGAACATCTCCACCAGGTTCTTGATGTCGCTGGTGTAGCCCTGGGTGACCTTGTTGGTGAACGCGGTCATCGAAATGGCGCGGGCCAGCACGTGCGCCAGCGGCAGGAAGGTGAGCATCCGCTGGCCCTTGGTCAGCACCGACGGGAAGCTGTCCTTGCAGCCGCGCACCTCGTAGACCAGGTTGGCGTGGGTGAGCCGGCAGCCCTTGGGCCGGCCGGTGGTGCCCGAGGTGTAGATCAGCGTGGCCGGGTCGGCCGAACGGATCGCCGCGGTGCGCCGCTGCACCTCGGCCGGGTCCACGTCCCGGCCGGCCTCGGCGAGCTGCTCCAGCGCCGACGGGCCGGTGCCGGGCGCGATCTGGTAGACGTGGCGCAGCGCGGGCAGCTCGTCGAACAGCTGCTTGACCATGCGGGCGTGGGTGTCGGTCTCGGCCAGCGCCACCACCGCGCCGGAGTCCTCGAGCACCCAGCGCACCTGCTCCAGCGAGCTCGTCTCGTAGATCGGCACCGTCAGCGCACCGATCGACAGGATCGCGTAGTCGAGGATCACCCACTCGTAGCGGGTCGCCGAGAACAGCGCCACCCGGTCCCCGGGCTGCACCCCGGCGGCGATCAGACCCCTTGCCGCCGAACGGATCTGCTCGGCGGCCTCGGCGCAGGTGACGTCCACCCAGGTGCCGTCGACCAGGCGCTGGAAGATGACGTGCCCGGGATCCTCGCGCTCGTGGGTGAACACCGCGCTGACGACGGTGTCGTGCTCACCGACGGTGAACGATGCGGGTTCGCTGTACTCGCGCACGGTCTGGCCTCTCGCTTGCTGGTACCGCTGGTCTCGGCGTGGTTTCGCGCACCAGCGTAGTCGGCCGGTCTCGTCACATTGACGGGCGTGTGTGAAGCTAGGGAACGGTGTACAGCATTCAGATCGCCGACGAGACATTCGTGGCCGCCGACCCCGCCGCGGTCGGCCGCGCCGTGGCCGACCGGGACGCGTGGCGGCGCTGGTGGCCGGACCTGCGGCTGACCGTGGTCGAGGACCGCGGCGAGCTCGGCCAGCGCTGGACCGTCACCGGGGCGCTGACCGGGACGATGGAGATCTGGCTGGAGCCGATGCTCGACGGCGTGCTGCTGCACTACTTCCTGCACGCCGAGCCGTCCGGTGCGGCGGCCTGGCAGCTGGCCCGGATGGACCTGGCCAAACTCACCCACCAGCGCCGGGTGGCCGGCAAACGGATGGCGTTCGAGGTCAAACGCCGGCTGGAGGCGGGGCGGCCGATCGGGGTGTCGCGGCTGGCGTGACCCGGCCCCGGCCGGGGCCGGCGGGGTAGATTTCTGTGGCGAGGCCGGGCAGGAGGACGTGCAGGTGGCAGACAAGACGGCGCAGACGATCTACATCGACGCCGATCCGTCCACGGTGATGAACGTCATCGCCGACATCGGTTCCTATCCGGAGTGGGTCGCCGAGTACAAGGAGACCCAGGTGCTCGAGACCGACGAGCGCGGCAACCCGCGGGTGGCCCGGCTGGTGCTCGACGCCGCCGTGCTGCGCGACACCATGGTGCTGTCCTATGTCTGGGCGCCCGACGGCCGCTCGGTGTCCTGGACGCTGGTGGAGAGCTCGCTGCTGAAGTCCCTGGACGGGACGTACCGGCTGGTGCCCAAGGGATCCGGCACCGAGGTGACCTACGAGCTGGCGGTGGACCTGAAGGTGCCGATGATCGGCCTGCTCAAGCGCAAGGCCGAGCGCCGGCTCACCGACACCGCCCTGAAGGACCTCAAGAAGCGAGTCGAGGCTGAGTGAGGCAACCGTCCCCGCCGGCGCCGAGCTGCGCCTGTTCGTCGGCAAGGGCGGGGTAGGCAAGTCGACCATCGCCACCGCCACCGCCGTGCGCGAGGCGCGGGCGGGCCGGCGGGTGCTCGTGGTGTCGACCGACCAGGCCCACTCCACCGGCGACGTGCTCGGCAGCGCCGTGGAGCCGACCGGCCGGCGCGAACCGACCCGGGTGCTCGACGACCCCGGCGGCGGGACGCTGGACGCGCTCGCCCTGGACACCCTGGCCGTCCTGGAGGCCCGCTGGCGCGAGATCGCCCCCGACCTGGCCGCCCGGTTCCCCGAGTCCGATCTGGACAACCTTGCCGCCGAAGAACTTTCGGCGCTGCCCGGGGTGCAGGAGGTGCTCGGCCTGCACGAGGTCGCCGAACTGGCCGAACACGGCGACTGGGACCTGGTGGTCGTCGACTGCGCCTCCACCGCCGACGCGCTGCGCATGCTCACCCTGCCCGCGACGTTCAACCTCTACCTGGAGCGGGCCTGGCCGCGGCACCGCCGGCTCGCGCCGGCCGGCGACGACGCCCGCGACACCGCGCTGGTGGCGGTGCTGGAGCGCACGGCGCTGGCCTGCGAACGGCTGTCCGGGCTGCTCACCGACGACGGGCGGGTGAGCGCGCATCTGGTGCTCACCCCGGAGCGGGTGGTGGCCGCCGAGGCGGTGCGCACCCTGGGCGCGCTGGCCCTGATGGGGGTGCGGGTCGCCGAACTCATCGTGAATCAGGTTCTGGTGCACGACGATTCGTTCGCCTACACCGACCTGCCGCCGCATCCGGCGTTCGACTGGTACACCGCGCGCATCGCCGAGCAGCGGGCGGTGCTCGACGAGCTGGCGGCGGCCACCGGTGACGTGCGGCTGGTGCTGGTGCCGCACCTGCCGGCCGAACCGATCGGGCCGGACGCGCTGGCCGAGCTGGTGGCCGCCGCCCGGCTGCGCGACGGCGGCCCGCCACCGGGGCCGCTGCGGCCGGTGGTGGACCGCGAGTCCGGCGAGGGACTCGATGCGATCTACCGGTTGCGGTTAGCATTGCCGCAGGTCGACCCGGGTGCGCTGACGCTGGGCCGGGTCGACGACGACCTGATCATCGGCACCGGAGGGCTACGACGCCGGGTGCGGCTGGCGTCGGTGCTGCGGCGTTGCATCGTCGTGGATGCGCATCTGCGGGGCAGTGAGCTGACGGTGCGATTCCGACCCGACCCGGAGGTGTGGCCGAGGTGAGTGGGCATTCCGAGCTGCCGCCCGAACTGCTGGCGCTGGCCCAGGCCATCCTCGACCGGCTCGACCCGGCCGTGCGCGCGGCGGCGGCCCGGGCCGACGGCGGCGACGGGCCGGGCCGCTGCCAGCAGGTGTGGTGTCCGGTGTGTGCGCTGGCGGCGTTGGTCACCGGCGAACAGCACCCGCTATTGTCGGTGATCGCCGAACACAGCGTGGCGCTGCTGACGGTGATCCGGGCGCTGTTGGACAACCTCGACAGCCCCGGCGGTCCGGAGGAGCCCCCGCCGAACGCGGCCGGGCCCGAACCGCCACCCCCGGACGGGCGACCCCCGGCGGGGACGGGCCGCTATCAGCACATCCCGATCACCGTCGAGGAGTAGCCGCCCGCCCGTGTGGTCGGTCACAGGGTGCGTGGGTAGAGTTGTCGCAAGGCGCCGTCCGGCGCCGGTCAGGTGGAGGGTCCATGTGGTATTGGCTGTTCAAGTACATCTTCATGGGACCCCTGCTGGCTTTGCTGGGCAGGCCGAAAGTCCAAGGGCTGGAAAACATTCCGCGTCAAGGTGCGGCGATCCTGGCGAGTAACCACCTGGCCGTCGCGGACAGCTTCTACTTGCCGCTGGTGGTGAGCCGGCGGATCACCTTCCTGGCCAAGCGGGAGTACTTCACCGGCACCGGCATCAAGGGTGCGTTCATCCGGTGGTTCTACACCGTGGCCGGACAGGTCCCGATCGACCGCTCCGACGCCGACGCCGCCCAGGCCGCGCTGGACACCGCGGCGCGCATCCTGCGCGAGGGCAAGCTGCTGGGCATCTACCCGGAGGGCACCCGCTCCCCGGACGGCCGGCTCTACAAGGGCAAGACCGGGCTGGCGCGGCTGGCGCTGCAGACCGGTGTGCCGGTGATCCCGGTCGCGATGGTGGGCACCGACGTGGTCAACCCGCCCGGGTCGAAGATGTGGCACTTCGGCCGGGTGGAGGTGCGCATCGGCAAGCCGATGGACTTCAGCCGGTTCGAGGGTCTGGCCGGCAACCGGTTCGTCGAGCGGACCGTCATCGACGAGGTGATGTACGAGCTGATGCGGCTGTCCGGCCAGGAGTACGTCGACATCTACGCCGCCGACGTCAAGAAGGAGCTCGAGGCCGGCGCGTCCGGGCAGCCCGCCGGACACAAACCGGCGGCGCGCATCCCGGAGCGCCGCGCGGGCTAGG
>NZ_CALDGS010000082.1 GCF_937941905.1 uncultured Mycolicibacterium sp. | reverse complement strand
GGCGACCGTGCACGCCAAGCTCGACGGCACCATGTTCAAGACCCAGCCGTATCCGGTCGACAGCGCCTGGCACACCTGGCGGATGACCTGGCAGCCCGACGGCATGTACTTCTGGCAGGACTGGGCCCCGGGCAAGGAGCCGTTCTTCACGGTGCGCGCCACCGACCTGCCGGAATGGCCGTTCAACGACCCCGGCTACACCATGGTGCCGGTGTTCAACATCGCCGTGGGCGGCTCCGGCGGCCGTGAACCCGCCGGCGGCAGCTACCCGGCCGACATGATCATCGACTGGATCCGGGTCTTCTAGCGCTCCCAGCGCCCAAACGCACCTTTGGGCGGAAAAGTGCGAGAGGATCCCGCCCGAACGTCGATCTCGGCGCTCAGCGGTCGGCGACCCGCTTGGCGTAGAACACCCGGTCGTAGCCGTCCTGCTGACCGCGGTGGGTCTCGACGTAGCCGTGCCGCGGATAGAACGTCTGGTTCTCGGTCATCTTCTCGTTGGTGAACAGCCGCACCTCGCCCAGTCCGAGCTCGCGCGCGTCGGCCTCGGCCCGGGCCAGCAGCACCGTCCCGAGGCCGCGGCCCTGTGCGGCGGGGTCGACGGCGATGGTGTCGAGCAGCAGATGGTCCCCGTGCACCTCGTTGACCAGCACGCCGACGAGCACGCCGCCGTCGAACAGCACCCACACCCGGTGCCGGGCGATGACGGCGGCGTAGTCGTGCAGCATCGGGGCCGGCGGCTTGCCGATCCGCTCGACGTACTTGGCGAACGACGCCGCGACCACCCGTCCGATCGCGGGCACGTCGGCCGCCGTGGCGCGGCGCAGGACGGGCTCGGGCACGGCACGAGGATACGACCGAACGCCCAAACGCACCTTTGGGCGGAAAAGTGCGAGAAGATCGCGCCTGAACGTCGATCTCGGCGCCCCCGCCTGGCCGGAAACACCGGCGCGGCGCGCGGCGATACCCCGGTATGACCATCGTGCGTGCGGCCGCGCTCGCCGCGCTGGCGCTCCTCGGCGCCACCGGCACCGCGCAGGCGCAGCCCTACGACCGGCTCGACCCGGTCCCGGTGCAGGCGTCGCCGGCCTGCGGCGGCACCGCGACCGCCGAGGCCCAGGTCACCCCGGTGCAGGTGGGGGACCGGGTGGCCGACGGGGTGCGGGTGGTGATCCGCTACGACGCCGGCGTCTACGACGGCTCCTGCGTGCTCACCGTCCCCGCGACCTGGGAGAACCGCGACACCGGGGCCGCCGGGGCGGGTGAGATCACCGCGGTGTCCACCGTCGACGGCCACTACGGCTTCATCGGCTACGCCAACACCACCTTCGTCACCGGTCCGGGCACGGTCGTGGTCGGCGTCGGCTCCCATCCCGGGCAGCGGATGGTGGTGACACCGACGCGAGGCTGACCCGCTACGAATAGATGGCGCGACCGACGACGTCAGAAAGGCAGCCATGCAGTTCGGGATCTCCACCTTCGTCAATGCCGAGGGCATCGACACCGTCTCGCTGGCCCGGGCGATCGAGGAGCGCGGCTTCGACGCGCTCGTCGTCGCCGAGCACACCCACATCCCGGCGAGCCGGGAGTCGCCGTACCCGTACGGCGACAAGCTGCCGACGGTGTACTACCGCACCCTCGACCCGTTCGTCACCCTGGCCGCCGCGGCCGCCGTCACCTCCCGCATCGAACTCGTGACCGGGGTGGCGCTGCTCGTGCAGCGCGACCCGATCATCACCGCCAAGGAAGCCGCGAGCATCGACGTGATCTCCGGCGGGCGGTTCGTGTTCGGGGTCGGTGCGGGCTGGAACCTCGAGGAGATGCGCCAGCACGGCACCGATCCGCGGACCCGCGGCGCGCTGCTCGACGAGCGTATCGAGGCCGTCAAGGCGCTGTGGACCCAGGAGCCCGCCGAATACCACGGCCGCTTCGTCGATTTCGCGCCGTCCTACAGCCGGCCCAAGCCGGTGCGGCAGCCGCACCCGCCGATCCTCATCGGCGGCGACTCCGACGCCACGGTCAAGCGCGTGATCCGGCACGGGGCGGGCTGGATCTCCACCGCGGCACCGGCCGAGCGGCTCCGCCGGCGGATCGACCAGATGCGTTCCGGCGCAACGCACGACGTGCCGCTGGTCACCTTCGGCACCCCGATCGACCCGGACTACTGGCACCAGCTCGAGGAGCTCGGTTACCGGCAGGTGAACCTGCTGCTGCCGACCAGACCGCACGACGAATCGCTGAAGCTGCTCGACGATTTCGCCGAGCAGGTGGCCCGCTACCGGGACTAGCCGGCCGGGGTCACCGGCGGCGGGTTCCAGCTGCCGGGGACGCCGTCGACCCCACCGCCGCGCGCCGGCGCGTGCCGGGGTACAACGGAGACCCGGTGTGCCCGGGTCCGTGCGGGTACGACGAGATCGAGGAGAGCTGGTGAGTGCTCGGCCCCGGGCCTGGGCGGCCGGTCTGGCGTCGGTGCTGGCCTACGCGGCGGTCCCGGTGGTGACCGCGTACGGCTTCGCCGCCGGGGCCGAGCCCGCGGTGCTGGCCACCCTGCGCGGGGTGTTCGCGGTCGCCGCGATCGCCGCGGTCTGCGCGCTGACCGGGCGCCTCCGCCGGATTCCGGTGCGTGCGTTGGCCGCACTGGTGCTGTGCTGCGGGCCGGTGTACGGGCTGCAGGTGCTCACCTACTTCATCGCCATCCAGCGCGGCGGGGTGCAGCTGCCGATCGTCGTCGTGCACCTCTACCCGCTGTTCGTGATCGGCCTGGTGTCGCTGCGCAACCGGGCCCCGGTGTCCTGGCGGCTGACCGGGCTGGCGCTGGTCGTGCTGGCCGGGCTGGTCATGGTCACCGTCACCGGTGACGCCGGCGCGCCGTTGGACGCGGTCGGGTTCGCCCTGCTCACCGCGGCCGGCTACGCGCTGTACCTGGTGGCCAGTGAACGTTGGCTGCCGCAGGTGGGCACGGTGCTGCTGACCGGACTGGTGATGTTCGGCGCCACCGTGACGCTGGCGGTGTGCGCGCTGGTGCGCGGCGAGCGCTTCGCGGTGTCCGCCCCGGCGTGGGGGTCGGCAGCGCTGCAGGGCCTGGTGCTGCTGCCGGTCGCGGTGGGCTGCCTGCTGTTCGCGGTGCGCGGGCTGGGCTCGGTGCCGGTCAGCATCCTGGGCATGGTGGAACCCCTCATCAGCGTCGGGTTGGCGGCGCTGCTGCTGCACGAGCGGCTCACCCCGCTGCAGTTCGCCGGCGGGATCGTCATCCTCGCCGGGTGCGCCCTGCTGCCGTGGGTCAACCACCGGGAACGGGCGGGGCGCCGGGCGAGTCAGTCGCTGTAGTTGCGCACCAGCTGGATCACCGACGTGATCAGGATGGCCAGTACCGCCAACGACACCATCGCGATCGTGTCGATGGCCATCGCTTGCCGACTCCTCTCGCGGACACCTGGAATCCGTTGCTGCGCGAGAGGAATATTACTGGACTTACGGGCGGCGGGGGGTGCCTTTGTGCGGCAACAGCACTGATCCGCTCCGCGCGAGCAGACGTCAAAACCCCTGCAAACCAGCCGAAGTGGGGTGTGCGCGGCTGCTCACCGAGGATGGTGGGCCACAAAGAATCAGCGGAAGCGAATCTCCATGGTGGCCATGCCGAAGATCTTCTTGCCACCGGACTTGGCGGTGATCACCACGACGCCGGTGCGGTCCTCGGGGTTGAGCGACTTGACCCGGCCGCCGAACTCGATGTCCGCGCCCTCCTTGGCCGAAACCACCGCCGGCGCCGACAGCCGCACCGAGTAACGCAGCACCGCGCCCGGATCGCCGGACCACGCCGAGACGAACCCGGCGCCGAGGCCCATGGTGAGCATGCCGTGGGCGATGACGTCGGGCAGCCCGGCCAGCTTGGCGATCTCCTCGTCCCAGTGGATCGGGTTGGCGTCGCCGGCCACCCCGGCGTAGTTCACCAGATCGCCCCGGGACAGCCGGGTGTGGCGCACCGGCAACTCGGCGCCGACCTCGAGGTCCTCGAACCGCGGCGTGCCCGGGGTGCGGGTCAGCCCGCCCGCGGAGATCGTCGCCGCCCCTTCCGGCCGGGTGGTCTTGTGGAACTCGCCGTCGAGCGAGGCCACCCCGGAGAAGTCGACGTCGTGCATCATCGCGTTCTGCACGGCGGTCTTGATCGTCGGGTCGAGGTCCTCGGCGGTCACCCCGACCACGGTGGTGTGCAGGGTGTGCACCCGCTCGCCGGTGCCGACGTCGGTGAAGGTGTTGGTCACCGTGATCATGTCCCGGCCCGCGACCCGGCGCACCGAGGTCAGCTCCACGTCCACGACCAGCTCGTCACCGGCGACGATCGGCCGGTGCTGCTCGAAGACCTCCTCGGTCTGCAGGTAGGTGTCGTAACCGACCACCACCTGCTCGAACATGTGCCGGTTGCAGGTCATGCCGGGTGCGGAGGTGAACGTGATCGGCGCGATGACGTCGGCGTAGCCCAGCGCGCGGGCGGCCTCGACATCCCAGTGCGCCGGGTGGTAGTCCTGGACCGCGCGGGCGTATTCGCGCAGCTTCTCCCGGCCCACCAGATAGGTGTTGTCCATCCGGTACCAGTGGCCGACGCGTGCCTGCAGTGCCGAGGATTCTGCTGATGCGGTCATCGATTGCTCTACTTTTCCGGTCGCTGGGCTCGGACCCAAGCACACTAACCGCTGCGGGCCGCCCGCCCAAACGCCGCACATCCGAACCCGCTCCCGCCTGACCTGGGCGGACGGCGGTTGCCGAGCCACGCTAAGTTCTTCTCCCGTGAAGTCGGTTCTCGCTCGCACGCTCGCCCCCGTCCTGGCCGTGACGGCGGCGGCCGGCCTCGGCGCCGCCCTGGCCCCGCTGCCCGACCCCGCCCCCGCGGTGCGGCTGGTCAGCGACAACAACCCGCTGGTCGGACGGCCGTTCTACGTCGATCCGAACTCCAAGGCGGCCCGCGCGGCGCGCACCGACCCGAGCCCGGAACTGGCCAAGATCGCGGCCACCCCGCACGCCTACTGGATGGACCACGTGTCCAACTTCGCCTACGACTCGAAGGTCATCAAGGCGGCCCAGGAGGCGGGGGCCATGCCGATCCTGGCGCTCTACGCCATCCCGAACCGCGACTGCGGCAGCTTCGCCGCCGGCGGGTTCGGCTCGGCCGCGGCCTACCGGGACTGGATCGACCGGGTCGCCGGGGTGATCGGCGACGGCCCGGCCA
>NZ_CALDGS010000081.1 GCF_937941905.1 uncultured Mycolicibacterium sp. | reverse complement strand
GAGTGGGAGTGACCCCTACCGCGGCGGATCCCCCCGCCACCGGAAACTGTTGACGTAGCGGCCCATATCCAGCGCGAGCTGCATGTTCGCCCCGCTCGGTTTGCCGGGGCCGAAGTCCGGGCCGAACCGGCGGAACGGCCCCACCGCCGCGGCGATGAGCGCCAGGTCGTGCTTCACCGCGACCATGACGATCACCCGCATGCGCAGATAGCTCGCGTTGGAGCCCTGCGGCCAGCAGTCGGCCACCTCCCCGTAGCCCGGGTGGTAGCCCACCATGGCGTTGGGGATCTCGTAGGCGGTGCGGGTGTCCGGGAACGTCGCCGCGACGAGTTCCTTTGCGATCTCCCGCGGTTCGCGTCCGTTTGCGGGCCGGCCGAGAAGCTGCAGCGTGCCGCCGTCACCGCCGAGGAACTCCGCGGTCACCCCGTCGTCGCCCAGCCGTACCCGGTAGGCGGTGCCCGGTGCCGGATAGGACACCGAGAACGAGCCGTCCGGCGCCTCGAAGCGCGGGTTGTCCGACACCGGCTCGCCGACCGGCGGGGAACCGCAGTCCGGCGGGCAGACGTAGCGCGCGGCCGGGGTGCTCATCGCCGAACTCACCCCGGCCAGCGCGAGTGCCACCACCACGATGCCGGCCAGCCACCACAGCAGCACGCGCAGCGGCCGGGTGCGCCGGGGCGGGGCGGCGACGTAGACACCGGCCGGGACGGCGTAGCCCGGCCACCGCGGCTCGCCGGGAGGAGCGTCGGTCATGACGGTCCGTCCGGTCGGATCCGGGCGGGACGGTTGCGCCGGCGGGCCGCCCGCGACGACCGCGACGACGCCCGGGTGGCCGCCCCGCAGGCCGGGCAGAACGCCATGTCCGGCACCACGTGTCCGCAGTGCGGGCACAACAGCGGCTCCTCGGCATGGATCTCGTCGTGCGCCTCGTGCAGCAGCGCCAGCTGCAGGCCCAGCCGCAACAGCACCAACGCCAGCAGCGCCGCCGCCAGATGCACCGTCAGCAGCCAGAACTGGGGCAGCCGGGTGGTCTCGATCAGGCCGACCCCCAGATACAGACCGAACACCGCCGCGGCGAAGCCGCACAGCACCGCGCGCACCACCCCCGGATGCTGTCCGGCCTTGCTCGCCGGGCGGGTGAACCACAGTGCCGCACCGATCAATCCGCCCACCGCGGCGGCGGTCAGCGGTACCGCCAGTCCCCGGATCCCCGCCTCGACCAGCAGACTCGACAGCGGCCGGGCCCGGTTGACCAGCCCGACGGCGAACTGCGGGGCAAGTCGGGTGACGGTGGCCGCCGCGGTGAAGCACAACGCCCCCAGTGCGCCGATCATGAAGCCGTCCAGGGCCTCCCGCGACGGCGGTCGCAACAGCCGCACCACCACCGCCGGGGCCAGCATGAGCGTCACCGCGCCGAGCGGCACGCCCACCCCGTCGCGCAGCATCCGGTAGCCGACGATGCCCGCCCCCAGCGGCACCTCGTAGGTGCGGGCCACCGCCGCGCCGGTGAGCAGCGCCCAGCCCACCCCGAGCCCCGCGCCGAGCAGCGCCGCCGACACGAGCATCCGGCCGGGCAGGTCGCGCACCCCGTCGGACTCCCACAGGTACACCGTGAACAGCAGCGGCAACCCGAGCGCGGCCACCGTGATCAGCGCGGCCGGCATGCGCAGCAACCCGGCCGCCACCAGCGCGGCCAGCACCATGACCAGCCCGACGCGGAACGGCGTGCGGGACTGCTCGGGCAGGTGCGGGAACAGCGCGCCGGCCACCGCGGGCTTGAGCACGTGCTCGTCGGGTGCGGCACCGAACACTTTGAGCCGCAACCAGTCCGGGCCGTCACCGCGGTGCGGCACCAGGAACGCCCCGCACAGCCCGCAGAACCGGCCGGCCGGCACGTCGGTCCGGCACACCCGGCATTCGGTCATCGGCACCGCGTCGGGGCCGGTCGGTTCGCCGCTCATGTGCCCGCCCGTTGCAGCAGCAGGATGTTGCGGGCCAGGTGCTCCACGTCGGGGGTGCCCAGCCCGGTGACGAGATCGTAGCCGGGACCGGCGGTCTCGACGGCGTTTCCGCCGAGCACCACGTCCCGGAATGCCGGCAGCGGGGCGCCGGCGGCGATCCGGTACAGCAGCGGGTTGAGCGCCCCGATCCGACGTCCGCCGTTGGCCAGCAGGAACTCGTTCATCACCGCGGTGAGCCCGGCCCAGATCGGCGCCGACTGCGAGGTGCCGCCGCCGACGAGTTGTCTTCCGGCGTAGACGATCCGGACCCCGGTGAGCGGGTCGGCGACGGCGGAGACGTCCGGGGTCAGCCGCCGGTCGGGGGCGCGGCCCGGGGCCATGTCGCGCTGCCAGTGCGGCCGCTCGAACAGCGCCGACACCCCACCGCCGGTGCCCTGCGACAGCGGCACGTCGAACCAGGCGGTCTCGGCCAGCCAGCGGCCGGCCGCATCGGTCGACAGTGTGGTGCCGCCGACGTCGGTCATCTCCGGCAGCGAGGCCACCGAGTCCAGGCCCACATCGGCCGGTCCTGGCGGGGCCGACCAGTCGTCGCCGCCCTTGCACTCCAGCCCGGCCAGATCCCCGCTGGCGTCGAAGGTGGTGGTGCCGCGGTCCTGGGCGGCGGCCAGCGCCGAGCGCACCGGCGCCAGGTCGGCGGCGGTGACCAGCCGGTCGCAGCCCCAGCCGATCGAGAAGCTCCACACCGCACCGGGAAACCGCCGGTCGGTGTCGGCGAGCATCCGGCCGATCTTCTCGAACGCCCCGTCGCCCTCGACGGTGGTCCGGGCGTTGACCACCACCTTGGTCGCGTCCGGGGCGATGGCATGGGCCACCTCGAGATCCATGGTGGTCTCGCCGCGCGGTTCGTCGGCCTGCCCGCCGACCACCACCGGGCGCAGCGGCGGCAGCCCGTGCAGGGCGGTGAAGGCGTCCAGGTCGGCCTGGTCGAACCCGTCGAAGGCGAACACCACGATGGTCTGGCCCTTGCCGGTGAAGCCCTGCCGGGCAAGGGATTCGGCGTTGTAGGTGCGCAGCAGCGCGGCGGGGGACAGGCCCCGGTCCGGGATGTCGAGCGGTAGGAACCAGGGCCGCGACATGCGGTGCGGGACGTAGCCGAGGATGCGGCCCACCGCGGTGACCTCGCCGCGCAGCGGGACCGGGACGCCCGGCTGCTGCGGGGAGGCGTAGAACACCCGGCCGCGCCGGCCCCGGTAGTCGTGCACGTCCACCCCGAACGCCGCGGCCACCGACCGGGCCGGCCCCTCGACGACGGCCCAGTCCGCACCGGGGTGCCGGCGCACCCACAGCCCGGCCGCATCGGCCCACGCCGACAGTCGCCGCGGGGTGCGCCGGTCGGCCAGGGTGACGGTCAGCTGTACCGTGCCGTGCCGTGTCGGGCCGAGATCCGTTGAAGCGGCGAGCAACTGGGCGTACGGGCCGCCGATGACGGTGGCGGTCGCGGGGGTGGGGTGGCGCCCCCGCACCGGGGCGGGGTCGGCGGCCGAGAACAGCAGCACGCCGACCAGCAGCAGCGCGAGCGGCCACCCGCCGGGTGGCACCGGCGGCCCGGTCACCGCACCCGCGGACGGATCAGTCGTTGTCGCCGGGAATGGCGGTGGGCGCCGGCGGGGCGGTGACCTCCGGCGAGAACGGGTTGGGTCCGGGGCCGATCCGCGGCGCCTTCTCGGTCGGCTCGACCTCCGGGGCGGTGGTCGCCGGTGGTGCGGTCTCCGCCGGTGTCGTGGTGGTGGTGGTCGTGGTGGTCTCCTCGGGGGCAGCCTCCTCGGGGCTGCTGCAGGCGGCGGTGAGCGAGGTGAGACCGATGATCGCGGCGCCGGCGGCGATCACGGTGAGACGGCGGATCAGGGGGTTGGGGGTCATGGTGCGTCCTCGACTTCCGTGCGCGACGGCGGCAGCTGCCCGGGAGTCCGACTTCGGTGGGGAAGCCCCGGGCCGGGTTCTCGGAAACCCTTGAGCTGGGGCCCTTGGGTTGCACTCTAGCCCTGTGAGCGGGGTCTCGCTCGGTATTGCCGGTGGCGGCCGCCACCGCCTCCCCGGCGGCCACCTGCGCGCTTGACGGTGTCGGTGGCCCGGTGTTTACTCGGCGTATCGAACAAAGTTTCGAACAACGGGTGAATCGGATGATGCGGGAGGTGCCGCTGTGACTGCAGCGACGGACCTGGATCTGCGTCGGCTCGACCGCGCTGAACAGGTGGAACACCTGCGTCGCAGGATCGCCGCGGTGACCGGCGGGACCGGGGCGCCACGCCGGGGCGCGGCCGCGTCCCCGGCCGCGCTGCCGGCTTCGGAACGTTTGCTGCCATTGCCGGAAACGCTGGCCGAACGGCTTCCGGTCGCGTTGCCGCGCGGGGCGGTGGCGGTGGTGTCGGGGGCCCGGTCGCTGCAGCTGGCCGTGGTGGCCGGGGTGACCGCGGCCGGCGGGTACGCGGCCATCGTCGGCCAGCCCGACGCGGGACTGCTGGCCGCCGTGGAGATGGGGGCCGACCTGAGCCGGCTGGCGGTCATCCCGGACCCGGGGGCGGACCCGGTCGAGGTGGCCTCGGTGCTGATGGACGGGATGGACCTGGTACTGCTCGGCCTGGGCGGCCGCTCGGTGCCGCCCGGCCGGGCCCGGGTGCTGGCGGCGCGGGCCCGGCAGAAGGGCTGCACGCTGCTGGTCACCGGTGGCCAGTGGCAGGGTGCCTCGACCCGGCTGGAGGCCAGGGTCGACGGCTACGAGGTGGCCGGGGCGGACGGGGATCCGCCCGTCCCGGGCCGCGGCCGGATCACCCGGGTGCGGCTGGCCATGCGGGCCCGCGGTCGGCCGGCCCGCCCCGCCGCGGCGGCCGTGGGTGGGTGACGGCATGTCGCGGGTGCTGGCGGTCTGGTGCATGGACTGGCCCGCGGTGGCCGCCGCGGCCGCGGCCGGCCTGCCGGCCACCGCACCGGTGGCGGTCACGCTGGCCAACCGGGTCATCGCCTGTTCGGCGGCGGCCCGGGCGGCCGGGGTGCGGCGCACCCTGCGCCGGCGGGAGGCCCAGGCCCGCTGCCCGCGGCTGCACGTCGCCGCCGCCGACCCGGCGCGCGACGCCCGCCACTTCGAGGCCGTCGTCGCCGCGGTCGACGGGCTGGTGCCGCGGGCCGAGGTGCTGCGCCCCGGGCTGATGGTGCTGCCGGTGCGCGGGGCCGCCCGCTACTTCGGCTCCGAGCAGGCCGCCGCCGAACGGCTGGTCGACGCGGTGGCCGCCGTCGGGGTGGAGTGCCAGGTCGGCATCGCCGACCGGCTGCCCACCGCGGTGTTCGCCGCCCGCGCCGGGCGGGTCGTCGAACCCGGGGGTGACGCGCGGTTTCTGGCGCCGTTGTCGATCCGGCAGCTGGCCGCCGAACCCAGCCTGGCCGCGCCCGGCCGGGAGGAGCTTGCGGATCTGTTGTGGCGCATGGGAATACGCACCATCGGTCGGTTCGCCGAGCTGTCCCGCAGCGATGTGGCGTCCCGGTTCGGCGCCGACGCGGTGGCCGCGCACCGGTTCGCCCGCGGCGAGCCGGACCGCAACCCCTCGGGCCGGCCGCCCCCGCCGGAGCTGGACGCGGTCATGGACTGCGACCCGCCGGTGGACCGCATCGACGCCGCCGCGTTCGCCGGCCGCGCCCTGGCCGCCGACCTGCACCGGCGCCTGGAGGCCGCCGGGGTGGGCTGCACCCGGCTGGCGGTCCACGTCGTCACCGCCAACGGCGAGGAGCTGACCCGGGTGTGGCGGTGCGCCGAACCGCTGACCGAGGACGCCACCGCCGACCGGGTGCGCTGGCAGCTCGACGGCTGGCT
>NZ_CALDGS010000080.1 GCF_937941905.1 uncultured Mycolicibacterium sp. | reverse complement strand
TCCGGCCAAGAAGACCGCCGCCAAGAAGGCGCCGGCCAAGAAGGGCCGCAAGTAATACGACGAGAAAAGACCCGCCGCGGATATTCCGGGGCGGGTCTTTTCTTTTGCCCGGCGGTCACCGGATGGGCAGCGGTGAGGGAATATGGTCGGCGGCCACGAGTTTGCCGTCGGCCAACGAAAGCACCCAGAGGCTGCCTTTGCGATTGCGCGACTTGTCCGGCCGCACGCCGTCGCGGCGGCACCACCAGTCGATCAGGTGCGGAATCACCTTGCCCTGGCTGCAGATCACCGGAACCCCGCCGGCCGCGGCGATCTCCAGCACCCGCCGGTGCGCGGCCTGCGGGTCGTCGCGGTAGGCCTCCTCGGTCAACGCCGGCTCGGGGGTGATCGGCACCCCGAGGACCTCGGCCAGCGGCTGCAACGTCTGCTCGCAGCGCAGCCGGTCGCCGGCGTGCAGCCGGTCGGCCCCGAACGCCGACAGCACCCCGACCAGTGCGGCGGCCTGCGCGCGGCCGCGCTTGTCCAGCGGACGCAACCGGTCGTCGCCCTTCCACTTGGCCTTGCGGCCCGCGGTGCCGTGCCGCACGATCAGCACCGTCGCCGTGTCGGCCGGCAGCTCGGCGAACCGGCGCAGCACCTTGCGGTCGGCCGGGTAGTCCAGCCGCTCCAGCGCGTCGGCCACCGGCAGCCACTTGAGCTCGTCCACCTCGTCGTTGGGCCGGAATTCGCCGGCGCCGGCCCGGGCCGCCCAGTAGCGCACCTTCTTCTTCGCCGCGCCGACCGGATAACTCACCGAGGCCAGCCGCCGGCCCAACCGGCAGGCGAATCCGGTCTCCTCGGCGACCTCGCGCACCGCGGTCACCGGCTCGGACTCACCGGGATCGACCTTGCCCTTGGGCAGCGACCAGTCGTCGTAGCGGGGGCGGTGCACCACCGCCACCTCGGGACCACCCGCATCGCCCGGACGCCACAGCACCGCGCCGGCGGCGAGCAGCGTCGGCCGTTCGGCCGGTGCGGGATCGGCGGAAACGTTGCGCATTCGACTCCTGCCGCGCGGGTTCAGTTGTAGCGGTGCCGTTTCATCAGCCACTCCTGGTGGTCGCGCACCGACGCGCCCTCCCGTGGCGAGGCCAGCCACTGGCCGTCGGGCATCAGCTCCCAGCACCGGGTGGCCGGATGCAGTGCCGATTCCAGGATCTCGTCGAGCTCGGCGGTCAGGCGCGGATCCTTGACCTGCACCATCACCTCCACCCGGCGGTCGAGGTTGCGGTGCATCATGTCCGCGCTGCCGATCCAGAACTCGTTGATGGCCCGGAAGTGGATCACCCGGGAGTGCTCGAGGAACCGCCCCAGGATCGAGCGGACGGTGATGTTCTCGGAGTAGCCGGGCACCCCGGGCCGCAGCGCGCAGATGCCGCGCACCACCACCTCCACCCGCACCCCGGCCTGCGAGGCGCGGTACAGCGCGTCGATCACCTGCTCGTCGACCAGGGCGTTGGCCTTCAGCCGGATCCGGCCCTCGGCACCCTCCCGGGTGGCGGCGATCTCCCGCTCGATCCGCTCGATGATGCCCTTGCGCACGCCGTAGGGGGCGACCAGCAGATTGCGGTAGGACTCCTTGCGCGAGTACCCGGTCAGCGAGTTGAACAGGTCGGTCAGGTCGGCGCCGATGTCCGGTGCGGCGGTCAGCAACCCGATGTCCTCGTAGAGCCGGGCCGTCTTCGGGTTGTAGTTGCCGGTGCCGATGTGGCAGTAGCGCCGGATCACCGAACCCTCGCGGCGCACCACCAGTGCGGTCTTGCAGTGCGTCTTGAGCCCGATCAGCCCGTACACCACGTGCACCCCGGCCTGCTCGAGGGTGCGTGCCCACTTGATGTTGGCCTGCTCGTCGAACCGGGCCTTGATCTCCACCAGCGCGACCACCTGCTTACCGGCCTCGGCGGCGTCGATGAGCGCGTTGACGATCGGCGAGTCGCCGGAGGTGCGGTACAGCGTCTGCTTGATCGCCAACACGTTCGGGTCGGCCGCCGCCTGCTCGATGAACCGCTGCACGGTGGTGGAGAACGAGTCGTAGGGATGGTGCACCAGTACGTCGCCGTCGCGCAGCGCGGCGAAGATGCTCTTGGGCGTCTCGCGTTCGCCGAACGCGGGCGGGGTGGCCGGCACGAACGGCGGATCCTTCAGTGCCGGCCGGTCGATGTTGTAGATCTGCCACAGCGAGGACAGATCCAGCAGCCCGGGCACCTCGACGACGTCGTCGGGATCGACGTCGAGTTCGCGCAGCAGCAGCTCGAGCATGCTGTCGGTCATGTCGTCGGAGACCTCCAGCCGCACCGGCGAACCGAACCGGCGCCGCGCCAGTTCCCGCTCCAGCGCCTTGAGCAGGTCCTCGTCGCGGTCCTCCTCGACCTCGAAGTCGGCGTTGCGGGTGATCCGGAAGGCGTGGTGCTCGACGATCTCCAGGCCGGGGAACAGCACCGGCAGAAACGCCGCGATCAGCTCCTCCATCGGCAGGAACCGCACCACGCCGTCGGCCCGGTCGCGCGGCTTGAGTTCGACGAACCGGTCGACGTTGTCGGGCACCTTGATTCGCGCGAAGTGCTGGCCGCCGTCCTCGGGGTGGCGCACCGTGATCGCCAGGTTCAGGCTGAGGCCGGACACGAACGGGAACGGATGCGCCGGGTCCACCGCCAGCGGGGTGAGCACCGGGAACACCTGCTCGTGGAAGTAGGTCGACAGGCGTTCCTTCTCGTCGTCGTCGAGCTCGTTCCAGGTGACGATGACGATGCCCTGCTCGGCCAGTGCCGGGCGGACCAGATCGAGGAAGACGTGGGCGTGCCGCTTGACCAGCTGCTGGGTGCGTTCGCTGATCCGGCGCAACTGCTCGCGCGGCGAGAGGCCGTCGGCCGAGCGCACCGACAGCCCCATCTGGTGGCGGCGTTTCAGGCCGGCCACCCGCACCATGTAGAACTCGTCGAGATTGGACGCGAAGATGGCCAGGAACTTCAGCCGCTCCAGCAGCGGCAGCGACGGGTCGGCCGCCAGCGCCAGCACCCGGGCATTGAAGTCCAGCCAGCTCAGTTCGCGGTTGAGGTAGCGGTCCTCGGGCAGCGCGTTGTCGATGGCGGGCAGCGTCGCCGCGGGCGGGGCCGCCGGGGCGGAGTCGCGCCCCAACCACCCGTTGGTGTCGGTACGGGACTGGGCTTCGGTCATCCCCCCGATCATCCCCCATGACCGGCCGCCGCGGCTACCGGCGGTCGCGGATCAGCCCAGCACAGCGGCGGTGCGCGGGCCCAGCCCCAGCGCCCGGGCGGCGGTCAGATCGGCCGGGGTGTCGATGTCGCAGCGCAGCCCCGGCCAGTCCCCGGCCAGTTGCACCGCACCCGAAACGCGATGGCGGTTGGCCGAATCCGGTCCGAAGGCCGGCCGCAGCCCGGTGCCGAAGCCGAACAGCGCGGTGGTGCCGGTGCCGTGCCGGTCGGTGACGAAGCTGCGCCCGGCCGGGCCGGCCGCCGCGATCGCCGCGGCCAGTTCCGCCGCCCGCAGCGCCGGGAGATCACCTTGCAGCGCCACGAGATTCGGCGCGCCGGGACGCAGCCGCGCCTCGGCGCTGCGGATCGCGTTGTTCAGCGGGTCGGGATGCTCCGGCGGGGTGGGGTCGGGCAGCACCGCCGCACCGGCCGCCCGCGCGGCCGCGGCGGCGGTGGGATCGGGGGTGATCACGGTCACCGGGGCGACCGCGGCGGCCGCCGCGACCGTGTCGGCCAGCATGGCCAGCACCAGGTCCTCGCGCACGGCGGCCGGAAACGCCGCCGCCAGCCGCGACTTGGCCGTGGCCAGCCGTTTGACGGCGATCACCACCGCGACACCGCTCATATCGGCCCATCCTGCCAGTCCGGCCGCCCCGGCCGTCGCGCTAGGGTGAAGCCGTGGTGGAGGCGGCGGTGATGGGAGCCGGTGCGTGGGGAACCGCACTGGCCAAGGTGCTGGCGGACGCGGGCAACAACGTCACGCTGTGGGCCCGCCGAGCGGAGCTGGCCGAGGAGATCAACACCACGCACCGCAACACGCACTATCTCGGCGACGTGGAGCTGCCCAAGGCGATCCGCGCCACCGCGGACCCGGCCGAGGCGCTGGCGGGCGCGTGCACGGTGTTCCTCGGGGTGCCGGCCCAGACGATGCGGGAGAACCTCACCGGCTGGCGCGAGCACATCGGCGCCGACGCCACCCTGGTGAGCCTGGCCAAGGGCATCGAGCTGGGCACCCTGATGCGGATGAGCCAGGTGATCGTCCAGGTCACCGGGGCCGATCCGGCGCGGGTCGCGGTGGTGACCGGCCCCAACCTGGCCAGCGAGATCGCCGACGAGCAGCCGGCCGCCACCGTGGTGGCCTGCCCGGACTCCGGCCGCGCGGTGGCGCTGCAGCGGGCCCTGTCCACCGGTTACTTCCGGCCGTACACCAACGCCGACGTGATCGGTGCGGAGGTGGGCGGGGCCTGCAAGAACGTCATCGCCCTGGCCTGCGGTATGGCCGCGGGCGTCGGGCTGGGGGAGAACACCGCCGCGGCGCTGATCACCCGCGGGCTGGCCGAGATCATGCGGCTGGGCATCGCGCTGGGCGGCAAGGTCGAGACGCTGGCCGGGCTGGCCGGGGTGGGGGACCTGGTGGCCACCTGCACCTCGCGGTACTCGCGCAACCGCACCTTCGGCGAGTGCCTGGGCAAGGGCGGCAGCATGGAGGCGGCCCGCGAGGCCGTCGGCGGGCACGTCGCCGAGGGGGTGGCCAGCTGCCGGTCGGTGCTGGCGCTGGCCTCCAGCTACGGGGTGGAGATGCCGCTGACCGAGGCGGTCTACCGGGTCTGCCACGAGGGCCTCTCGGTCGAGGAGGCGGTGGTGCTGCTGCTCGGCCGTCGCACGAAACCGGAGTAGCGCCATGGACGGTCGGTACGGAGATTCCACTCGCAGTGTGAAAGCTGTTGGTGGACAATTCGTTCCAGGCCAGCCGATCGCGCCGGTGCCGGTGCCGGCGTCGACCTTCCATCTGAGCCCGGACGAGTCGGAACCCCTCGACACCTACGGCCGGGCTTCGAATCCGACCTGGCGGCAACTGGAATCGGCACTTGCCGAACTCGAGGGCGCGGCCTCGGCGCTGATCTTCGGCTCCGGGATGGCCGCCATCACCAGCGTGCTGCGGGCGCTCGCCACTCCCGGCGCCACGGTGGTCGTGCCCGCCGACGGCTACTACCAGGTCCGCCGGTATGCAGCTGAATACCTTGTGCCACAAGGAATAAACGTCGTCGAGGCGACGGCGGCGCAGATCTGCGAGGCGGCCGGCGCGGCCGACGTGGTGCTGGCCGAGACGCCGGCGAACCCGGGGCTGGACGTGGTGGACCTGCACCGGCTGGCGATGGTCTGCCGAAGCCGCGGTGCCACTTTGGTTGTCGATAACACCACAGCGACACCATTTGGGCAGCAACCGCTTTCACTTGGTGCTGATCTGGTTGTGGCCAGCGCGACGAAATCGCTTTCCGGGCACAGCGATCTGATCGCCGGCTACGTCGCCGGCAGTCGGCCGGAACTGATGGCGGCGGTGGAGCGGGAACGGCTGCTGGCCGGGCCGGTGCTCGGGGCGCTGGAGGCCTGGCTGGTGCTGCGCAGCCTGGGCAGCGCCGGACTGCGGTTCGAACGGCAGTGCGCCAACGCGCAGGCGCTGGCGGTGATGCTGGCCGGCCACCCGGCGGTGCGCTCGGTGCGCTATCCCGGACTGCCCGACGACCCGGCACACCCGGTGGCCCGGGCCCAGATGCGCCGGTTCGGCGGGCTGGTCGCCGTCGAACTGGCCGACGCCGCCGCCGCGCACGCACTGGTCGAGCGCAGCGCCCTGCTGGTGGCGGCCACCAGCTTCGGCGGCATCCACACCAGCGTCGACCGGCGGGCCCGCTGGGGGGACGCGGTCGGCGACGGATTCGTGCGGATCTCGGCCGGCATCGAGGACACCGACGACCTGCTCGACGACGTCGCCCGGGCGCTGTCCTGACCGGATCGCGTGGGTCGGTGCGGTCGTCCGGCGCCGCGGCGGCGGACGGTAGCCTCTCTAGACTGTGACCGCCCGCCACGACCGCTCCGCCGCACGTACCCGCGTCGCCGTGCTCTACGGCGGCCGCAGCCCGGAACACTCGATCTCGTGTGTGTCGGCGGGCAGCATCCTGCGCAATCTGGACCGTGACCGCTACGAGGTGACCGCGGTCGGCATCACCCCGGAAGGCACCTGGGTGCTCACCGACGCCGACCCGGACCGGCTGGCCATCGTCGACGGACGGCTGCCGCGGGTCGACGCGGCCGACGGCACCGAGCTGACCCTGCCGGCCGACCCGGCGCGGGCCGGCCGGTTCGTCGCGCTGGACGGGGCCGGCCGGGACGTGCTGGCCACCGTCGACGTGGTGTTCCCGGTGCTGCACGGCCCGTACGGCGAGGACGGCACCATCCAGGGCCTGCTGGAGCTGGCCGGGGTGCCCTACGTGGGGGCCGGGGTGCTGGCCAGCGCGGCCGGGATGGACAAGGAGTTCACCAAGAAGCTGCTGGCCGCCGAGGGGCTGCCGGTGGGCGACCACGTGGTGCTGCGGGCCGGACGGGACACCCTCACCCCGGCGGAGCGGGACCGGCTCGGGCTGCCGGTGTTCGTCAAACCCGCCCGCGGCGGCTCCTCGATCGGGGTGAGCCGGGTGACCTGCTGGGAGCAGTTGGACGCCGCCGTCGCCGAGGCCCGCCGCCACGACCCCAAGGTGATCGTCGAGGCCGCCATCGTCGGCCGCGAGATCGAGTGCGGGGTGCTGGAATACCCCGACGGCCGGGTCGCGGCCAGCACGGTCGGCGAGATCCGGGTCGGCGGCGTGGCCGGCCGCGAGGACGGGTTCTACGACTTCGACACCAAGTACCTGCAGGACTCCGCCGAGCTCGACGTACCGGCCGCGATCGACGCCGCGGCCGCCGACGCGGTGCGCAGGCTGGCGGTGCGGGCGTTCCACGCGCTGGACTGCCAGGGCCTGGCCCGGGTGGACTTCTTCCTCACCGACGCCGGCCCGGTGGTCAACGAGATCAACACCATGCCCGGGTTCACCACCATCTCGATGTACCCGCGGATGTGGGCGGCCAGCGGCGTGGACTACCCGACGCTGCTGTCGACGATGGTCGAGACCGCGCTGGCCCGCGGCACCGGGCTGCGCTAACGCGGCGGGGCGGGGTCGATCTCCCGGGCCGGCAGCACCTGGTCGATGGTCGCCGAGAGCTGCTGCATCGGCGCCGGACCGGAGTCGGCCGGCAGCGTGACCGCGACGTAGACCGGGCGGTCGACGGCGAACCAGGTGCTGCGGTCCGTCTCGGCGCCGGCGCGGAACCACTGCACCGCGTCGACCACCTGCAGCGGGGCGCCCACCACGAAGTCGGCCGGCCGCTGAAGCCCGCAGCGCAGGATCACCGCCTCCTGGCCCGGATCGGCCTGCCAGGCCGCGGTGCCCGCCGGGGTCGGATCCAGGGTCGGCGCGCGGCGGTAGTCGCCGAGCCGCTCGGGCAGCGCGTCGAGCAGCGCCGCACAGGCCGGGTCCTCGGCCTGCGGGGCCGGCACCGCCGCGATGGCGACCGGCTGCAGCTCGGGGGCGGCCTGGCGCAGCGCGGCCACCGTCAGCACCGCCACCACCGCGGCCGCGGCCACCGCGATCGCGGCGATCAGCACCGCCCGCGGCGGGCCGTCGGGTTCGTCGGGAACCGGGTTCTCACCCACCACGGCCATCCAGCCTATGAGCTCCCGCGGGCCGCCACCGGGCAGGTCAGGGTGCGGGTCACCCCGGCCACCCGCTGGATCGGCGCCACCACCTCGGTGCGCAGCCGGTCGAGATCCTCGGCCTCGGCCCGGACCACCACGTCGTAGGGCCCGGTGACGTACTCGGCGCTGCGCACCCCCGGGAGTCCGGCGATCTCGTCGGCGACGAGTCCGGCCCGGCCCACCTCGGTCTGGATCAGCACGAACGCCTCGACCACCCGTATTCCTCCGTCACCCTCCGTCGACGCCCTGCATAGACTCCAGGCCGCAGGGATCAACGTACCGTACCGGTACCGGGCCATCAGCGGACCGGGGCCGCGACAGGAGGGGTATGACGACCGACGGCGCGGCCGGCGACGAAACCCTCGCCGCGGTGGGGGAGTTCGCCGCCATCGCGCGGGTGGTGGCCGGTCGCCGGCAACCACCGGGAGTGCTGCTGGGGCCCGGCGACGACGCCGCGGTGGTGACCGCGCCGGACGGGCGCACCGTGATCTCGACCGACATGCTGGTGCAGGACCGGCACTTCCGGCTTCAGTGGTCGGCGCCGCACGACATCGGCCGCAAGGCCGTCGCCCAGAACGCCGCCGACATCGCGGCGATGGGCGCGGTGCCCACCGCGTTCGTGGTCGCGTTCGGCGCCCCGCCGGACACCCCGCTGGACCGGGCGGCCGAACTCGCCGACGGGCTGTGGGCCGAGGCCGGCCGGCTCGGTGCCGGCGTGGTCGGCGGCGACATGGTGGCCGCGCCGTGCTGGGTGGTGTCGGTGACCGTGCTCGGCGACCTGCAGGGCCGGCCACCGGTGCGCCGGGACGGCGCCCGGCCCGGCGACCTGGTCGCGGTGGCCGGCGAGCTGGGCCGCTCGGCGGCGGGACTGTGGCTGTGGCACAACGGAATCGAAGCGTTCCCCGAGCTGCGGCGCCGGCATCTGGTGCCGGAGCCGCCGTACCGGCAGGGCCCGGCGGCGGCCGCGGCCGGGGCGAGGGCGATGACCGACGTGTCCGACGGGCTGGTCGCCGACCTGACCCACGTCGCCGAGGCCTCCGGGGTGACCATCGAGTTGTCCACCGCCGCACTGGCCGCCGACCACGACGCGGTCGCGGCCACCGGCGCCGACGCCTGGGCGTGCGTGCTCGGCGGCGGGGAGGACCACGCCCTGGTGGCCACCTTCCCGGCCGACCCGCCGCCGGGCTGGCGGGTGATCGGGCGGGTGGCCGCCGGCCCGGGCCGGGTGCTCGTCGACGGCGCGCCGTGGACCGGGCCCGCCGGCTGGCAGTCCTACGACCGTTAGGGTGAGCGACCGTGGTGTCGATGAGGAGGTGGATGTGCCCGCGCGGCCGCTGAGCGAGCTCGTCGAACCGGGGTGGGCCAGGGCGCTGGAGCCGGTGGCCGATCAGGTGGCGCGGATGGGGGAGTTCCTGCGCGCCGAGCTGGCCGCCGGGCACCGGTACCTGCCCGCCGGTCCGAACGTGTTGCGGGCGTTCACCTTTCCGTTCGACGAGGTGCGGGTGCTGATCGTCGGGCAGGACCCGTACCCGACGCCCGGGCACGCGGTGGGGCTGAGTTTCTCGGTGGCCCCGCAGGTGCGGCCGCTGCCGCGCAGCCTGGAGAACATCTTCACCGAGTACTGCGCCGACCTCGGCCACCCGCGGCCGAGCAACGGCGACCTCACCCCGTGGGCGGAGCGGGGCGTGATGCTGCTCAACAGGGTGCTCACGGTGCGCCCGGGCAGCCCGGCCTCGCACCGCGGCAAGGGCTGGGAGCCGGTGACCGAGTGCGCCATCCGGGCGCTGGTGCAGCGGGACCGGCCGCTGGTCGCGGTGCTGTGGGGGCGTGACGCGGCCACCCTCAAACCGATGCTGTCCGGGCCGAACTGCACGGCGATCGAGTCACCGCACCCGTCGCCGCTGTCGGCCTCCCGCGGGTTCTTCGGGTCGCGGCCGTTCAGCCGGGCCAACGAGCTGCTGACGCGGATGGGCGCCGAGCCGGTCGACTGGCGGCTGCCCTAGCGGCCGGGGCACCCCGGACACGAGTACGCGCCCGGAACGGCGACCGCATCGCGGTCGGCGCCGGGCGCGCTCGACGAACGAGAACCGGGGTGCGGACTAGCCGCGCGCGACCTTGCCGGCCTTCAGGCAGGAGGTGCACACGTTCATGCGCTTCTTGTTCCCGCCCGGGTGGGTCACGGCCCGCACCGTCTGGATGTTCGGATCCCAGCGGCGGCTGGTCCGGCGGTGCGAGTGCGACACAGACTTACCGAACCCGGGGCCCTTCCCGCAGATATCGCAGACGGCAGCCATACGTTTGAACTCCTCGAATCAGCGCTTGGGGGCCAACTACCGCACGGGGTGACCCGACAACCGCCCCAGAATACCGGGCCGGTGAAGCGTTCTCCAAAACCGCCCCCGACCGGCCGCCCGATCGGCCCTGTCGGCCGGACTGGATAGGCTGGCGCCGGGTGATCGAACGCGGTGTCGAACGGGTCCGATGGGAGGTGGGATGTCGGCTCGGCGGCTGGATGCGCATGCCCTGCTGGACTGGGCCCACACCGCCGTCGCGGAGCTGGTCGCGCACGCCGACGAGATCAACCGGCTGAACGTGTTCCCGGTCCCGGACTCCGACACCGGCACCAACCTGCTGTTCACCATGCGGACCGCCGCCGCGGCCGCCGACGCGCGCGGGGCGGCCGGCGGACCGGCGGCGGTGGCCGCGGCGCTGGCCGCCGGCGCCACCGACGGTGCCCGCGGCAACTCCGGGGTGATCCTGTCGCAGATCCTGCGGGCCCTGGCCGAGGTCACCGCCGCGGCGGGGGAGCGGCCCGAGATCGACGCCGCGGCGTTCGCCGCCGTGCTGCGCCGCGCCGTGGATTTCGTGGTGGAGGCCATGGGCGGGGTGGTGCCGGGCACCATCGTGTCGGTGCTGCAGGCCGCCGCCGAGGCGTCCGGCGGGGCCGTCGAAAAGGCCGCCGACCGGGACGTGGCCGAGGTGTGCGCCGGGGCGGCCGAGGCCGCCGCCGAGGCGCTGGCGCACACCCCCGAACAGCTCGAGGTGCTCGCCGCCGCCGGGGTGGTCGACGCCGGCGGCCGCGGTCTGCTGGTGCTGCTGGACGCGCTGACCGCCACCCTGACCGGCCGCGCCCCGCACCGCGACCCCTACCTGCCCGCCCCGGGCGGCGCCGAACCCGCCCCGGCGGCGGGGGTGCCCCCGCAGTTCGAGGTGATGTACCTGGTGGCCGGCTGCGCGGCGGCCGACGCCGAAGCGCTGCGCACCCGGCTCGAACAGCTCGGCGACTCGGTCATCGTCGCCGCCGCGGCCTGCGGCGGGCACTCGGTGCACGTGCACTGCGACGACGCCGGGGCGGCCGTCGAGGCCGGGCTGGCCGTCGGCACCCTCAGCCGCATCCAGATCACCGCGCTGACCGGCGGGCCGGGCGCCCGGGGCGCGGCCTGGAGCCGCGACCGGGCGGTGGTCGCGGTGGTCGAGGGCGACGGCGCGGCCGACCTGTTCGGCGGCGAGGGGGCGCAGGTGCTGCGTGCCGACGCCGACGGCCCGGTGACCGCCCAGCGGCTGCTGCACGCCATGGTCGACACCGGCGCGGCGCAGATCATGGTGCTGCCCAACGGCTACGTCGCGGCCGAGGAGCTGGTGGCCGGCTGCACCGCCGCCATCGGCTGGGGCATCGACGTGGTGCCGGTGCCCGCCGCGTCGATGGTGCAGGGGCTGGCCGCGCTGGCCGTGCACGACCCGGCCCGCCAGGCCGTCGACGACGGCTACACCATGGCCCGGGCCGCCGCCGGCTGCCGGCACGGCTCGGTGCGGGTGGCCACCGAGCGCGCGCTGACCTGGGCCGGGCCCTGCCGGCCCGGCGACGGGCTGGGCATCTCGGCCGGGGAGGTGCTGGTCGTCGGGCCCGACATCGTCACCGCCGGCACCCGGCTCATCGACCTGCTGCTGGCGGCCGGTGGCGAGCTCGTCACCGTGCTGCTCGGCGCCGACGCCGGGGCCGGCGCCGCCGACGCGCTGCGCGAGCACGTGCAGCGCAACCACCTCGGCATCGAGATCGGCACCTACCACACCGGACACCACGGCGATCCGCTGCTGATCGGAGTGGAGTGAGATGGCCACCCTGAGCGACCGACTGGACTTCGTGCTCGGTGCCAAGGCCGCCGACCTGCTCGAGGAGCACTTCGGCTTCCGCACCGTCGGCGATCTGCTCCGGCACTACCCGCGCAAGTACCACAGCGGCTCGACCGTGCTCGGCGAGGGCGAGCAGCCGCCCGAGGAGGGCGAGCACATCACCTTCGTCGACGTGATCACCAAGGTCGACAAGAAGCTGACCAACCGCACGCCGCGCCGCGAGTTCCTGGTGGTCACGCTCGGCAACCGGCGGCCCAGGGTGACCGCCACCTTCTTCAACCCGCGCTTCATCCAGAAGGAACTCGTCGAGGGCGCCAAGGTGATCCTGTCCGGCGAGGTCGGCTACTTCCGCGGCGTCATGCAGCTGACCCACCCGGCGTTCTTGGTGCTCAACTCGCCGAAGGGCAAACCGGTCGGCTCGAAGTCGCTGCGCGCCATCGCCGGCGACCAGGGCGGCGAGCCGGACCTGGCGGCGTTCGAGCGCGACTTCTTCCCGATCTACGCCGCCTGCGCCAAGGTGCAGACCTGGGACCTCTACCACTGCGTGCGCCAGGTGCTGGCGGTGCTCGACCCGATCCCCGAACCGCTGCCGGAGGCGGTGCTGGCCGAATACGACCTGGTCGACCTCGACACCGCGCTGCGCGCCATCCACGTCGCCGAACGCAAGGAGGACCGGGACCGGGCCCGCCGCCGGCTGACCTTCGACGAGGCCGTCGGGATGCAGTGGGCGCTGCTGGCCCGCCGCCACGGTGAGCGGTCCCGGCCCGGCCCGGCCGCGCCGGTCCGCGACGACGGGCTGCGCGCCGAGCTGCTGGGCCGGCTGCCGTTCGAGCTCACCGCGGGCCAGCAGCAGGTGCTCGCCGAGCTCAGCGCCGACCTGGCCGTCCCCCGGCCGATGAACCGGATGCTGCAGGGCGAGGTGGGCTCCGGCAAGACCATCGTGTCGGTGCTGGCGATGGCGCAGCTCATCGACGCCGGCTACCAGTGCGCGCTGCTGGCCCCCACCGAGGTGCTGGCCACCCAGCACGCCCAGTCCATCCGGGCCGTGCTCGGCCCGCTCGGCATGGCCGGCCAGCTCGGCGGCGCCGAACACGGCACCCGGGTGGCGTTGCTCACCGGGTCGATGAGCGCCCAGCAGAAGCGGCAGGTGCGCGCCGAGGTCGCCGCGGGGGAGGCCGGCATCGTCATCGGCACCCACGCGCTGCTGCAGGACGCCGTCGAGTTCCACCGGCTCGGCATGGTCGTCGTCGACGAGCAGCACCGCTTCGGGGTCGAACAGCGCGACCGGCTGCGCGCCAAGGCCCCCGACGGGCTCACCCCGCACCTGCTGGTGATGACGGCGACGCCGATCCCGCGCACCATCGCGTTGACCGTCTACGGCGACCTGGAGACCTCCACGCTGCGCGAGCTGCCGCGCGGGCGGCAGCCGATCAGCACCAACACCATCTTCGTCACCGAGAAACCGCGCTGGCTGCAGCGCGCCTGGGAGCGCATCGTCGAGGAGGTGCGCGCCGGCCGGCAGGCCTACGTGGTGGCCTCCCGCATCGACGAGCAGCACGACGAGGACGACAAGGGCAGGGACGACAAAGACCACAAAGACAAGGACAGGGACGAGAAAGCCGGCGGGGACGGTGCCGGCCGGCAGGAGAAGCTGCCGCCGCCGATCACCGTGGTGCAGCTGTACCGCAACCTCGCCGACGGCCCGCTGCGCGGCCTGCGGCTCGGGCTCATGCACGGCCGGTTGCCGGCCGAGGAGAAGGACGCGGTGATGGCCGCGTTCCGGGCCGGTGAGATCGACGTGCTGGTGTGCACCACCGTCATCGAGGTCGGTGTGGACGTGCCGAACGCCACCGTGATGCTGGTGATGGACGCCGACCGCTTCGGCGTCAGCCAGCTGCACCAGCTGCGCGGCCGGGTGGGCCGCGGCGAGCACGCCGGGTTGTGCCTGCTGGCCACCCGGATGCCGGAGGCCTCCCGGGCCGGGGCCCGGCTCAAGGCGGTCGCGAGCACCCTCGACGGGTTCGCGCTGGCCGAGCTGGACCTGGCCGAGCGGCGCGAGGGCGACGTGCTCGGCTCGCACCAGCACGGCCGACTGCGCTCGCTGCGGTTCCTGTCGCTGACCGAGCACCTCGACCTGATCCTGGCCGCCAAGGAGGTGTGCGAGGACATCTGGGGCCGCGACCCCGATCACCCCGGCATGGCGCTGCTGGCCGCGCCGTTCACCGAATCCGACCGCGTCGTCTACCTGGACAAGTCATGACCGCTCGCCGGCTGGTGTGGTTGTTCGCCGCGGTGGTGCTGGCCGTGGTGGTGGCCTGGCAGACCACCACCTGGGCCGGCCGGCCCGCCGGGCACCTCGCCGTCGCCGAGGCGCCCACGCTGGCACCGGGCACCGACGTGCTGGCCGGCATCGAGATCGTGCCCGCCCGCGTCCGCCGCGGTGACTACCTGCGCGCCCGGTTCGGCGAGGCCTGGACCGACGACAACACCGCGCCCGGCGGCCACAACGGCTGCGACACCCGCAACGACATCCTCGACCGCGACCTGGTGGACAAGACCTACACGTCGATCAAGCGCTGCCCGCGCGCGGTGGCCACCGGGGTGCTGCGCGACCCCTACACCAACGAGACGGTGCCCTTCACCCGCGGCCCCGGGGTGGGGGCGGCGGTGCAGATCGACCACATCGTGCCGCTGGCGCTGGCCTGGGACCTGGGCGCCTGGGCCTGGCCGCAGGAGCTGCGGGTGCGCTTCGCCAACGACCCGGCCAACCTGCTGGCCGTGTCCGGACCCGCCAACCAGGACAAGGGCGACGCCGAGCCGGCCCTGTGGATGCCGCCCAACCCGGCGTTCCGGTGCCAGTACGCGCTGCAGTTCGCCGAGGTGCTGCGCGGCTACCGGCTGCCGATCGACGCGCCGTCGGCGCGGGTGCTGCGGGAGGCGGCCGCCACCTGCCCGGATGGGTGAGGACTCAGCTGCCGAGGTAGGTGTGCGGATCCGGCTGGAACCGGGTGCCGTCGTCGAGGCCGGTGAGCGTGGCCATCTGCTCGTCGGTGAGCTCGAAGTCGAACACCGCGACGTCCTCGGCGATCTGGGCGGGATCGGTCACCCGCGGCAGCACCACGTTGCCGAGCTGCAGGCTCCACCGGAGCAGCACCTGCGCCGGGGTGCGGCCCACCGCCTGCGCGACGGACACCACCGTCGGGTGCTCGAGCAGTCGGCCCTCGCCCAGCGGGGTGTGGGCCAGCGTGACGATGCCGTAGCCGGCGTGCTTCTCGCGCAACTCGGCCTGGTTGAGCAGCGGGTGCAGTTCGATCTGGTTGGTCGTCGGGGTGACGAAGGTCAGGTCGATGACGTCCGACAGGTGCTCCGGGGTGAAGTTGCAGACGCCGACCGAACGGGCGATGCCGTCCTCCTTGACCTTCATCAGCCCGGCCCAGCTGTCGATGTAGCGGCCCTGCTCACCGGCCGGCCAGTGGATCTGGTACAGGTCGATGTAGTCCAGCCCGAGCCGCTCCAGGCTGGCCCGCGCGGCCTCCTGCGAGGAACCGAACCCCTGGTCGGTGGTGGCCAGCTTGCTCGCGACGAAGACCTCGTCGCGCGGGATGCCCGAGGCGCGGACCGCGCGCCCCACCGCCGCCTCGTTGCCGTACGCCGCCGCCGTGTCGATGAACCGGACACCCGCCTCGAGCGCCGCGGCGACCACCCGCTCGGTGTCGGCCTCGGGCAGGTCGGCGACGCTCAGGCCGAGCACCGGAAGGCTGTGGTCGTCGTTGAGCGTGACGGTCGGCACGGCAGCCGCCTCGCCGCCGGATTGGGTCATGGCACCTATCCTGTGAAATTGAACGTCCGGGGATCCGGGCACAGCCGCGTGCCGTCGTCGAGCGCGGCGATGGAGGCCATGTCCTGGTCGCTCAGCTCGAAATCGAACACGTCGAAGTTGCTCGCGATCCGGTCGGGATGCACCGACTTGGGGATGACGATATTACCCAGCTGGATGTGCCAGCGAATCAGGACCTGCGCGGGGGTGCGGCCGTGCGCCTCGGCGATTCCGGTGATTGCCGGGTGGCTCAGCAGCGAACCCTGGCCCAGCGGGCTGTAGGCCTCGGTGGCGATGCCGAGCTCGGCGTTGACCCGGCGCAGTTGGCGCTGCTGCAGCCGCGGATGCAACTCGATCTGGTTCACCGCCGGCACGATCCCGGTCTCGTCGATGAGCACCCGCAGGTACTCCGGCTCGAAGTTGCTCACGCCGATCGAGCGGACCCGGCCCTCCTCGCGCAGCCGCGCCAGCGCCCGGAACGTCTCGACGTAGCGGTTCTGCTCCGGCACCGGCCAGTGGATGAGGTAGAGGTCGAGGTAGTCCAGCCCCAGCCGGGCCAGGCTGGCGTCGAACGCGGCCAGCGTGCGGTCGAAGCCGTGGTCGGCGTTCCAGACCTTGGTGGTGACGAAGATCTCCTCGCGCGGGACGCCGGAGGCGGCGATGCCGCGGCCCGTCTCGGTCTCGTTGTGGTAGATCGCCGCGGTGTCGATGTGCCGGTAGCCGGTCGCGAGCGCGGCCGCGACCGCCCGTTCGGTGTCCTCCGGGGGAGTCTGCCAAACTCCCAAACCGACCTGCGGAATCGAATTACCGTCGTTGAGCGTGACCACCGGAGATCCCATGACCAGCAGTCTGCCAGTCCACGCCGAGCCGGGCGACGGGCGGTCGCGTCGCGAACCGGGACGGGTCCGCACGTTCGCCGTCGACGCCGCCACCCGGGTGACCCTGCGGTCGCTGCCGCACCTGTCCGACCGGGTCAAACGGTTGCTGCTGGGCGGGCGCGGCGTCACCGTCGACGGCAACACCCTCGACCCCACGCTGCAGCTGCTGCTGGCCGGCCAGCGCGCCGCGGGCATCCCCGGCCTGGTGGTCAGCGACGACCCGGCGGTCGCCCGGGCCCGGCTGCGCACCACCGCGACCATGTTCGCCGCCCACATCCCGGTCGACGTCACCAACCACACCGTCGACGGGCCGGCCGGACCGCTGGCCGCCCGGCTGTACCGGCCGCTGCACGCCGACGGCGAACTGCCGCTGCTCGTCTACTACCACGGCGGCGGATTCGTCATCGGCGACCTGGAGACCCACGACCTGCTGTGCCGCCGGATCTGCCGCGACGGCGAGCTGGCGGTGCTGTCGGTGGACTACCGGCTGGCGCCGGAGCACAAGGCGCCGGCCGCCGCCGACGACGCCTACGCCGCCTACCGCTGGGCGCTGGAGCATCCCGCGGCGCTGGGCGCCGACCCGGACCGGATCGCCGTCGGCGGCGACAGCGCCGGCGGCAACCTCGCCGCGGTGGTGGCGCTGCGCTGCCGCGACGACGGGGTGCGCCAGCCGGTGTTGCAGTTGCTGCTCTACCCGGTGACCGACGCCGCCAACGACACCCGGTCGCGCACCCTGTTCGCCGACGGCTTCTTCCTCACCCGCGCCGACATGGACTGGTTCCAGCGCCACTACCTCGACGGCGCGCCGGTCGAGCCCACCGACCCACTCGTGTCGCCACTGCTGGCCGACGACCTGTCCGGGCTGGCACCGGCGCTCGTCGCCACCGCCGGCTTCGACCCGCTGCGCGACGAGGGGGAGGCCTACGCCGAGGCGCTGCGCGCCGCCGGGGTGGCCGTCGACCTGCGCCGGTACGGGTCGCTGGTGCACGCCTTCGCCAGCTTTTTCCCGATCGGCGGCGGCTGCGAGACCGCCACCGCCGAACTGGTCTCCGCGCTGCGCGCCCACCTCAGCCGGGCCTGACGGGGCCGTTGGGCCCTGCCGACGGCGCCGACCGCGCCGGTACGCTTGTCGCCGTGGCGAAGAAACCCAGGAAAACCGCGAGCTACGACCTCAAGGCCGCCGACCGTCGGCGCAACCTGCTGATCCAGATCGGCCTGACGGCCGTCGTCGTGGTGTTCGCGGTCGCCTTGGTGCTCTACATCGTGATGTCCAACGACAAGCCGGGCTCCGGTGAGGGGCGCGCGGTCCGGGTCGCCTCCGAACAGGTGATCACCGACGCCGACAGCGGCGAACCGAAGGTCGTCATCTCGGTCTACGAGGACTTCCTGTGCCCGCACTGCGGCGCCTTCGAGCAGGTCTTCGGGCCCACCCTGGCCAAGGTGATCCAGTCCGGGGCGGCCGCGGTCGACTACTACATGGTCGGCATCCTCAACACCCGCCAGAACGACAACTACTCGAACCGTGCCGGCGCCGCCGCCTACTGCGTGGCCGACGAGTCGGTCGAGGCGTTCGAGCGGTTCCACGCCAAGCTGTTCGCCCTGCAGCCGGAGGAGGTCGGCGGCAGCTACCCGGACAACGAGAAGCTCATCGAGCTGGCCCGCCAGGCCGGGGTGGTCGGCAACGTGCCCGACTGCATCAACAGCGGTCGCTACGAGAAGATGGTCGACGGCATGGTCGGCGCGACCGGCATCAAGGCCACCCCGACGGTGCGGATCAACGGCGAGGACTACTCCTACAGCACCCCGCAGGCGCTCGTCGACAAGATCAAGGAGATCGTCGGCGACGTGCCCGGCCTGGAGGCGGCCCCGCCGGCGAAGGCCCCGACCCCCGCGGCGCCGTGACCGCCACCGCCGACCAGCCCGCCGCGTCGGCCGCCACCCCGGCCGACGACCGGTCCGCGGTCTACGTGCCGCGGCCGAGCGCGTTGTGGCTGCTCATCGGCGGGGTGCTCGGCCTGGCGGCGTCGCTGACACTGACCGTCGAGAAGATCGCGCTGCTGATCGACCCGGCCTACGTGCCCACCTGCAGTCTCAACCCGGTGCTGGCCTGCGGTTCGGTGATGGTGAGCTGGCAGGCCTCGGTGTTCGGGTTCCCCAACCCGCTCATCGGCATCGTGGCCTTCACCGTGGTCACCGTGACGGGCGTGATCTCGGTGGGCGGCGTGCGGCTGCCCCGCTGGTACTGGTCGGGGCTGGCGATGGGCTCGCTGCTCGGCACGATCTTCGTGCACTGGTTGATCTTCCAGAGCCTGTACCGCATCGGCGCGCTGTGCCCGTACTGCATGGTGGTCTGGTCGGTCACCATCCCCACCTTCGTGGTGGCGACGGCGATCACGCTGCGGCCGCTGGGTGCCCACCCGGCCGCCCGGCTGCTGTACCAGTGGCGGTGGTCGCTGGTGACGTTCTGGTTCGTCGGCGTGGTGCTGCTGGCCCTGGTGCGGTTCTGGGACTACTGGTCGACCCTGATCTGAGCGGGCTACAGTAGCGCGTGATCTCCAAGCTGCTCGTCGCCAACCGCGGGGAAATCGCGGTCCGCGCGTTCCGTGCCGCGTTCGAGTTGGGTATCGCCACCGTCGCGGTCTACCCGTACGAGGACCGGAATTCGCTGCACCGGCTCAAGGCCGATGAGTCCTACCAGATCGGTGAGGTGGGGCATCCGGTTCGGGCGTACCTGTCGGTCGACGAGATCATGCGGGTGGCCCGGTCCTCGGGTGCGGACGCGGTGTACCCGGGCTACGGATTCCTTTCGGAGAACCCGGAGTTGGCCCGTGCGTGTGCGCGTGCGGGGATCACGTTCGTGGGTCCGAGTGCCGAGGTGCTGGAGCTGACCGGCAACAAGTCGCGGGCGGTGGCGGCGGCGCGTGAGGCCGGGCTGCCGGTGCCGGTGTCCTCGGCCCCGTCGGCGTCGGTCGAGGAGCTGGTCGCCGCGGCCGCCGGTATGCGGTTCCCGGTGTTCGTCAAGGCGGTCTCGGGTGGTGGTGGCCGCGGCATGCGCCGGGTGAGCGACCCGGAGGGGCTGAAGGAGGCGATCGAGGCGGCATCGCGGGAGGCCGCCTCGGCGTTCGGTGACGGGCGGGTGTATCTCGAGGAGGCGGTGATCAATCCGCGCCACATCGAGGTGCAGATCCTCGCCGATGCGCACGGCAATGTGATGCACCTGTTCGAGCGGGACTGCAGCGTGCAGCGGCGGCATCAGAAGGTCGTCGAGCTCGCCCCCGCCCCGAACCTGGATCCGCAACTGCGGGAACGCATCTGTGCCGATGCGGTGGCGTTCGCCCGGCACATCGGCTACACGTGTGCGGGCACGGTGGAGTTCCTGCTCGACGAGCGCGGTGAGTACGTGTTCATCGAGTGCAATCCGCGGATTCAGGTCGAGCACACGGTGACCGAGGAGATCACCGATGTGGATCTGGTCTCGGCGCAGCTGCGGATCGCCGCCGGTGAGTCGCTGGCGGATCTGGGGCTGAGCCAGCAGGGGCTGCAGATCCGCGGGGCGGCCATGCAGTGCCGGATCACCACCGAGGATCCGGCCAACGGGTTCCGGCCGGACGTGGGCCGGATCACCGGTTACCGCTCGCCGGGCGGGGCCGGTATCCGGCTGGACGGCGGCACCCATCTGGGCGCGGAGATCAGCGCGCATTTCGACTCGATGCTGGTCAAACTCACCTGCCGGGGCCGTGACCTGTCGGTCGCCGCGGCCCGGGCCCGCCGGGCGCTGGCCGAGTTCCGGATCCGCGGGGTGGCCACCAACATCCCGTTTCTGCAGGCGGTCATCGATGACCCGGATTTCCGTGCGGGTCGGGTGACGACGTCGTTCATCGACGAACGGCCGCATCTGCTGACCGCGCACAGCCCCGCCGACCGGGGTACGAAGATCTTGAACTATCTGGCCGATGTGACGGTCAACCAGCCGCACGGGCCGCGGCCGACCACGGTGTATCCGGCCGACAAGCTGCCGCAGGTCGATCTGGACGCCCCGCCGCCGCCGGGCAGCCGGCAGCGGCTTGAGCAGTTGGGCCCGGAGGGATTCGCCCGCTGGCTGCGCGACCGTCGGGGTGTGGGGGTCACCGACACCACGTTCCGTGATGCCCACCAGTCGTTGCTGGCGACCCGGGTGCGCACCAACGGGCTGGTCAAGGTCGCCCCCTATGTGGCGCGGTTGACGCCGCAGTTGCTGTCGGTGGAGTGCTGGGGCGGGGCCACCTACGACGTGGCGCTGCGGTTCCTCAAGGAGGACCCGTGGGAGCGGTTGGCCGCGCTGCGTGAGGCGATGCCGAACATCTGTCTGCAGATGCTGCTGCGGGGCCGCAACACCGTGGGCTACACGCCGTATCCGGAGTCGGTGACCAGGGCGTTCGTGCAGGAGGCGGCCGCCACCGGGATCGACATCTTCCGGATCTTCGACGCGCTGAACAACGTCGAGGCGATGCGCCCGGCCATCGACGCGGTGCGCGAGACCGGCACCGCCGTGGCCGAGGTCGCCCTCAGCTACACCGGGGACCTGTCCGACCCGGCCGAGGATCTCTACACCCTGGACTACTACCTGCGGCTGGCCGAGCAGATCGTGGCGGCCGGCGCGCACGTGCTGGCCATCAAGGACATGGCCGGGCTGCTGCGGCCGGCCGCGGCGGCCAGGCTCGTCGCCGCGCTGCGCAGCCGGTTCGATCTGCCGGTGCACGTGCACACCCACGACACCCCGGGCGGGCAGTTGGCCACCTATCTGGCGGCCTGGCAGGCCGGGGCCAGCGCGGTCGACGGGGCGGCCGCACCCCTGGCGGGCACCACCAGCCAGCCGCCGCTGAGCGCGATCGTGGCCGCGGCCGCCCACACCGAATACGACACCGGGCTGTCGCTGCAGGCCGTCTGCGATCTGGAGCCGTACTGGGAGGCGCTGCGCAAGGTCTACGCGCCGTTCGAGTCCGGGCTGCCCGCCCCCACCGGGCGGGTCTACCACCACGAGATCCCGGGCGGGCAGTTGAGCAACCTGCGCCAGCAGGCCATCGCGCTCGGGCTGGGCGACCGGTTCGAGGCCGTCGAGGACGCCTACGCCGGCGCCGACCGGGTGCTGGGCCGACTGGTCAAGGTCACCCCGTCGAGCAAGGTGGTCGGTGACCTGGCGCTGGCCCTGGTGGGGGCGGGGGTGACCGCCGAGCAGTTCGCCGCCGACCCGACCTGTGTGGACATCCCCGACAGCGTGATCGGGTTCCTGCGTGGTGAGCTCGGCGACCCGCCGGGTGGCTGGCCGGAACCGTTGCGCACCAAGGCACTTGCCGGCCGTCCGCCCGCCAGACCGCAGGTGGGGCTCACCGCGGAGGACCAGGCGGTGCTCGCCCAGCCCGGCCCGAAACGCCGGGCCGCCCTCAACCGGCTGCTGTTCCCCGGCCCGACCGCCGAGTTCGAGGCACACCGGCAGACCTACGGCGACACCTCCGGGCTGAGCGCCAACCAGTTCTTCTACGGCCTGCGCCACGGCGAGGAACACCGCGTCCAGCTGGAAAAGGGGGTGGAGCTCATCATCGGCCTGGAGGCCATCTCCGACCCCGACGAACGCGGCATGCGCACCGTGATGTGCATCATGAACGGCCAGCTACGACCGATCCTGGTGCGCGACAACAACATCGCCACCCAGATCCCGGTCGCCGAGAAAGCCGACCGCACCAACCCCGGCCACATCGCCGCCCCCTTCGCCGGCGTCGTCACCGTCGCCGTGGCCGCCGGCGACACCGTCGAGGCCGGCCAGACCGTCGCCACCATCGAAGCCATGAAAATGGAGGCCGCCATCACCGCACCGAAACCCGGCACCGTCACGCGGGTGGCCGTGTCACAGACCGCCCAGGTCGAGGGCGGCGACCTGCTGGTGGTGCTGGACTGACCCGGATCATCTCGGGCACCTACGGTGGACGTCGGATCACGGTGCCCCGCAACGTCACCCGGCCCACCACCGACCGGGTGCGGGAGGCGCTGTTCAACGTGCTGGCCGCGCGCGTCGAACTGCACGGCGCGGCGGTGGCCGACCTCTACGCCGGCTCCGGGGCGCTCGGGCTGGAGGCGGCCTCCCGCGGGGCGTCGTCGGTGCTGTTCGTCGAGGCCGACGCCCGGGCGGCGGCGGTGATCAACCGCAACATCGAGACCCTGGGCGTGACCGGGGCGACGGTGCGGCGCGGCCCGGTGGCCGCGGTGGTGGGCACCCCCGCGGCGCGGCCGGTCGACCTGGTGCTGGCCGATCCGCCCTACGAGCTGCCCAACGCCGAGATCGAGGCGGTGCTGGCCGCGCTGGACGCCAACGGCTGGGTGCGGCCGGGCACCGTCGCGGTGGTCGAGCGGGCCGCCACCGGGCCGGAGCTGGACTGGCCGCCCGGCTGGACCCCCTGGCCGGCCCGGCGCTACGGCGGCACCCGGCTCGAGCTCGCGGTGCGCGACTGAGCTCCTGCTACGGTTTGCGCTCATGAGCGGCGCGGTCTGTCCCGGTTCCTTCGACCCGGTCACCCTCGGCCATATCGACGTCTTCGAGCGGGCCTCGGCACACTTCGACGAGGTCGTCGTCGCGGTGCTGATCAACCCGAACAAGAAGGGCATGTTCGGCATCGACGAGCGCATCGAGATGATCGAGGAGTCCACCGCACACCTGCCCAACGTGCGGGTGGAGTCCGGCAGCGGGCTGGTGGTCGACTTCGTCCGCGAGCGCGGCTTCTCGGCGATCATCAAGGGCCTGCGCACCGGCACCGACTTCGAGTACGAGCTGCAGATGGCCCAGATGAACAAGCACATCGCCGGGGTGGACACCTTCTTCGTGGCCACCTCGCCGAAGTACTCCTTCGTCTCCTCCTCGCTGGCCAAGGAGGTGGCGCTGCTCGGCGGGGACGTCTCGGAGCTGTTGCCCGAGCCGGTCAACCGGCGGCTGCGCGCCCGGCTCGCCGGATCCTGACCGGCCGGGCCGGGGCGCCGGTGCGCGCCGACACGCGACACACCGGATTGGAAACACGAGTCACACGGGTAACTCCAGGCACACTGGTTACCAACGACTAGGGCCTGGAGGGTTGCCGTGTATCGAGTTTTTGAGGCGCTCGACGAACTGAGTGCGATCGTCGAGGAGGCGCGCGGCGTGCCGATGACCGCCGGGTGCGTGGTGCCCCGCGGCGACGTGCTGGAGCTGATCGACGACATCAAGGACGCCATCCCGGGCGAACTCGACGACGCCCAGGACGTGCTCGACGCCCGCGACAACATGCTGCGCGAGGCCAAGGAGCAGTCCGAGTCGATGGTGCAGACCGCCAGCGCCGAGGCCGAGTCGATGATCAGCCACGCCCGCACCGAGGCCGACCGGCTGCTCGCCGAGGCCAAGGCCCAGGCCGACCGGATGGTCGCCGAGGCCCGCCAGCACAGCGAGCGGATGGTCGCCGAGGCCCGCGAGGAGGCACAACGGCTGATCTCGACCGCCAAGCGCGAGTACGAGGCCACCACCGGCCGGGCCAAGACCGAGGCCGA
>NZ_CALDGS010000079.1 GCF_937941905.1 uncultured Mycolicibacterium sp. | reverse complement strand
GGCTGCGCCGCTGCCAGGCCGGGAACAGCACGATGTCGTGCGGGTTGACGAAGCTCGCGACGAGCAGGAACGGCCGCTGTGCCGCGGGGTCGCCGGCGCGCCGGCGCGCGTAGCGGTCGCGCAGCCACGCCACCACCCGGTCGGCGATCAGGTTGTCGCGGCGCACCCCGGCGTTGGCCAGCGCGGCGCCGTGCGGCTCCGGGCCGACCCAGCCGGAGAACCCGTACGGGGCAAGCGGATCGGCTTCGAGGTAGCGCTGTACCGCGACGGGGTCGACGACGCCGTCGTCGTCGTTGGTGGCCAGCGGCTGCCCGGTGGCCGGGTCGGGGAGGTCGGCGTGCGAGATGTGCCACTTGCCGTCGTAGTGGGTGTCGTAGCCGGCGGCGCGGAACCAGTTGCCCAGGGTGGGCACCTCGTAGGGCCGCAGCCAGCGCATCCGGGAGTCGTCGGCGGCCTTGCCGATGCCGTCGGTCTGGGTGACCCCGTGCAGGTCGGGGTAGTGGCCGGTGAAGATGGTGGGCCGGCTGGGCACGCAGGCCAGCGACCCGGTGTAGTGCCGGGTGAACCGCACGCCGTGGTCGTCGAACCAGCGCCGGCCGACGAGCACCCGGTCGCGCCACTCCCGAAGCTCGGGCGGCTCGTACGGGGGCGCGGCGCGCTCCTCGTCGGTCATCACGATGATGATGTCGGGTCGGTCAGCCATGCGTGCGTTCCAATCGGTTCGCCAGCCCCGTGAGCAGGGCGCCGGAGGTACGGGCCAGCAGCCGGGCGGCGACCCGCTCGGCGGCCCGCTGCCAGGGGCGGGCGCCGATGTGCACGGTGCTGGTCAGGGTCACGACGGTGGCACCTGCCGCCGGCCGCAGCGTCCAGCGGTTGCTCACCTCGCCCAGCAGGCGCGGCAGCCCTTCGATGCGGTAGGCGAGTGCGGACGGCGGGGTGTGCTCGGTGATGCGTTCCACCAGGGCCTGCCGACCGACCTGCAACCGCCGCTCGGTGCCGACCGGCCCGGTGGGCCCGGACCGCAGCAGGCAGGAGTGGTCGACGGTCGGGGCCCAGGACGCGATCGAGCCGAAGTCGTCGAGCACCGCCCAAACCGACTCCGGCGGGACCGCGATGGTTCGGGACCTGCTGATCGACGCCACGCGGCAATCCAAGCACCGCCGGCGCCCGCCCGCGCCGGTTTTCAGCCCACAGCGGACGCGGCCGGCCGCCAGGGGCCCGGCAACAGACACACCGACACCACGGAGATCACCGACACCGCAACGAGATAGCCGACGATCGCGGTGCTGGTGCCGGTCGCCGAGTACAGCGCGGCGGCGATGGTGGGGGCGAACGCCGAGCCGAGCACCTGGGAGAGCGTGTAACCGACCGACACCCCGCTGTAGCGCACCTCGGCGTCGAACACCATGGCGAACAGCGCCCCGGTCACCCCGGCGGCCGGGGCCATCGCCACCCCGAACACCAGGATCAGCGCCACGCAGAACAGCGTCGCGCTGCCGGTGTCGATGAGGGCGAACGCCGGCCCGATGGACAGTCCCATCGCCACCACGCCGAGCAGATACAGCGGCTTGCGGCCGAACCGGTCGGAGGCCGCCCCGAACAGCGGGTAGAGCACCACCGCCAGCACCGCGGCCACGAGCACCCCGAACAGCGTTGCGTGCGGTCGATGCCGGCCACGGTGGTGCCGTAGGACACCAGGTAGGCCACGCAGATGTAGGCGAACACGCCCTGCGACAGGTAGGCGCCGGCGACCAGCAGGATGGTGCGCCGGTGCCGGCGGAACGCCTCGGCGATCGGCATCCGGACCACCGCGGCGCGGGCGGCGACCGCCGCGAACTCGGGGCTCTCGGCCAGGGTCAGCCGCACCGCCAGCCCGATCGCGATGAGCACCGCGCTGATCCAGAACGGCAGCCGCCAGCCCCAGGCCAGGAACTGCTCGTCGGGCAGTCGGGAGGCCAGGAAGAACGCCAGCGTGGCCGCGGCCGTCCCGGCCGGCGCGCCCATCTGGGGGAAGGCGCCGTAGCGTCCCCGGCGGCGGGCGTCGGCGTGCTCGACGGCCATCAGCGTGGCCCCGCCCCACTCGCCGCCCATGGCGAAGCCCTGCGCCAGCCGCAGCAGCGTCAGCAGCAGCGGCGCCGCCAGCCCGATCCGGTCGTAGCCGGGCAGACACCCGATCAGGACGGTCGAGACGCCCATGCCGACGAGCGAGTACACCAGCATCCGCTTGCGGCCCACCCGGTCGCCGAAGTGGCCGAACACCACCCCGCCGAGCGGGCGGGCGAAGAACCCCACCCCGAAGGTGGCGAACGACAGCAGCACCCCGGAGGCCGGGGCCGCGGTCGGGAAGAACAGTTTCGGGAAGACCAGGGCGGCGGCGGTGCCGTAGATGAGGAAGTCGTAGAACTCGACGGTGGTCCCGACGAAGCTCGCCACCGCCACCTTCCGCGGCGTGGCGCGGACCGGCGTGCCGGTGGTGGCGCTCACCTCAGTCGCTGGCCGGGAGCGGTTTGGCTTCCTTGATCGTCAGCGGCGTGGTGCCGATGGACAGCGTCCCCGCACCGGCCTTGGTGACCAGCACCTCCGCCCCGGTGTCGTCGACGTAGCGCTTACCCATCAGATTGCCGTCGGCGAACGCCGGATCGAGCTTGGCGTCGGGGGATCTGGGGGCGTCCAGCGGGATCATCGGCACGCCCCCGGCGCGCAGATCGTCGAGGCTCTCGCTGGTGCGCACCACGATCACCTGGGTGTCGCAGACCTGGCTCTGTAACCGGGTGCCGTTCTTGATCATGCGGGCTCCTTCGCGGCTTGCAGTTCGTCGACGAGTTGGCGGCGCAACACCTTGCCGAGCGCATTGACGGGCAGTTCGGCGCGGAACACCACCCGGTCCGGGGTGCGCGAGCCGCGCAACCGGCCGCGCACGTGCTCGCGCAGCGCCTCCGGATCCGGTGCGGCGCCGGCCGCCGGGACCACGACCGCGACGATGATCTGGCCCCACTGCGGATCCTCGACACCCACCACGGCGACGTCGGCGACGTCGGGATGCTCGACGAGCACGTCCTCGATCTCGGCCGGGGCGATGTTCTCCCCGCCGCGGATGATGGTGTCGTCGGAGCGGCCGCCGATGTAGAGGTAGCCGTCCTCGTCGAGGGTGGCGACGTCGCGGGTGGGGAACCAGCCGTCGGCGTCGAGCACCGAGCCGATCTCGGCGTAGCGGCCGGACACCTGGTCGCCGCGCACCCACAGCTCGCCGGTTTCGCCGGGGCCGAGCACGGTGCCGTCCTCGGCGCGGATCTGCACCTCGATGCCGGGTACCGGCCGGCCCACCGAGCCGAGCCGGCGGGCGGCCGGGCCGTCGCCGGCGGCCAGGGCGGCCCGGTGGTCGTCGGGGGAGAGCACCGCGATGGTGGAGCTGGTCTCGGTGAGTCCGTAGGCGTTGACGAAGCCGACGTCGGGAAGCAGCTGCAGGGCCCGGCGCAACAGCGGCAGCGCGATCTTGGACCCGCCGTAGGCCAGGTTGCGCAGGGTGGGCAACCCGGCCCCGTCCCGCTCGAGGACCTCGACGATGCGGGCCAGCATGGTGGGCACCACGGTCGCGGTGGTCACCTGCTCGGCACGCACCAGCCGCACCCATTCGGCGGCGTCGAAGTTGCGCAGGTACACCATCCGGCGGCCGGCGTACAGGTTCGTCATCGCCGCGCCCACCCCGGCGATGTGGTACGGCGGCACGCAGATCAGGGCGGCGTCTTCCGGTGCGGCGGAGTCGAATTCGACCGTTCCGGTGACGTAGGCGGTGAGGTTGTTGTGGGTGAGCTCGACCGCCTTGGGGCGGGAGGTGGTGCCGGAGGTGAACAGCACCACCGCCACGTCGTCGGGGTCGGCGAACTCGGCCGCCGGTTCGGCGTCGCGGGCGGCGGCGCGGAACTCGTCGGAGGTCATCAGCCGGATGCCCGCGGCGGCGACGGCGTCGGCGTACTCCGGGTCGGCGATCACCAGTGGGTCGGGCAGTCGGTCGACGAGTTCGCGCAGGCCCGCGCCGGAGAGGCGGTAGTTCAGCGGGGTGACCGGCCGGTTGGCGCGGGCCGCGGCGAACAGCAGCAGCGGCAGCATGTGCCCGCCGGTGCCGACGTAGGCGACGTGTGCGGCACCCGAACCGGCGATCACGCCGGCGCCGCCGTCCGCCATCGCGCTCAGTTCACTTGTGGTCCAGCGGGTTTCATCGCAGACCAGGGCGAGGCGGTCGGGTGCGGCGGAGGCTGCCATCTCCAGCAGCAACGAGATGCTCATGATTTGTCGACGAAGATATCAAGGATCGGGTCGTCGCCACCGCCGTATCGGGACAGATCCCGAATCCCTTCGGCGGCGAGCACATCGGCGTCGATGAAGCACCGGCCGTTGACCTCCGACGGGGCGCGGGACAGGATCGCCGCGGCGGCGTCGGCCATGATCTCGGGGCTGCGCGAACGGTTCACGAGGTCCTGGCCGCCGGCGAGGTTGGTCACCGCGGCGGTGGCGATGTAGGTCTGCGGCCACAGACAGCTGAAACCGATTCCGGAGTCGGCATATTCGTTCGCCCAGCCCAGCGACAGCAGGGTCATCCCGTACTTCGACAGCGTGTAGGAGGGGTGTGCGCCGAGCCAGTGCGGATTGAGGTTCAGCGGCGGGGAGATGGTCAGCACGTGCGGGGCGGCCGAGCGGCGCAGATGCGGCAGGCACGCCTTGGTGAGCAGGAACGTGCCGCGGATGTTGATCTGCTGCATGAGATCGAACTTCTTGACCGTCAGCTGCTCGGTCGGTTCGGTGGCGATCGCGCTGGCGTTGTTCAGGCAGATGTCCACCCCGCCGAAGTGTTCGACGGCGGTGTCGACCGCCCGGGCGACGTCCTCCTCCCGGCGGACATCGCCCACCACCGCCACGCCCTTGCCGCCGGCGGCCTCGATCTCGGCGACCGCGGTGTGCACCGTGCCGGGCAGCTTCGGGTGCGGTTCGGCGGTCTTGGCCAGCAGTACCACGTTCGCGCCGCGGCGGGCGGCGGCCACGGCGATGGCCAGCCCGATGCCCCGGCTGCCGCCGGAGACCACCATGGTGCGGCCGGCGAATGACTCCTGCGCGCTGTTCATGCCCCTCCTCGGGTCCGCCGCCTTGATGGTATTGCCATTCTCGGTTTACGCAAGTGCCATACTCGCAAGCCGGAGCGTTCGGGGCGGTCGCGCCGCCGGGCCCGCGGTTTCCGGGCTGTGGTATTGGCATTCTCTTTTCCTGCAAGTACGTTATCGGGTGATGACTCGCCCAGGTGACCAGAACGTGCAGACGTCGTCCGGGATCCCGCTCAAGCCGGTCTACGGCCCGGAGGACCGCAGGACCGAGCCGCCGCCGCCCGGGGTCTATCCGTTCACCCGCGGCAACTTCGCCACCGGCTACCGCGGCAAGCTGTGGACGTTCCGCCAGTACTCCGGGTTCGGCACCGCCGAGGAGTCCAACCGCCGCTACCGGTACCTGCTCGAGCAGGGTGGGACGGGACTCTCGGTGGCGCTGGACCTGCCCACCCAGTGCGGTTACGACAGCGACGATCCCGAGTACGGCGAGGAGGTCGGCCGGGTCGGGGTGGCCATCGACACCCTGGCCGACATGGAGATCCTGTTCGACGGCATCCCGCTGGACCGGATCAGCACCAGCTTCACCATCAACGGCACCGCGGCGATCCTGCTGGCGTTCTACATCGCCGCCGCGGAGCGGACCGGGGTGCCGCGGGCCAAGCTCACCGGCACCATCCAGAACGACATCCTCAAGGAGTACGCCTCCCGCGGCACCTGGATCTGGCCGCCGGAGCCGTCACTGCGGTTGATCGCCGACACCATCGAGTTCTGTGCCGAGCAGGTACCGAAGTTCAACGCGATCTCGGTGGCCGGGGCGCACTTCCGCGACGCCGGCGCCACCGCGGTGCAGGAGATGGCGTTCACCCTCGCCGACGGGGTGACCTACTGCGACACCGTCGTCGAGCGGGGCCGGATGACGATCGACGAGTTCGCCCCGCAGATCTCGTTCTTCTTCTACACCCACGGCGACTTCTTCGAGGAGATCGCCAAGTACCGCGCCGGCCGGCGCCGCTGGGCCACCATCGTGCGGGAGCGCTACGGCGCCGGCACGGACAAGGCGGCCATGTTCCGGTTCGGCTGCGTGTCCGGCGGGGCCTCGCTGTACGCGCCGCAGGCGCAGAACAACCTGGTGCGGGTGGCCTACGAGGCGCTGGCGTCGGTGCTGGGCGGGGTGCAGTCGATGTTCACCGCCGCCTGGGACGAGCCGTTCGCGCTGCCCAGCGAGGAGTCGGCCACGCTGGCGCTGCGCACCCAGCAGATCCTGGCCTACGAGACCGGGGTCGCCAAGGTGGCCGACCCGCTCGGCGGCTCCTACTTCGTCGAGGCGCTCACCGACGAGACCGAGGCCCGCATCATCGAGATCATGGCCGACCTGGAGGCGCACGGCGGCATGGTGCGCTGCATCGAGGACGGCTACCTGCAGGGGCTGATCGCCGACGAGGCCTACCGGCTGCACCGCGAGATCGAGGACGGCAGCCGCCCGGTGGTCGGGGTGAACCGGTTCGTCTCCGACGAGCCGCCGCCGCAGATCGCCACCTACGAACTCGACGCGGAGGGGCGCGACATGCAGCTCAAACGGCTGCACCGGGTCAAGACCGACCGCGACGACACGCGGGTGCGCGAGACGCTCACCGCGCTCGCGCGCGCCGCGGAGGGAACCGACAACCTGATGCCCTACCTCATCGGCTGCGCCAACGCCTACTGCACCGTGGGCGAGATGGTCGGCGCGCTCAAGCGGGTGTGGGGCGAGTTCCGGCAACCGGTGGTGTTCTAGATGAATTCGTCCGCTTCCCCCGTCCGGGTGCTGGTCGCCAAGCCCGGACTCGACGGCCACGACCGGGGCGCCAAGATCGTCGCCCGCACCCTGCGCGACGCCGGCTTCGAGGTGATCTACACCGGCATCCGGCAGCGCATCGACGACATCGTCGCCGTCGCCCTGCAGGAGGACGTCGCCCTGGTCGGGCTGTCCATCCTGTCCGGGGCGCACCTGGCGCTGACCGCGCGCACCGTCGAGGCGCTGCGCGCGGCCGACGCCGGCGACATCGCGGTGGTGGTCGGCGGCACCATCCCGCAGCAGGACGTGCCGAAACTGCTGGAGATCGGCGCCGCGGCGGTGTTCCCCACCGGCACCCCGTTGGCGACGGTGGTCGACGAGGTGCGCCGGCTCACCGGGGCGGTCGCCGATGTCTAGGCGCGGCACCACGAACTCGACGGAGGGGCGGACATGCGGGTCGGCGTGATGATCGGGGCCGAGCGCGGCGACATGTCGCGCAAGGTCACCAAGCTGGTGTCCGACATCGAGTGGGCCGAGCGGGCCGGGTTCGACACCGCGTGGATGCCGCAGGTGCCCGACGACTTCGACTGTCTGACCATGGTCGCGCTGATGGCCGCCCACACCGCGCGCATCGAACTGGGCACCGCGGTGGTGCCGCTGCAGGCTCAGCACCCGATCGCCCTTGCCCGCCAGGCGCTTTCGGTGCATGCGATGGCCAACGGCCGGTTGGCGCTGGGCGTCGGCCCGTCGCACCACTGGATCGTGCGGGACATGCTCGGCATCCCCTACGACAAGCCCGCCGCCTACACCCGCGACTACCTGGAGGTGCTCAACGCCGCGCTGGCCGGACCCGGCCCGGTGGACGTGGTCAACGACACCTTCACCGTGCACAACCCCACCGTGCTGGGCACCGACGGCAAGCCGCTGCCGGTGCTGGTGGCCGCGCTCGGGCCGGTGATGCTGCGCATCGCCGGGGAGTTCGCCGACGGCACCGTGCTGTGGATGGCCGACGAGCGCGCGATCGGCGAGCACATCGCCCCGCGCATCACCAAGGCCGCCGACAACGCCGGCCGGCCCGCCCCGCGCATCGTCGCCGGGATACCGGTGTGCCTCTGCGCCGCTTCGGAGGTCGAGAAGGCCCGGGAGCGGGCCAACCGCATCCTGGGGGAGGCCGAGGTGTCGCCGAACTACCAGCGACTGCTCGAGCGCGGCGACGCCCGCGACGTCGGCGACCTGTGCGCGGCCGGTGACGAGGAGGCGATCCTGGCCCGGTTCCGCCGGTTCCGCGACGCCGGGGTGACGGATCTGTCGGTGCGGCTGCTGCCGATCGGCGAGACCCGCGACGAGCTGGTGGCCTCCAAGCACCGCACCCGGGAGGTGGTCGCGCAGCTGGCCCGGGAGCTGCGGTGACACCGTCGGGCCCGCTGTCCGGGATCCGCGTCCTGGAGGTCGGCGTCATGCTCGCCGGCCCGTACGCGACGATGCTGCTGGCCGATCTGGGCGCGGAGGTCATCAAGATCGAGCCGCCCGGCGGGGAGATCTCCCGGCAGGTCGGCGAGAGCTACTTCGCCAGCCTGAACCGCAACAAGCGCAGCCTGGTGCTGGACCTGACCAGCGAGGCCGGCCGGGCCCGGCTGGGGGAACTCGTGGCCCGGTCGCACGCGCTGCTGGTGAACATGAAACCGTCGGCGATCCGCCGGCTCGGCCTGACCTACGAGGCGCTGCGCCGGTACAACGAGCGCATCGTGTGCGTGGCGATGACCGGCTTCGGTCTCGACGGCGGGGACGACCCGGCGTTCGACTACGTCATCCAGGCCGCCACCGGGGTGGCGGCGATGACCGGCGACCCCGACGGCCCGCCCACCCTGCCCGGCTACTCCTCGGCCGACAACTCCACCGGGCTGGCCGCCGCACTCGGGCTGCTGGCCCAGATCGTGTCCGGCCGGGGCGGGCAGGTCGAGGTCTCGCTGCGCGACGTGATGCTGTCCCAGTTGAACTACCGCGCCGCGGCGTGGCTCAACGACGGCGCCGAACCGCGCCGGCTGCCGTTCGGCGCGCACTCGTACTACGTTCCGGCGCAACTGTTTGCCACTGCCGACGGGTATCTGGCGCTGTTCATCACCCACGACGGGTTCTGGCGCTCGTTCTGCGCCGAGGCCGGGGTGTCGGGGTTCGAGACGATGGCCGAGCGGGCCGCCCGCCGCGACGAGGTGCTCGCCGTGGTCTCCGCGGCGCTGCAGCGCGACACCGCCGCCAACTGGGAGGCCCGGCTACGGCCGCTGGGCATCCCGGCCGCGGCGGTGCGCACGCTGCCGGAGGCGCTGCGGGCCACCCCCGAGGCGGTCGTCGACGCGGGACGGTTCCGTTTGGTGGGCAGCCCGATCCGGGTCGCCGGGTACCGGCCGGACTACCGGCCGCCGCCGGAGCTGAACGAATACGCCGAGCAACCGGCTGCAGAGCAGGCCGCAGATCAATCGTCGTAGCAGACCGTCACCGAGGGGGTGTCCGGAACCGCCTGGCAGGTCAGCACGTAACCCTCGGCCACCTCGTCCGGGTCGAGCGCGTCGTTGACGCGCATCGTCGCGCTGCCCTCGGTGAGCCGGGCCATGCAGGTGCCGCAGTTGCCGGCCTCGCAGGAGAACGGCGGGGCCATGCCGGCCCGGCGGGCGCTCTCCAGCAGCGTCTCACCCGGCATGCGCGGCACCGAGACCTGCGCCCGCTCCAGGATGATCGTGATCGTGCCGTCGGTGTTCCCGGCAGCCTCGGGCGGCACCGGTTCTGCCGTCATGGAACCCCCTCTTGTGCACTTCGATTCTGACTACAAGAGAATACTATTCTCATCTGATGATAGGTTCCTCTCGTAGGAGTGGTGACCGGCCGGGAGGGCAGGGGAGTGGGTGAACCGATCGCGCTGGCGTTCGAGGACCGCACCTACACCCGCACCCGGCTCGACGCGCTGACCGCGGGGCTCGCCGCCGCCCTCGCCGACCGCGGCGTCGGCCCGGGGGCGCGGGTGGCGTTGATGTCGTCGAACCGGCCCGAGTTCGTCGCCGCGTTGCGCGCCGTGTGGGCGCTCGGCGGGGCGGCCGTGCTGCTCAGCCCGGCCTGGAAGCAGGCCGAGGTGGCTCACGCGATCGCGCTGACCCGCCCGTCGCACGCGGTCGGCGACCAGCCGGTGCTCGCCGAGGCGATGCCCATGCTGCACCTCGACGACTCGGTTGCCCCGCGCAGCGGCCCGCTGCCGCGACCGCGGCCGGACGACGACGCGCTGTTCGTGTTCAGCTCCGGCACCACCGGGATGCCCAAGGCGGTGCGCCACACCCACGCCGCGTTCGCCGTCGCGATCGCGCACTGGCGGGACGCGCTCGGGCTGACCGCGGCCGACCGCATGCAGATCATGACCCCGCCCTCGCACATCCTGGGTCTGCTCAACATCGCCATGGCGCTCCGGACCGGGGCCTGGCTGCGGCTGCACCGCCGGTTCGACGTCGACGCCATGCTCGCCCACATCGACGCCGACCGGATCACCGTCGAGATGGCCGTCGCGCCGATCGCGTTGGCGCTCGCCGCGCACCCGCGGCTGGAGGACTTCGATCTGTCGTCGCTGCGCTTCATCATGTGGTGCGCAACCCCGGTCACCGAGAGCGTCGCCGCCGCGGTGACCGCCCGCACCGGGGTCGGCTGGCTGGCCGCCTACGGGGCCACCGAACTGCCGGTCATCGCCTGCAATCCGCTGCGCGGCGGCCGGCTCGACAGCGTCGGCAGGCCGGTGCCCGGGGTGGCCGTGCGGATCGCCTCGCCGGACGGGGAACCGTTGCCACCCGGCGAGATCGGCGAGATCCAGGCCCGTTCGGCGTCGGTGATGGCCGGCTACCTGCCGGAGTCGGCCACCTCCGGGGCCTTCGCCGACGGCTGGTACCGCACCGGGGATCTGGGCTACCTCGACGACGACGGCTGGCTGCGCATCACCGACCGCTGCAAGGACATGATCAAGGTGCGCGGCTTCCAGGTCGCCCCGGCCGAGGTGGAGGCGGTGCTGCTGGGGCATCCCGCGGTGCGCGACTGCGCGGTGTTCGGGGTGCCCGACGCCGCCGACGGGGAGGCGGTCGTGGCCGCGGTGGTGGCGGACCGTCCGGTGCCCGCCGAGGAACTCGTCGCCCTGGTCGCCGCACGGTTGGCCTCCTACAAGCGGCCGCGTCGGGTCGTCTTCGTCCCCGAGATTCCGCGACTGCCTTCCGGGAAGGCGTTGCGCCGAGTGCTGAAGGAGCAGTATGGACGTCCGTCTGACGGCTGAACAACAGCAGTTGCGGGATGCCGCAGCCAAACTCGCCGACGATCTGGGGCCCGGCTCGGTCGCCGACCTGGACGACCCGGCGCGCCGGGACCGGTTGGAGCGCACCGTCGCCGCCACCGGTTGGCGGTCGCTGCGCTCGGACGGCGCCGGCGGGGTGGAGGTCGCCATCGTCGCCGAGGAGTTCGCCCGCGGCCTGGTCGACGTGCCGTTCATCGGGCCGGTGCTCGCCGACGACCTGGGCGTGCGCCTGGGCCGGCCGGTGACCGTGCCGGCGACCGAGCCGGACGTGTTGGGCGCCGGCGTGGATCTGACGAAAAGTAAAGCGGGCGTGGTGGTCTCGCCGACAGAACTGGCCGAGCTGGACCCCGCGGCGGCGGCCCGCTGGCAGGCACTGGCACTGACCGTCACCGCCGCGGACATCCTCGGCGCCGCCCGCGGCGCGCACGAACTCGCCTGCGACTACGCCAAGGTCCGCGAGCAGTACGGTCGGCCGATCGGCTCCTACCAGGCGATCGCCCACCTGCTCGCCGAGGGGTTGGCGCTCATCGAGGGCTCGATCAGCGTGCTGCGGCACGCCGCCTGGGCCGTCGACGAACTCGAGCCCGCCGCCGCGGTGCAGGCCGCCCGCATCGCCAAGCTGTACTGCGCCCGCTCGGCCCGCACCGTCTGCGAGACCGCGATCCAGGTGCACGGTGGGATCGGCAACACCTGGGAGTGCCTGGCGCACGTGTTCCTGCGCCGCGTGCTGACCTCGACCGAACTGTGGCCCGTCGAGTTGGAGGACATCGATCTTGGATTTTCGTGATTCACCCGAGGAAGCGGCCTTCCGCGCCCGGTTGCGGGCCTGGCTGGCCGACAACGCCGACCGGTACCGGGCCACCGGCGACGACTACTGGGCCCGCCAGGGCGAGTGGCACCGCGCGCTGTACCAGGCCGGGTTCTTCGGTATGTCCTGGCCGAAGGAGTACGGCGGCCAGGATCTGCCACCGGTCTACGACGTCATCGTCGACGAGGAACTCGCCCGGGCCGGCGCACCACCCCGGCCCAGCCTGGGCTACCTGGTGGTGGGGTTGTGCCAGCACGGCAGCCGGGAGCTGCAGCAGCGGTTCCTGCCCGGGATGATCAACGGCACCGAACGCTGGTGCCAGGGCTTCTCCGAACCCGGTGCGGGATCCGACCTGGCCTCGCTGACCACCACCGCCACCCGCGAGGGCGACCACTGGGTCATCCACGGCCACAAGATCTGGACCAGCTATTCCGACGTCGCCGACTGGTGTCTGCTGCTGGCCCGCACCGACAAGGACGTGCCCAGGCACAAGGGCATCTCGGCGTTCATCGTCGACATGCACCAGCCGGGCGTGCAGCAGCGGCCGCTGAAGATGATCAACGGGGTCACCACCGAGTTCGGCCAGGTGACCTTCGACGGTGCGGTCGTGCCGGCCGACCAGCTGGTGGGCGAGCCCGGCGAGGGCTGGGCGCTGGCGATGACGGTGGTCGGCCACGAACGTGAACCGTCGACGCTGGGGTACGCCGCGCGCTACGGAAAACTGGTGCGGCAGATGGCCGCCGGGCTGACCGGGCGGCCGCCGGCCGAACTGGTGTGGGCGGCGGTGGAGGCCGAGATGCTGCGGCTGCACGTGCGCCGGCGGCTGTCCGAACAGCTCGACGGGATCCAGCACGGGCCGCAGGGCTCGCTGGACAAGCTGCTGATGACCTGGACCGAACAGGCCGTCGGGCACGCGGCCCTGGCCGTCGGCGGCACCACCGACCCGGAGTTGCTCGCCGCCTACCTCTACAGCCGCGCCCAGAGCGTCATGGGTGGCACCTCGCAGATCCAGAAGAACATCATCGCCGGCCGCATCCTCGGTCTCGCCGCCCGGTAAGCCTCACGCAGTAAGGAGTTCGGAACATGTACGACATGCCGCCCGAGATCGACGTCCGGGCCGACGGCGACATCCGGATCATCACGCTCAACCGGCCCGAGTCGCTCAACGCGGTCAACGACGACCTGCACTGCGGGCTGGCCGCGCTGTGGCCGCGGCTCAGCGCGGACCACGACGCGCGGGCGGCGGTGCTGACCGGGGCGGGCCGGGCGTTCTCGGCCGGCGGCGACTTCGCCTACCTGGCCGAGATCGCCGAGGATCCGCGGCTGCGGGCCAAGACGCTGCTGCACGGCCGCGAGATCGTGCTCGGCATGACGCGCTGCCGGATCCCGGTGGTGGCCGCGGTCAACGGGCCCGCGGTGGGGCTGGGCTGCAGCCTGGTCGCGCTGTCGGACATCGTCTACATCGCCCGCGACGCGTACCTGGCCGATCCGCACGTGCAGGTGGGACTGGTCGCCGCGGACGGCGGGCCGATCACCTGGCCGCTGCACATCAGCCTGTTGCTGGCCAAGGAGTACGCGCTGACCGGCGCGCGCATCCCGGCCCAGCGGGCGGTGGAACTCGGCCTGGCCAACCACCTCTCCGACGACCCGCTCGCCGACGCCATCGAGGCAGCCAAGCGGCTCACCACGCTGCCGCGGCAGGCGCTGGAGGCCACCAAGCGGCTGCTGAACATCCACATGGAGCGGGCGGTGCTGGCGACCCTGGACTACGGCAACACCGCCGAGGAGCAGTCGTTCGGCACCGAGGACTTCCGCGCCATCGTCGCCGGGCTCAACGCGCGCAAGAACTGACCGGCGCCGGCGCGGCGGCCGCACCGCCGGTCAGGTGGCCCGGCCGCAGCGCCCACGCGGCGGCGATGCTGATCACCGCGGTAGCAACCAGGTAGCCGCAGGCCAGCCACGGGCTGCCGCCGCCGACGGCGATGAGCGCGGTGAGCACCAGCGGGGTCAGCCCGGAGGCGTACACACCGGAGAGCTGGTAGACCGTCGACAGGCCGGTGTAGCGGATGCGGGCCGGGAACAGCGACGCGTACAGCGTGCCCTGGGCACCGTAGAACAGCGCGTGCACCACACCGAACACCAGCACGATCCCGAGCGTGAACGCCACCATGCTGCCGGTGTTGAACAGCGCGAAGACCGGGAACACCGCCGCACCGTAGGCGCCGATGCCGGCGATGTAGACCGCCTTGGGGCCGAACCGGTCGGCGAGCAGGCCCGACACCGGCAGCAGCACCGCCATCAGCAGCGAGGCCACGGTCACGGCGATGAGCACCTCGATCTTGGGCAGCGCCAGGGTGCCGGTGGCGTAGGAGATCGCGAACACACCCCAGGTGTTGAACGCCGCGCCCTCGCCCCAGCGCGACAGCATGCCCAGCACCGTCGAGCGCAGCGCCGGCGGCCGGAACACCTCCCGCACCGGCACCGCGGCGCGCTCCTGGGCCTGTTCGACCCTGCGGAACTCGGGGGTCTCGGCGACCCGCAGCCGCACCACCACGCCGAACACCACCAGCACCAGGCTGATCAGGAACGCGATGCGCCAGCCGTAGGACTGGAACGCCGCGTCCGGCATCGCGGCCTGCAGCAGTGCGAACACCCCGGTGCCCAGCGCCAGGCCGAGCGCCAGCCCCACCTGCGGGATGCTGCCGAACAGGCCGCGCCGCCGCGCCGGGCTGTGCTCGACGGCCAGCAGCACCGCGCCGGCCCACTCGCCGCCGAGGGCGAAGCCCTGGACCATGCGCAGCAGCAGCAACAGGATCGGGGCCGCCACCCCGATCTGGGCGGCGGTGGGCAGCGCGCCCATCAGCGCGGTCGCCCCGCCCATCAGCACCATGGTCAGCGCCAGGGTCTTCTTGCGGCCGATGCGGTCACCGACGTGGCCGAACACGAAGCCGCCGATCGGGCGCACCACGAAGCCCACCGCGAAGGTCGCGAACGACAGCATGGTGCCGACCAGCGAGCTCTGCGACGGGAAGAAGGCGTGGTTGAACACCAGGCTGGCGGCCGTGGCGTAGAGGAAGAAGTCGTACCACTCGATGGTGGTGCCGATCAGGCTGGCCGCCAGGACCGTGCGCAGGGTCCGGTCCCGCTGCGGGGCAGAGGCGGGGGGTACGGGGCTGGTCTCGGTCGCGACAGGCACGTCGATCCAGCAGACCGGAAACGGTCCGAACTGGCCAGAGTTGTGCGCACGATGATTTGAATTCCGGGCTCAGCCCGGGGTGATTTGAATTCCGGGCTCAGCCCGGGGTGATCTGAATTCCGGGCCCGGGGCGGCGGCTCAGCGCCGGTCGGCGTCGAGCGCGTCCTCCCGGACGGGCCGCTCCGCCAGCCGGGTGCGGTCGCCGAAGAGGATGGGGTACAGCACCCCGGCGATGGCGGCGCCGATCAGCGGTGCGAGCCAGAACGCCCACAGCTGCCCGGGTGCCCCGGCACCGTTGAAGAACGCCACGCCGGTGGAGCGGGCCGGGTTCACCGAGGTGTTCGAGATCGGGATCGAGATGAGGTGGATCAGGGTCAGGGTGAGTCCGATGGCCAGCCCGGCAAAGCCCTTCGGTGCGCGGTCGTCGGTGGCGCCGAGGATCACGAACAGGAACATCGCGGTGAGCACGATCTCGGTGAGCAGCACCGCGGCCAGCGAGTACCCGGACGGGGAGTTCGCCCCGTAGCCGTTGGCGGCCATGTTGCCGGTGGCCACGAACCCCTCGCGGCCGTTGGCCACGATGTAGATCACCAGGCCGGCGACGAGACCGCCGATGACCTGGGCGATCCAGTACAGCGGCAGCGCGCCCCACTCCACCCGCCTGGCGATGGCGGCACCGAGGGTGACCGCCGGATTGAAGTGCCCGCCGGAGATGGTGCCCAGGGCGTACACACCGGTCAGCACGGTGAGACCGAATGCCAGCGAGACACCGAGGAATCCGATTCCCAGGGGGAAACCGTCGGCGGAGCTGGCGGTGGCGGCGAATACCGCGCTGCCGCATCCGCCGAGGACGAGCCAGAAGGTGCCGATGAATTCGGCCGCAAGGCGTTGGGGCATGGCCGGAGCCGTCATGATCCCTCCCTCATAGTCGAGCTGCCGGTGTTCTGTAGGGTGGTGCCGCGCTGCGGCGTGATCGGGGAATCGACGTAATCGCAACCGGGTCGCAACCGGATCGGAATCACTTGGGCGGGAAGCGCAGTGCGCCGTCCAGCCGGATGATCTCGCCGTTGAGGTAGTCGTTCTCGATGACGCTCTGCGTCAGCTGCGCGTACTCCGCGGCCCGGCCCATCCGCTTCGGGAACGGCACCTGCGGGCCCCAGTACGCCTCGAGCTGGTCGGCGGCCTTGCCGTAGGCCGGGGTGTTGATGGTGCCCGGGGCGATCGTCACCACCCGGATACCCAGCGGGGAAAGGTCTCTCGCCGCGTTGAGCGTCATGCCGATCACCCCGCCCTTGGCCGCGGCGTAGGGCAGTTGGCCGACCTGGCCCTCGTAGCCGGCGATCGAGGCGGTGTTGACGATGACCCCGCGGGCACCCTCCTCGAGCGGCTCGGTCCGGGCGATCGCCGCGGCCGCCAACCGCATCACGTTGAACACCGCGGTCAGGTAGTACTTCACCGTCGTCTCGAAGGCGTCCAGCCCCAGCGGGCTGCCGTCCTTGCCGACCAGCCGTCCGCCGCCGGCCGGCCCGCCGTGGGTGTCGACCGAAATCCGCAGCGGCCCCAGTGATTCCGCTGCGGCCACGGCCTCGAGGACCGACTCCTCGGAGGTGGCGTCGGTGCGCACGTAGCGCACGCCGAGCTCGCGCTCGAGGGCCTGGCCCTTCTCGTCGGCGAGGTCGGCGACGACGACCTTCGCGCCCGCCCCGTGCAACCGCCGTACGGTGGCCTCACCGAGCCCGCCCGCCCCGCCGACGACCAGCGCCGCGCTGCCCGCGATCCGCATCCGAACCCCCTTCTTGAAACTTCGACTCTCGTGGGCGGAGAATAACATTCTCATCGGGTTCGGGAAGGGGTCCGTAGGGTGGCCGGGATGACGGTGCAGGAGCTCGTCGCCGCCGCGCGCGGCGGGTCGGTGCGCGCCGCCGGCCGGCTGCTGTCCCTGGTCGAGGGCGAACGACGGGACGAGGTGCTCGCCGCGCTCGGGCCGGCGCCGACGCCGCGGGTGCTGGGCATCACCGGCCCGCCGGGGGCGGGCAAGTCGACCACCGTGGCCGCGCTGGTGGGCGCCTACCGCGAGCGGGGGGAACGGGTCGCGGTGCTGGCGGTCGACCCCTCCTCGCCCTACAGCGGCGGGGCGCTGCTGGGCGACCGCATCCGGATGGGCGAACACGTCGCCGATCCCGGGGTGCTGATCCGGTCGGTGGCCACCCGCGGGCATCTGGGTGGGCTGGCCGAGGCGGTGCCCGCGGCGGTGCGGCTGCTGGCCGCCCTGGGGTTCGGCCGGATCGTGCTGGAGACGGTCGGGGTGGGGCAGTCCGAGATCGAGATCGCCGCCGTGGCCGATCCGACCGTGGTGATCCTCAACCCGGGCGCGGGCGACGCCGTGCAGGCGGCCAAGGCCGGGCTGCTGGAGGTCGCCGATCTGGTGGTGGTGAACAAGGCCGACCGCGAGGGCGCCGAGCAGACGGTCCGCGACCTGCGCATCGAGACCGCGCTGCCGGTACTGAAACTCGTTGCGGTGCAGGGGGAGGGGGTGCCCGAGCTGGTATCGGCCATCGAGGCGCACCACCGTGCGGACACCCCGGCGCGCCGGCTGGCGCGGGCCCGCGCGCAGATCCTGTCGCTGGCCCGGACCCGGTTACGCACCCACCCCGGGCTGGACCGGCTGGCCGCCCGGGTCGCCGACGGCGCCGCCGACCCCTACACCGCGGTGCGGGAACTGTTCGCCGCGGGGGTCGGCCCGGGGGGACCGCCCGCGGCGGCCCGTCCGGCCCGGTAGCCGAATACCATCGCCGGGCCGAGTGTGCCGCCCGCGCCGCCGTAGGCCTTGCCGGTCACCCCGGCCATCGCGTTGCCGGCGGCGAACAGCCCCGGGATCGGGGTGCCGCGCACGTGCAGCACCCGCCCGTCGCGGTCGGTGCGTGGGCCGCCCTTGGTGCCCATCGCCCCGATCCGCACCGGGACCGCGTAGTACGGCGGGGTGTCGATCGGGCCCAGCGTGCGCCCGGCCGGGGTGGCGGCGTTCAGGTCGCCCCAGTAGCCGTCGTAGGTGCTCGCGCCGCGGCCGAACTCGGGGTCCGTCCCCGCCGCGACGTTGCGGTTCCAGCGGGCCAGGGTGTCGGCCAGCCCGTCCGGGTCGATGCCGGTGCGGGCGCCGAGCTCGGCGAGATCGGCCGCGCCGTTGAACCAGTCCGGCGCAGCGCCGCCCGGCGGCACGCCGAGGAAGCCGTAGCGCTTCAGGTGCAGGTCGTCGAACACGATCCAGGCCGGGTCGTTGACGTAGCCGTGCCGCGGGTCGAGGTACTGGAACGCCCCGGCCATCGCGTTGTACTCGCCGGCCTCGTTGACGAACCGCCGCCCGGCGGCGTTGACGATGATGCTGCGCGGCCGGGTGCGCTCCAACCGGACGCTGCGGCTGCGCGGCCGGCCGGCGAAGGTGTCGCCGGGCAGCTGCACGATCGGCACCCACCACGCCTCGCCCATGTTGGCCAGGTCGGCGCCGTGCTCCATCGCCATCCGCAACCCGTCGCCGGTGTTGTTCGGCGGGGAGACCGCGCCCCGCATCGGCCCGCGCAGGAACGCCTCCACCAATCGGGCGTCCCACTCGAAGCCGCCGGTGGCCAGCACCACCCCGCGCCGGGCGGTCACCCGGAACTCGTCGTCGCCCCGGCGGATCACCACCCCGGTGATCCGGTCCGGGCCACCGAGCAACCGCACCGCCCGGCACCCGGTGTGCGGCACCACCCCGGCGGCCAGCAGCGGCTCGAGCAGCCCGGCGATCAACGCGGTGCCGGCCACGCAGTAGTCACCGGAGTCGTCGTCGACCGCGGCGTGGATGCGGGCCCGGGTCTCGGCGTCGATGCCGACGTTGCTGAAATCGGCCGGGAACGCGGTGATCCGGTTCGCCCAGTCGCCCAGCCGGGTGAGGTTGAACGGGCGGGCGTTGAGCGACCGGCCGCCCGTTGGCCGGCCGCCGGGCAGTTCGGGCTTGTAGTCGGGGAATCCCTCGGCGACCTCGAACCGCAGTGCGCTGTGCGCCTCGACGAAGTCGAGCATCTCCGGCCCGGTGCGCACGAACGTCTCGACCAGGTCCTCGTCCATGGCGCCCAGCGACTGGGCCCGCAGGTAGGCCATCGCGTCCTCGACGGTGAGTTCGCCGTCCGGACAACGGTTGTGGGCCGGGATCCAGACGATGCCCCCGGACACCGCGCTGGTGCCGCCCACGGTGTCCGCCTTCTCGTAGACCTGCACCGACGCGCCCTCGGCCACCGCGGTCAGCGCGGCGGTCAGACCGGCGGCTCCGCTGCCCAGGACGACGACATCGGCCTCGCGGTCGTGCACGGTCACCGTTCGCTCCTCTCAGCTCAACAGTTCGGACAGCTCCGCGGCCGCCCGCAGCACCGCCTCCCGGCCCCCCAGCACGACCTCCTTGCGGTGCGAGATGAGGTTGATGCAGGTGGGCGGGGACGGCGGACGGCGCCGCACCGGTACGGCCAGGCCGTAGGTATCCGGTTCGATCTCGCCGAAGGTGATCACCCAGCCCTGGTCGCGGGCCTGGCGCACCAGATCCCGCTCGCCGGGCCGGGGCGGCATGCTCGACAGCAGCGCGATCCCGGCCGCGCCGCGGTCGAGCGGGTAGCGGCTGCCCTCGTGGAAGGACAGCTGGTAGAAGACCTGCCGCGGCACGATCACCGCGATCGCCACCTGTTCGTCGCCCTCGGCGACCAGCAGTGAGACCGTGGTGCCGAGCTCCTCGGCCAGGGCGCGCAGCCGCGGTGCGCACTGCTGACGCAGGTTGTTGTCGAACGCCGCCCCGAGCACCGCCAGCGCCGCGCCCGGGCGGTACCGTCCGTCGTCACCTCTTGCCACGTAACGGAATTGGGCGAGCGTGCCGAGCAGCCGGTAGGCGATGGTGCGGTGCACCCCGATGTGATCGGCGACCTGCTGCACGGTCATCCCGGCGGGGGTGGTGGTGATCGCCTGCAGGGCGGTGAGTCCGCGCGCCAGGGTCTGCGACCCGACCGGTCTGCGCGGTGCCGGGTCGCCGTGGGATCCCTTGACAGCGGTCATGACGAGAGTGATCCTCTATGCATAGTGCACATCGTTGTGCGAAAAAAGCACAATCGGTTCGCACTGTACGAGAATTACATTTTCATCCGCAACCCGCCGAACCTCGTCGAGAGGGGACCATGACCGCCACCGCGGTGCACGAGAGCGTCTGGGCCGACCTGCAGGGCGTGCCCTTCGAGCAGGGCTATCTGGACGCCGGCGGGGTGCGGACCCGCTACCTGCACGCCGGCGACCGGGACCGGCCGGTGCTGGTGTTCCTGCACGGGTCCGGCGGCCACGCCGAGGCCTACGTCCGCAACCTGGCCGCCCACGCCGAGCACTTCTCGGTCTACGCGATCGACATGCTCGGCCACGGTTACACCGACAAACCCGGTCATCCGCTGGAGATCCGGCACTACGTCGCGCACCTGCTGGCGTTCCTGGACGCGGTCGGCGCACCGGCGGCGCACCTGTCCGGTGAGTCACTGGGCGGCTGGGTCGCGGCACGGGCCGCCATCGGCCATCCGGACCGGGTGCGGCGGTTGGTGCTCAACACCGCCGGCGGCTCGCAGGCCGACCCGCAGGTCATGCGGCGCATCGTCACGCTGTCCATGGCCGCCGTGGAGAACCCGACCTGGGAGACCGTGCAGGCCCGGATCAAGTGGTTGATGGCCGACAAGTCCAAGGACTACGACGACATCGTCGCCAGCCGCCAGAAGATCTACCGTCAGCCCGGATTCGTCGACGCCATGCGCGACATCATGGCGCTGCAGGATCCCGTGATCCGGGCCCGCAACCTGCTCGGCCCGGCCGACTACGGCCGCATCACCGCGCCCACCCTGGTGGTGTGGACCAGCGACGACCCCACCGCCGACGTGGCCGAGGGCCGCCGCATCGCCGCGATGATCCCCGGCGCCCGGTTCGAACTCATGCCCGGCTGCGGGCACTGGCCGCAGTACGAGGATCCCGCGACGTTCAACCGGTTGCACATCGACTTCCTGCTGGGGCGCCGGTGACCGCCGCGACCGCCGACGTCGTCATCGTCGGGGCGGGGCCGGTGGGGCTGACCCTGGCGAACATCCTGGGCCTCAACGGGGTCCGCACGCTGGTGCTCGAGGAGCGGGCGTCGCTGATCGACTACCCCCGCGGCGTCGGCCTGGACGACGAGGCGCTGCGCACCTTCCAGGCGATCGGGCTGGTGGACCGGATCCTGCCGCACACCGTGCCCAACCAGATCCTGCGCTTCTTCGACGCCGAACGCCGGCTGCTGGCCGAGATGGCCCCGCCGGACGCGAGATTCGGCTGGCCCAAACGCAACGGGTTCGTCCAGCCGATGGTGGACGCGGAGCTGCTGGCCGGGCTGGACCGCTTCGAGCACGTGCGGGTGGCCTGGGGACACCGGATGGAAACGTGCACCGACACCGGCGACGCCGTCGAGGTCGGGGTGGCCGGACCGGACCTGCGCACGGTGCGCGCCCGGTACCTGGTGGGCTGCGACGGGGGGCGCAGCACCACCCGCAAGACGATGGGGGTGTCGTTCGACGGCACCACCTCGCCGACCCGGTGGTTGGTGGTCGACGTCGCCAACGACCCGCTCGGGCACCCCAACAGCGAGGTCGGCGCCGATCCGGCCCGGCCCTACGTGTCGATCTCGATCGCCCACGGCATCCGGCGTTTCGAGTTCATGATCCACAACCACGAGTCCGACGACGAGGCCGACTCGCGGGAGTTCATCACCCGGATGCTGGCCCGGCTGGTGCCCGAACCGGAACGGGTCGAGATCATCCGCCACCGCGTCTACACCCACCACTCCCGCATCGCCGGCGCGTTCCGCAAGGGCCGGCTGCTGCTGGCCGGCGACGCCGCCCACCTGATGCCGGTGTGGCAGGGCCAGGGCTACAACAGCGGCATCCGCGACGCGGCCAACCTGGGCTGGAAACTCGCCGCGGTGGTCAACGGGCACGCCCGGGACGGGCTGCTCGACAGCTACGACGCCGAGCGGCGCAAGCACGCCCGGGCGATGATCGATCTGTCCACCCTGGTCGGCCGGGTCGTCTCGCCGACCAGCCGGCGCGTCGCGACCCTGCGGGACAAGGTGATCCGCGGCGCCTCGATCGTGCCGTCGCTGAAGCGGTACGTGCTGGAGATGCGGTTCAAACCGATGCCCCGCTACGAGCAGGGCGCGGTCTACCACGCGGCGGCCTCCAGCCGGGCCTCCGGGGTGGGCACCCTGTTCATCCAACCGCGGGTCGACACCCGGGAGACCGCCGACGTGCTGCTCGACGACGTGCTCGGCCCCGGGTTCGCGGTGCTGTGCTGGAGCAACAACCTGCGTGCCCTGCTCGGCGAGGACGTGTTCGCCCGCTGGAAGGCACTGGGTGCCCGGTTCGTCACGGTGCGGCCGAACACCCAGCTGCACTGGGCCGGACACGACGACCCCGACGTGGTCGTCGTCGGCGACCGCACCGGGGCGCTCAAGCGGTTCTTCGACGCGCACACCGACTCGGTGCTGTTCCTGCGCCCGGACCGCTGTATCGCCGCGGCCTGCATCGCCCAGCGCGCCGCCGAGACCAGCCGGCAACTGTTTCGGGTGCTGGGTCTGACCGGGGAGGGAGGTGAGGGGCCCGATGCCGATCGCGCTGTGCTGCATGTCCCACAGTCCGCTGCTGAACCTTCCGGGACCACCCGCCGAACTCCTTGACGACATCGGGGCGGCGCTGGGCCGGGCTCGCGACTTCGTCGCCGAGTTCGACCCCGAACTCGTCGTCGTGTTCGCACCCGACCACTACAACGGGTTCTTCTACCGGCTGATGCCGCCGTTCTGCATCAGCACGGCGGCCAGCGGCGTCGGCGACTACGGCACCCACGCCGGGCCGCTGGACGTCCCGGCCGGGCTGGCCGGCGACCTGGCCGCCGCGGTGCTCGACGCCGGGGTGGACGTCGCCGTCTCCGCCGGGATCGAGGTCGACCACGGCACCGTGCAGCCGCTGCAGATCCTGTTCGGCGACCCCGCATCCCGGCCGGTGGTGCCCGTCTTCGTCAACTCGGTGGCCACCCCGCTGGGGCCGCTGCACCGCTCCCGGGCGCTCGGCACGGCGGTGGGGCGCTTCCTGACCGGCATGGACCGGCGGGTGCTGGTGCTGGGCTCGGGCGGGCTGTCGCACGATCCGCCGGTGCCCACCCTGGCCACCGCGCCGCCGGTCGCGCTGGAGCGGATCGTGCACGGGGCGCCGATGACGCCCGAGCAGCGCCAGGCCCGCCAGCGTGCGGTGCTGGCCGCGGCCCGCGAGTTCGCCGCCGGGCAGGGCGATCTGCGGCCGCTCAACCCGGACTTCGACCGCGGCTTTTTGGACCTCCTCGACACCGGCCGGTTGGCCGACCTGGACGGCTGGACCAACGATTTCATCGCGGGCGAGGGCGGCAACTCCGCCCACGAGATCCGCACCTGGGTGGCCGCGTTCGCCGCGCTGGCCGCCGCCGGCCCCTACCGCACCGGCAACCACTACTACCGGGCCGCACCCGAGCTGATCGCCGGGTTCGCCATCAGGACGGCGGTGCTGACATGACCGAGAACCCCACCGAACCCTTCGATCTCGAGGTCGACGTGCTGGTCGTCGGTTCCGGCGGCGGCGGGATGACCGCGGCGCTGACCGCCGACCACCACGGCCTGGACACCCTGGTGGTGGAGAAGTCCGCCCACTACGGCGGTTCCACCGCCCTGTCCGGCGGCGGGATCTGGGTGCCCGGCGCCCCGGCCCAGCGCCGCGCGGGCTACCGCCCCGACCCGGACGGGGTGTTCGAGTACCTGCGCCGGATCACCGGCGGGCTGGTCAGTGACGCGCGGCTGCGCCGCTACGTCGAGGCCGCGCCGGAGATGATGGAGTTCCTGGAGAACCTGAGCCCCTGGTTCGAATTCGTCTGGAAGCCGGGCTACGCCGACTACTACCCGGAACTGCCGGGGGGATCGCCCCTCGGGTCCACCATCAACGTGCCGGCCATCGACCTGCGCAAGCTCGGAGCGGAGGAACGCCACCTGCTGCAGCCGCTGGCGTTGGCGCCGCGGGGAATCTGGTTCGCGCCCAAGGATCTCCGGCTCTTCTACCAGATCCGCCAGAACTGGCGGGGCAAGGTGGTGCTGCTCAAGCTGGTGTGGCGGATGGTCAAGGCCCGGGTGTTCGGGGAGCGGATGGCGGCCATCGGCCAGTCGCTGGTGGCGCGGATGCGGCTGGCACTGCGCGACCGGGGTGTTCCGTTGTGGCTCAACGCCCCGATGACCGAGCTGATCACCGCACCGGACGGTGCCGTGCTCGGCGCGGTGGTGCAGCGCGACGGGGTGCCCACCCGGATCCGGGCCCGCCGCGGGGTTATCCTGGCCGCCGGCGGGTTCGACCACGACATGGCCTGGCGCCGCGAACAGCTGCCGGTGCTGGGCGTCGTCGAGGAGCTCGCCGGTGCGGGCCGGGACTGGAGCTTCGGCAACCCCGCCGCCACCGGCGACGGCATCCGCGCCGGTCAGCGCGTCGGGGCCGCCACGGACCTGCTCGACGAGGCGTGGTGGTTCCCGGCCATCTGCTGGCCGGACGGGCGGCTGCAGTTCATGCTCAACGAGCGGATGATGCCCTCGCAGTTCGTCGTCAACGGCGCCGGCGAGCGGTTCGTCAACGAGGCCGCCCCCTACATGGACTTCGCCCACGCCATGATCGAGGGCCACAACTCCGGGGTGCGGCACATCCCGTGCTGGCTGATCACCGACATCCGGTCGTTCCGCCGCTACGTCATCGCCGGACACCTGCCCATCCCGAAGATCCCGTTCGCCCCGGTGCCCACCGGGCGCAAGGTGCCCCGGGCCTGGCTGGAGTCCGGAGTGGTCAAGGAGGCCCACAGCTGGGAGGAACTGGCCGCCAAGATCGACGTGCCGGCCGCTGCGCTGCGGGCCACCGCCGAACGCTACAACGAACTGGCGCGCAAGGGCCACGACGACGACTTCAACCGCGGCGATAGCGCCTACGACAACTACTACGGCGACCCCACCCTGCCCAACCCGAACCTGTACCCGCTGGGTAAACCCCCGTACTACGCCTTCCAGATCATCCTCGGCGATCTGGGCACCTCCGGGGGCCTGCGCACCGACGAGCACGCCCGGGTGCTGCGCGCCGACGACACAGTAATCCCAGGGCTGTACGCGGTGGGCAACAACGCCGCCGCGGTGATGGGGCGCAGCTACGCCGGCGCCGGAGCCACCATCGGGCCGGCCATGACGTTCGGCTACGTGGCGGCCAGACACCTCGCGGCACAGGCCGCATCAGCAGACCCGAGCTCCCAGGAGGTATACCGATGAGAATCTCGCTGTTCTACGAATTCCCGCTGCCGCGGCCGTGGTCCGAGGACGACGAGCACCAGCTGTTCCAGCACGGCCTCGACGAGGTGGAGGCGGCCGACAAGGCCGGCTTCTCGACGGTGTGGCTCACCGAGCACCACTTCCTGGAGGAGTACTGCCACTCCACCGCGCCGGAGATGTTCCTGGCCGCGGCCAGCCAGCGCACCCGCAACATCCGCCTGGGATTCGGGGTGATGCATCTGCCGCCGCCGATCAACCACCCGGCCCGCATCGCCGAACGCGTCGCCACCCTGGACCACCTGTCCAACGGCCGGGTGGAGTTCGGCACCGGCGAGGGCTCGTCGGTGGCCGAGCTCGGCGGCTTCGGCATCGACCCGGCCGACAAGCGCGGCATGTGGGAGGAGGCCCTCGAGGTCGCCATCCGCTGCATGGTCGAGGAGCCGTTCAGCGGGTTCAAGGGCGAGCACGTCGAGATGCCGGCCCGCAACGTGATCCCCAAGCCGCTGCAGAAGCCGCACCCGCCGGTGTGGGTGGCCTGCACCCGCCCGTCGTCGGTGCAGATGGCCGCGCAGAAGGCGATCGGCGCGCTGAGCTTCGCCTACACCGGGCCCGGTCCGCTCAAGGAACGCGTCGACGGGTACTACCGGGAACTCGAGGAGCGGGGCGCGCCGGTCACCCCGGCGGTCAACCCGAACATCCTCGCCATCGGCGGCGACCTGTCGATGATGGTCGCCCGGACCGACGAGGAGGCCCTCAAGCGGCTCGGGATCGGCGGCGGATTCTTCTCGTTCGGGATCATGCACTACTACATGACCGGGATGCACACCCCGGGCCGCACCAAGGTGTGGGAGCGCTACGAGCAGGCGGTCGCGGAGGATCCCACCCTGGCCTACGGGCCGGGCCGCGGTGCCATCGGCTCGCCCCGCACCGTGCGCGAGTTCCTGCGCGGCTACGAGGAATCCGGCGTCGACGAGATCATCCTGCTGCTCAACCCGCGCAGCCACGAAGGCACCATGGAGTCCATCGAGATCATGGGCCGCGAGATCCTGCCGGAGTTCATCGAGCGCGACGCGGCGGCCCAGGAGGCCAAGCGCAAGCGGCTCGAGCCGGTGATCGAGAAGATCGAGGCGCGCCGGCAGCCTTCCGACGCACCGGTCTTCGACGAGACCTACGCGTTCGGCGGGCTGCCCACCGGCCGCGGCGGCAAGTTCACCGCCAGCGAGATCCCCGAGGCGATGGCCGAGATCAACGAGGGACGGGTCAAGGCCGCCCAGCGCGCCCGGGAGGAAGCCAAGCAGCACGAACAGGCCGGGTGAGGTGCGGGCCGAGGACTGGTGGCGCTACGACGGGCGCCGCGCCGTCGTCACCGGCTGCGCATCGGGCATCGGCGCGCAGCTGGCCGGTCAGTTGCATGAACTCGGCGCGGAGGTGATCGGCCTGGATCTGCACCGGCCACGGATCGGGCTGGACCGCTTCGTCGAACTCGACCTGGCCGACCCGGCCTCGATCGACCGCGCCGCGGCCGCGCTGGACGGGCCGGTGCACGCCCTGTTCAACGTGGCCGGGGTGTCCTCGGGTATCGGGGATCCGCTGCGGGTGGTGTGCATCGACTTCCTGGGCACCCGGCAGCTGACCGAGGCGGTGCTGCCGCTGATGCCGCCGGGATCGGCGGTGGCGAGCGTGTCCAGTCTGGCGGCGGCCGGCTACCTCGAACACCGCCGGGAGGCGGCCGGACTGCTGGCCACCGACTCCTACTGGGCCGGGATCGACTGGTGCCGGGCCCATCCGGAGTCGCTGGCCGACGGCGGCTACCGGTTGGCCAAGGAGGCGCTCATCCTCTACACCATGGCCCGGGCCGGGGCGCTGGCCGCCGCCGGCATCCGGATCAACTGCACCGGACCGGGGGTGTGCGAGACGCCGATCCTGGACCAACTGCGCGGCCGGTACGGCCCGGACTACCTCGACGGCATCGACAAACCGCTGGGCCGGGTCTCCGACCCGGCCGAACAGGCCGCGGTGCTGACCTTCCTCAACAGCCGCGCCGCGGGATACATCACCGGACAAGTCATCTGGGTCGACGGCGGCAACATCGCCGGCCGCGTCGCCGCGAGTCTGCAGGAGTGAGATGGCCACACTCGAGGAGTTCCGCCGCGCGGGCGAGGCGGTGCGCAACTGGGGACGCTGGGGGGAGCACGACGAACTCGGCACGCTGAACTTCATCACCCCGGCCAAGGTCGCGCAGGCGGCGGGCCTGGTCCGGCACGGCAAGGTGTTCCCGCTGGGGGTGGACTTCGGATCGTCCGGGCCGCAGGGCGCGTTCCAGTACCGGCCCAATCCGATGCACCTGATGACCGTCGACGGCGGCGACGCCCACACCCTGGTGCAGTACGGCCCGCAGTGGTGGCGGAACTCGGTCGCCCAGCAGTTGGCCGGCTACTTCGTGGACAATCCGTTCCGGTTCAACGACGACATGATCATCATGCCGTTGCAGGCCGCCACCCAGTGGGACGCGCTGTCGCACGTCTACTACGACGACCGGCTCTACAACGGTTATCCGGCCACCTCGGTGACCAGCCAGGGCGCGTTCCACTGCGGCATCGACAAGGTCGACGGCAAGGGCATCACCTCCCGCGGGGTGCTGCTGGACCTGGTCCGCCACCGCGGCGCGGACACCTTCCTGCGCGCCGGGGAACCCATCACCCCGGACGAGCTCGACGAGGTGGCCCACGCCCAGGGAGTGCAGATCGGCACCGGCGACATCGTGCTGATCCGCACCGGGTGGTGGGACCGGTTCCGGCAGACCGGCGACGGGGCCGAGCCCTACTCCGGGCTGGACTGGCGGTGCGCGATGTGGCTGCACGAACGCGAGGTGGCCGCGGTGGCCGCGGACAACCTCATGGTGGAGGACCCGGTGTCCGGGGTGGCGGGCACCATCCTGCCGCTGCACATGCTGTGCCTGCGCGACATGGGCATGATGCTGGGCGAGTACTGGGATCTCGGCGCACTGGCCGCCGACTGCGCCGCCGACGGCGTCTACGAGTTCCAGCTCGTCGCACCGCCGCTGCGGGTCACCGGCGCGGTCGGGGCCCCGCTCAACCCGATCGCGATCAAGTAGGGGACCGGGGTGGAACACCAGCGGCGCAGCATCGTCGTCGACGGCCTGTACACCAGCTACCTCGAGGCCGGCGACGGCGAGCCGGTGGTGCTGCTGCACGGCGGGGAGTTCGGCGCCACCGCGGAGATCGGCTGGGAGCGCACCATCGGCGCCCTGGCCGAGCACTACCGGGTGCTGGCCCCGGACATGCTCGGCTTCGGCGGGTCGGCCAAGGTGGTCGACTTCGTCGACGGCCGCGGCCTGCGCATCCGCCACATCGCCCGGTTCTGCGCGCTGCTGGGCATCGAGTCGGCACACTTCGTCGGCAACTCGATGGGCGCGGTCAACCTGCTCGTCGACGCCACCTCGGCCCGTCCGCGGCTGCCGGCGCGCAGCCTGGTCGCCATCTGCGGCGGCGGTGAGATCCAGCGCAACGAGCACATGGCCGCGCTCTACGACTACGACGGCACCTTCGAGGCCATGCGGCGCATCGTCGCCGCGCTGTTCGCCGACCCGGCCTATCCCGCCGACGACGCCTACGTGCGCCGCCGGTACGAGGCCAGCATCGCGCCCGGCGCGTGGGAGGCGCTGGCCGCCGCCCGGTTCCGCCGCCCCGGCGCCGAGCCGCCCCCGCCGCCGTCGAGTTCGCGCCCCTACGAACGGATCTCGGTGCCCACGCTGGTGGTCGAGGGGGCCCAGGACAAGCTGCTGCCGCCTGGCTGGGCGGCCGGGATCGCCGCGCAGATCCCGCGGGGCGACTCGGCGGTGGTGGACCGCGCCGGGCACTGTCCGCAGATCGAACAACCCGCGGCGGTCAACGCGCTGCTGCTCGACTTCCTCGGAGGACTCCATCGATGAGTGCTGAACTGGCGGGCAAGGTCGCGGTGGTCACCGGCGCGGCGTCCGGGATCGGCCGCGGCATCGCCGAGCGGTTCGCCGCCGAGGGGGCGGCGGTCGTGGTCGCCGACGTGCGCGACGACCTCGGCGAGGCCGTCGCCGCCGGCATCACCGGCGCCGGCCGCACGGCGGTGTACCGGCACACCGACGTCGGCGAGCAGGCGCAGGTGGGCGCGCTGGTCGACTTCGCCGTCGAGGCCTTCGGCGGCCTGGACGTCATGGTGAACAACGCCGGGGTGTCCAGCCCGTTGCGCCGGAGCATGTTCGACGAGGACTTCGCCGAGTTCGACCGGGTGCTGCGGGTGAACCTGCTCGGGGTGATGGCCGGCACCCGCGACGCGGCCCGGCGGATGCGCGAGCGCGGCGGCGGGTCGATCATCAACGTGTCGTCGATCGGCGGCGTGCAGGCCGGGGGCGGGGTGTCGGTCTACCGCGCCTCCAAGGCCGCGGTCATTCACTTCAGCAAGTGTGCGGCGATCGAACTCGCCCACTACGAGGTCCGGGTGAACTGCCTGGCGCCCGGCAACATCCCCACCCCGCTGCTGCAGACCGCGGCCACCGACGCCGACCGCGAGCGGCTGGAGCGGTTCGAGGCCCGGATCCGCCGGCAGATGCGCGACGACCGGCCGCTCAAGCGCGAGGGCACCGTCGACGACGTCGCCGAGGCCGCACTGTATTTCGCCTCCGAGCGGTCGCGCTACGTCACCGGCACCGTGCTGCCGGTCGACGGCGGCACGGTGGCCGGCAAGGTGATCCGGCGCGAGCCGAATTAAATCAATCGCTTGACTTAAATAGGGTGCGGACTGTTGACTGGATCACATGACCGCTGTCAGGCCGGTGCGCACCGACCGGGCGCAGGGCACCCGGGAGGCCATCCTGGCCGCCGCCGAGCGACTGTTCGCCGAGCACGGTGTGTTCGCGGTGTCCAACCGTCAGGTCAGCGAGGCGGCCGGGCAGGGCAACAACGCCGCGGTCGGCTACCACTTCGGGACCAAGACCGACCTGGTGCGCGCGATCGAGCGCAAGCACGCCGAGCCGGTGGAGCGCAACCGGGAACGCATGCTGGCCGAGCTGGGCGACTCCACCGAACTGCGCGACTGGGTGGCCTGCCTGGTCCGGCCGCTCACCGATCACCTTGCCGCGCTGGGCAACCCGACCTGGTACGCGCGCTTCGCCGCGCAGGTGATGGCCGACCCGGAGTACCACGGCATCGTCACCCGCGACGCGTTGTCGCTGCCGGCGCTGGTCCGGGTGATCGACGGCATCAACCGTTGCCTGCCGGACCTGCCGCCGCGGGTGCGGGCGGTGCGCAACATCATGGGGCGCAACCTGTTGATGCACACCTGTGCCGAGCTGGAGCGCGCCCTGGCCACCGGCAAGGCCCAACGCGGCTTCAGTTGGTCGACGGCGGCCGAGGATCTCATCGACGCCGTCGTCGGCCTCTGGCAGGCGCCCGTCTCGGGAGGTTCCTGAGCATGAAAGTGACGGTGGACCAGGACAAGTGCGTCTCGTCGGGCCAGTGCGTGCTCAACGCCGGTGACGTGTTCGACCAACGCGACGAGGACGGCGTCGTGGTGCTGCTGGATCCCGAACCACCGGCGGACCGGGTGGCGGCCGTGCGCAGCGCGGCCGCGGCCTGTCCGGCCCGGGCCATCGAACTCGAGGAGTGACAGTGTCGGAGACCCTCACCGGAACCGCCGCCGATCCGGCCGCCGAGATCCCGGACTACCCGATGGAGCGCGACCCGCGGCGGCCGTTCGCGCCGCCACCGCCGATGTTGCGCATGAACGAGGTGAAACCGCTCTCCCGGGTGCGGATCTGGGACGGCAGCACGCCCTGGCTGGTCACCGGATACGAAGCGGCCCGGGCGCTGTTCGCCGACTCCCGGGTCAGCGTCGACGACCGCCGGCCCGGCTTCCCGCACTGGAACGAGCACATGCTCGCCACCGTGCACAAACGCCCCCGCTCGGTGTTCACCTCCGACGCCGAGGAGCACACCCGGTTCCGCCGGATGCTGTCCAAGCCGTTCACCTTCCGGCGGGTGGAGGGGCTGCGGCCGGTCATCCAGCAGATCACCGACGAGTGCATCGACGACATCCTGGCCGGCGACAAGCCGGCCGACATCGTGACCAAACTCGCGTTGCCGGTGCCCACCCGGGTGATCAGCGAACTGCTCGGCGTGCCCTACGAGGACCACGAGTTCTTCCAGCACCACGCCAACGTCGGGCTGGCCCGCTACGCCACCGCCGAACAGGGGCAGCGGGGCGCGATGAGCCTGGCGGGCTACCTCATCGAACTGATCAAGAAGAAGATGGACGAGCCGGCCGAGGACGCCGTGTCGGATCTGGCCGAGCGGGTCAAGGCGGGCGAGATCAGCGTCAAGGAGGCCGCCCAGCTCGGCACCGGGCTGCTGATCGCCGGTCACGAGACCACCGCCAACATGATCGGCATCGGGGTGCTGGCCCTGCTGGAGCACCCGGACCAGGCCGATTTCCTGCGCAGCACCGACGATCCCAAGGCGATCGCCACCGCGGTCGAGGAGCTCATGCGCTACCTGTCCATCATCCAGAACGGGCAGCGCCGGGTGGCCGTCGAGGACATCGAGATCGCCGGGGAGACCATCCGCGCCGGCGAGGGCATCATCATCGACCTCGCCCCGGCCAACTGGGACCCCAAGGCGTTCCCCGAACCGGACCGGCTCGACCTGCGCCGCGAGGACGCCGCCCAGCTCGGCTTCGGCTACGGCCGTCACCAGTGTGTCGGCCAGCAGCTCGCCCGCGCCGAGCTGCAGATCGTGTTCCCCACCCTGCTGCGCCGCATCCCGGACCTGCGGCCGGCCGTGCCGATCGACCAGATCCCGTTCAAGCACGACCGGCTCGCCTACGGGGTCTACGAACTGCCCGTCACCTGGTAACCGCTCCCCAGCGATTGGAGTGCCGCCGATGTCAGCCCCTGCCACCACGACGCTGTACCCCCCGGAGGGGTTCGGCGCGCCGAAGTTCCGTCGCGGCCACTTCCGCGAACACGCCGACGAGGTCGGCCTGCCGCCCGGCACCGAGGTGTTCTCGGCCGACAACCACATCTCGGTGGCCGAGGACATCTTCTACGAACGCTTCCCCGACGACCTCAAGGGCGCGGCCCCGCGGATCTGGTACGAGGACGGCGCCTACATGGTCGGCATGAAGGGCAAGACCTGGGTGGGCGGCGATTTCGGCCGCGTGCTGATGCAGTACGACGACCTGGCCGGGGCGGCCACCAACAACATCGAGGCCCGGGTCCGGGAGTTGGCCGAGGACGGCATCGACAAGGAGCTGGCCTTCCCCAACGCGGTCCTGGCGCTGTTCCACTACCCGGACAAGGCCATCCGGGAACGGGTGTTCCGCATCTACAACGAGCACATCGCCGACCTGCAGGAGCGGTCCAAGGGCCGGTTCTACGGTGTGGGCCTGATCAACTGGTGGGACCCCAAGGGCACCCGCAGCACCCTGCGGCAGCTCAAGGACCTCGGGCTGCGGACCTTCCTGCTGCCGCTGAACCCGGGCAAGGACGACGACGGCAACATCTACGACTACGGCAGCCGCGCCATGGACCCGGTGTGGGACGAGATCGAGGCCGCAGGGCTGCCGGTCAGCCATCACATCGGCGAGACCCCGCCCAAGACGCCCTGCGAGCACAACAGCGTCGTGGTCGGCATGATGGTCAACGTCGACTCGTTCCGCGAACAGTTCGCCAAGTACCTGTTCTCCGGCATCCTGGACCGCCACCCGGGCCTGCGCATCGGCTGGTTCGAGGGCGGGATCGCCTGGGTGCCCACCGCGCTGCAGGACGCCGAACACCTGCTGGCCTCCTACCGGCACATGTTCAATCACGAACCGCGGCACGACCCCCGGCACTACTGGGACAACCACATGTGGGCGTCGTTCATGGTGGACCCGCTCGGATTGCGGCTGATCGACGAGATCGGCGTGGACCGGGTGTTCTGGTCCAGCGACTACCCGCACAACGAAAGCACCTTCGGCTACTCGGAGCGGTCGCTGGCCGCCGTCGTGCGGGCGGTCGGCCCGCAGCGCGCCGCGAAGGTGGTCAGCACCAACATCCAGCAGTTCCTGGGCCTCGTGTAACGGCCCGTCGCGACGGGAAAACTCATGACCCTCACCACCAGTTGGGCGTCGGCGGCCACGGGCGCCGACCCCACCTTCACCATCCCGGACGAGCCCGACCACGCCCGGATGTACCGCGAGGTCGGTGCCCGGCTGCGGGCCACCATGGCCGACAGGGGTGTCGACGCGCTCGTGCTGCTCGGCAACGGCAACGTGGTGTACGCGACCGGGGCGAGCTGGCCGCTGCTGGACGCCGGCCTGTCGCACGTCGAGCGGCCGGTCGCGATCGTGCTGGCCGACGACGAGCACCCGCACGTGTTCATGCCCTTCCGCGAGGGATCGGCGTTCGACACCCAACTCCCGGCCGATCACGTGCACCCGCCGCTGTACCTCGAATTCGACGAGGGGGTGGAGCATTTCGCGCGGGTACTGGCCGGCCTGGTCAAGCCCGGCGCGGTGGTCGCCGTCGACGAACTCACCGGGGCGATGCGCCGGGCCGCGCACCGGGTCTTCCCGGGCGGACCGCCGCAGGACGCCGGGCCGGTGGTCGGCGCGGCCAAACTCGCCAAGACGCCGGACCAGATCGCCTGCATCCGGCGTGCCTGCCGGATCACCGAGCAGGCCATGGTGGACGTGCAGGCCCGGCTCGCGCCCGGCGTGCGGCAGATCGATCTGTCGGCCCGGTTCGTGCGGCGCGCCTTCGAACTCGGCGCCACCACCAACATGCTGGAGGCCATCTGGCAGGTGATGCCGCCGTCGCGCGCCGAGGGCACCTGGACCACCCACGGCGACCTGGCCCTGCCGCTGCTGACCACCGAACGCGAACTGCGCACCGGCGACGTGCTGTGGACCGACGTCAGCATCACCTACGCCGGGTACTGCTCGGACTTCGGCCGCACCTGGCTGGTCGGCGCGGAGCCCACCCCGCGCCAGCACGAGCAGTTCCACCGTTGGCGCGACATCCTCGACGCCACCCTGAAGGTCATCCGGGCCGGTGCCACCTCCGGGGATCTGGCCCGGGCGGCCACCGCCGCCAACGGCGGGGTCAAGCCCTGGCTGCCGCACTTCTACCTGGGCCACGGCATCGGCACCAACGCCGCCGAGATGCCGATGATCGGAACCGATCTCGGCGAGGAGTTCGACGACAACTTCGTCTTCCCGGCCGGCATGGTGCTGGTGCTCGAACCGGTCGTCTGGGAGGACGGCACCGGCGGCTACCGGGCCGAGGAGATCGTCGTCGTCACCGAAGCGGGCTACGCCCCGCTGACCGACTACCCCTACGACCCCTACCAGGGGAGATAGGACGCCCATGAGCACCGAGATCCTGCCCGACAGCCTGGCGCTGCGGCTGAGCCGGCGGCAGCGGGCACTGGTCCAGATGGAGACCCACGACCTGGACATCCTGATCCTGGGCCGGCAGGCCAACGTCCGCTACGTCACCGGCGCACCGCAGCTGTGGGTGGCCGGCACCCGGCCGTTCGGCCCGATCTGCGCGGTGGTGCGCGAGACCGGCGAGATCCATCTCAACAGCACCTGGGACGAGGGCATTCCGGAGGAGATCGGGCGGGACCACCTCTACGGCCTGGCCTGGAACCCGATGACGCTCATCGAAGTGCTCAAACGCATCGACGGTTCCGCCGACGCCCGCCGCGTCGGCACCGACGCGCTCACCCCGACGTTCGCCCAACTGCTGCCCCTGGCGTTCCCCGCCGCCGAACTCGTCGACGCCGAACCGGCGATGCGCGCCGCCCGGCGCCTGAAGACCGTGGCGGAGCTGCGCACCCTGCGCGGCGCGCTGCAGGTCGCCGAGACGGCGCTGTCGGCCGCGGTGGCCGAACTGCGGCCCGGCGTCACCGAGAAGGCGCTGGCCGGTGCGGTGCTCGAGGCCGAGGCGGCCGGCGGGGTGAGCACCCCGGCCACCCAGGAGGGAGCGTGGGTGACCTCCGCCGACCATCCGTGGCGGCGGGCCCGCAGCGACGGCACGGTGCGGGAGGGCGACCTGGTGGCCTTCTCCGCCGGCGTGCTCGCCGACGGCTACCTCGGCGAGGTGGGCCGCACCTGGCCGGTCGGCGAGCCCGACGACCGGGTGCGGGCGCTGTACCGGCGGGCCGACGAGCTGTGGGAGCGGCTGCTGATGATGTGCCGGCCCGGCGCGGTCACCGGCGACCTGCTCAGTGCCTACGAGGCGGCCGGGGAACCGCTGCCGCCGATGGCCGTCGCACACGGGCTGGGCCTGGGCTTCGACCCGCCGGTGGTCACCCCGCACCTGGCCCGCACCGCCGAACAGGAGCGGCTCGACGTCGGCATGGTGCTCGCCGTCACCGGCTACGTCTGGCAGCAGGGGGTGGGTGCGGTGTTCCACCGCGACGCGGTGCTGATCGCCGAGGACGGGCCCGAGGTGCTCACGGCCGGCCCGACGTTCGGGCGGACCGGGATGGAGGCGGTCCATGGCTGACCGGCCGCGGCCCGAGGAGATCATCCGCTACGAGAAGGACCCGAAGACCCGGATCGCCACCATCACCTTCGACCGGCCGGAGTACCTCAACGCGCCCACCTCCGCCGCCCGGCTGCGCTACGCCGACGTGCTGCGCGCGGCAACCGTCGACAACGACGTGAAGGTAGTGGTGATCCGGGGTGTCGGCGACAACCTCGGCAGCGGCGCAGACCTGCCGGAGTTCATGGCGGGCAACGAGAACCCGGCGTTGCGGCTGGCCGAGCTGCGGCTGGAGGACGAGGGCGTCGGCGACGTCAGCTACCCGCCGCCGGGCACCTTCCGCAACGGGGCGACGATCAGCGCCTGGTACGCCAACTCCCAGGCCGGCAACCGGCCGCTGCAGGAGTTCAAGAAGATCAGCATCGTCGAGGCCAAGGGCTACTGCTACGGCTGGCACTTCTACCAGTGCGCCGACGCCGACCTGGTGATCTCCTCCGACGACGCGCTGTTCGGCCACCCGTCGTTCCGCTACTACGGCTGGGGCCCGCGGATGTGGACCTGGATCCAGACCATGGGCCTGCGCAAGTTCGCCGAGATGGTCTTCACCGGGCGGCCGTTCACCGCCGCCGAGATGTATCAGTGCAACTTCCTGAACAAGGTGGTGCCGCGCGCCGAGCTCGAGGACGAGGTGGCCAAGTACGCGCTGGCGTGTGCCCGGAACCGCCCGGTGGACACGGTGTTCCAGCAGAAGATCTTCTTCGAGGTCTACAAGCAGTACCAGGGCGAGTATCTGGGCAGTCTGCTGAGCGCGTTCTTCGAGTCGATGGGCAACGGGGTGGCCAACGACGGTGCCGAGGACCTCGACATGCACGAGGCTATCGACTCCGGGCTGGCCGATGCGGTCAACGACAACGACATGCGGTTCCCGCCGGAGTTCCGGCTGAGCAAGTCCAACCGCGAAAAGCCGTGAGCCGGTTCCCCCTCGACGGATTCGTCGTCGTCGACCTGTCGGTGGGCATCGCCGGTGCCTACTGCACGAAACTGCTCGCCGACGGCGGCGCGGAGGTGGTCAAGGTCGAACCGCCGCAGGGGGATCCACTGCGCGGCTGGTCGGCGTCCGGGGCGGCGGTGGATCCGGTGACCGGCGGACCGCTGTTCGCCTACCTCGCCGGCGGGAAGCGCGGCGTGGTCGTCGACCCGGCCGACCCCGACCCGGTACGGGATCTGCTGGCCGGCGCCGACGCGGTGGTGTGGTCGCGCGGATCGGCGGTGGCCGAGGCGTTCCCGCCGCAGCGGATCCACCGCGACCATCCGCGGTTGACCGTCACCGCGATCACCCCGTTCGGGCTGGACGGGCCGTGGGCGGACCGGGCGGCCACCGAGTTCACCCTGCAGGCCTGGTCCGGCGGCATCGTCGGACTGGGCCGCGGCACCCCGGACCGGGCCCCGGTGCAGGTCGGCGGGCAGGTGGGGGAGTACCTGGCCGGCGCCTACGCCGCGGCGTTCACGCTGGCCTACCGCGGCCACGGCGAACTGCTGGACCTGTCCGTGCTCGAGGCCTGCATCCTCGGCCTGACCTACTATCCGGTGACCTACCACCGGATGCTGGGCCGGCCCTGGCGGGACGCGCGCCGGCTCACCGTGCCCGGGATCGCGCGTGCCCGCGACGGGCTGGTGGACCTCGGCTGCGGCACCGCCCAGCAGTGGTTCGACCTGTGCGCGATGACCGGGCACCCGGAGTGGATCGACGAGGACAGCCCGCTGAGCATCACCGAGCAGGCCAACCGGCACGCCGAGGAGCTCTACGCCTGGGTCGCCGACCACACCGTCGACGAGATCCGGGAACTGGCAACGGCGTTCCGCATCCCCAACGCGCCGGTGGCAAACGGCGCCAACCTCGACGAGCTCGACCACTTCACGGCCCGCGGGTCGATCGTGGACAACCCGCACGGGTTCCGCCAGCCCGGCCCGCCCTACCGGCTGTCCGGGGCGCCGCTGCGGCCACCCGCCCCCGCCCCGCGCCTGGGCCGGCCCCTTCCCCCGCGGAACGGCGTTCCCGGTCGTGATCCCGGAGGGGACAGTGCCGGGAATGCTGTTCCGCGGCAGGGCGGTGGGCTGCCGCTGGCCGGGCTGCGGGTGATCGACCTGACCACGTTCTGGGCCGGACCGAGCTGCACCCACCTGCTCGCCATGCTCGGCGCGGAGGTCATCCACGTCGAATCCACCCGCCGCCCCGACGGCACCCGGCTCATCGCCGGCATCCCGGTCACCGAAGCGCAGTGGTGGGAGAGGTCGCCGATCTTCTCCGGGCTGAACACCAACAAGCTCGGCCTCACCCTCGACCTGCAGCAGCCCCGTGGTCGCGAGGTGCTGGAACGGCTCATCGCCACCGCCGACGTCGTCGCGGAGAACTTCACCCCCCGGGTGCTCGACCAGCTCGGCCTGGACTACCCGACGGTGCGACGGATCAAGCCCGACGCGATCATGCTGCGGATGCCCGGTTTCGGGCTGGACGGCCCGTGGCGGGACAACCCGGCGTTCGCCTACGTCATCGAGGCCGCCGCCGGGATCAGCTGGCTCACCGGCTACCCGGACCGCAACCCGTACGAGCCGTACTCGATCGGGGACCCCAATGCGGGCATCCACGCGCTGGTCGGGTTGCTGCTGGCGCTGGAACACCGTCGCCGCACCGGCGAGGGCATGCTCGTCGAGGCCGCGATGGTCGACGCCGCGCTGAGCATCACCGCCGAACAGCTCGTCGAGTACACCGCGCACGGTGCGCTGCTCGGCCGCAGCGGCAACCGCGGGCCCGCCGCCGCGCCGCAGAATCTGTACCGCACCAACGAGATCGACGAGTTCGGCCGCCGCGACTGCTGGGTGGCCATCGCCGTCGCCGACGACGCCCAGTGGGCCGCGCTGCGCCGGGCGCTGGGCGACCCCGCCTGGGCGGCCGACCCGGCCTACGACACCGCCGCCGGCCGGCGGGCCGCGCACGACACCATCGACGCCCGGCTGGCGGACTGGTGTGCGCGGCGCAGCGGCGAGGAGATCGTCGCGACCCTGTGGCCGGCCGGGGTCCCGGTGGCCAGGGTGATGCAGCCGCACCGGCAGATCGAGCTCGAACAACTGTGCCACCGCGGCTTCTTCGAGACCGTCGGGCACCCGGTGAACCCCCCGGTCCCGCACAGCACCGTGCCGGTGCGGCCGGCCGGCGGTCCGCCGCGGTTCCACCGCCGCCCGGCCCCGCTGCTCGGCGAGCACAACCACGAGGTGTTGGCCGAACTCGGGTTCACCGACGCGGAGATCACCGAACTCGAGGCGCAGGGCGTCATCGGCAACGCGCCTGCCGGGTACGCGGCGGGTCGCGCGAAAGCGGGCGGGCAGCGTTCGCGAGAGTGAGGCCGTGGTCGTTCGGAACGCGAGATCGCGACCGGGAAGGCTGTTCCGTTCGAACGGGGAACCGATACGCTGCGGGCGTGGCAATCAGTCCGTCGGACATTCTGCTGAACGGCCGGGTCGCGGTCGTGACCGGCGGGGGAGCCGGGATCGGCCGTGGGATCGCCGAAGGGCTGGCGGCGTTCGGGGCCAAGGTGGCGATCTGGGAACGCGACCCGGACCGCTGCGCGGCGGCCGCCGAGCGCATCGGAGCGCTGGGCCTCACCGTCGACGTGCGCGACAGCGCCCAGGTCGACGCGGCGCTCGAGCGCACCGCCGAGGAACTCGGCGAGGTGACGATCCTGGTCAACAATAGCGGCGGAACGTTCCGTTCACCGCTGCTGGAGACCACCGAGAACGGGTGGGATGCGTTGTACCGCAGTAATCTCCGCCACGTGCTGGTGTGCACGCAGCGGGTGGCTCGCCGACTGGTGGCCGCGGGCCTGCCCGGCAGCGTCATCACCATCACCTCGATCGAGGGTGTGCGTGCGGCCCCGGGGTTCGCCGCCTACGCCGCCGCGAAGGCCGGCGTCATCAACTACACCAAGACCGCCGCGCTGGAGCTGGCGCCGCACCGGATCCGGGTGAACGCGATCGCACCGGACGTCATCGTGACCGAGGGGCTGATGCAGCTGTCCGACGGTCGGTTCGACGCCGACTCCCCGGCGCCGGTCATCCCGATGAACCGGGCGGGCCGGGTGGATGAGATCGCCTCCGTCGCGGTGTTTTTGGCATCGGAGATGTCGAGCTACCTCACCGGCCAGACGCTGCACGTCGACGGCGGTACCCAGGCCGCGAGCGGCTGGGTGCACGACCCGCGGACCGGCGACTACCGGCTCGGCCCGTAGGGCCGCGGGGCAGCCGCCGCGTCCGCTCCGGTGGTGACGCCCGAGAGGTGCTTCCCGAGCGCCGCCGTCAGCCACGGCTACTTCAGGCAGCTGCCGCCGTCGACCGGCAGGGTCACCCCGGTGATGTAGCGGGCCTCGTCGGAGGCCAGGAACAGCACCGCGTTGGCGATGTCCTCCGGTTCCACCCAGCCGATCGGCAGGGTGTGCATGAGCTGCGCGACCACCTTGAGGTCCTCCGGGCCCGGGTTCTCCAGGTCCGGCCGGAACAGCTTCATCGTCGGCTCGTTCATGAACAGCGGGGTGTTCACGTTCGTCGGGTGCACCGAGTTCACCCGGATGTTGTGCTGGCCCAGCTCGACGGCGAAGGTGCGCATCAGGCCCACCACGCCGTGCTTGGCCGCCACGTAGTGCCCGGTGTGCGGGTAGGCCTTCAGCCCGCCCACCGAGCTGGTCAGGATGATCGAGCCGCCCCGGCCGCCGGCGATGATGTGCGGCACACCGGCTTTCACCGTCTTCCACACCCCGGCCAGGTTCACGTCGATCATGTCGGTCCAGTCGCGCTCGCTGGTCTGATCCAGCGTCGCACCGCCGTTGCCGATGCCGGCGTTGGCCACGATGATGTCGAGCCGGCCGAGCTGTTCGACGCCGGCGTCCACGGCCGCCTTGAGCGCGTCGAAGTCGCGCACGTCGACCTCGGCGGTGTAGATGCGCCGCCCCAGGTTCTTCACCAGATCGGCCGTCTCGGCCAGGTCCTCCGGTGTGGACAGCGGGATCTGCACGCTGTCGATCTGACGGCAGATGTCGACGGCGATGATGTCCGCGCCCTCCTCGGCCAGCCGGACGGCGTGCGCCCGGCCCTGACCGCGGGCCGCGCCGGTGATGAATGCGACCTTGTCTGCTACCCGTCCTGCCATGTTCTCCTCGATCCGGTTGCGGTGGGCGGTGATGGGTTCTCAGGGGATGACGGCCGGCATCGACTCCCAGCCCCGGACCGTCGAGGTGGGGGAGAGCTCGGCGTTGGTCAGGTCCACCTCCCATACGGGGAAGCGGTTGAGGATCTCCTCCAGCGCGATGCGGCCCTCGAGCCGGGCCAGCGCGTTGCCCATGCAGAAGTGGGTGCCGACACCGAAACTCAGGTGCTGGCGCGGCTCCCGGTGGATGTCGAAGACGTCGCCGTCCGGCGGGAACCGGCGGTGGTCGCGGTTGGCCGCCCCGATGAGCATCATCACCGCCGACCCCTTCGGGACGGTGTGGCCGTAGTACTCCACATCGCGGGTGGCACACCGTGACACGTGCGGTGCCGGCGGCTCGTAGCGCAGGATCTCCTCGATCGCGCGCGGCAGCAGCGAGGGGTCCGCGACGAGTTCGCGACGCTGGTCCGGATGGTCGGCCAGCACCTTGCCGGCCCAGCCGATCAGCCGGGTGGTGGTCTCGCTGCCCGCGGTGGCGATCACCGTGAGGTACATCAGCAGTTCGTCGCGGCGCAGAGTGCGGCGGGTGCCGGTCTCGTCGACGAACTCGGCGTTCATCAGCTCGGTCATCAGGTCGTCCGACGGGTGTTCGGCGCGCCAGCCGATGTAGTCCTCGAACACCTCGCCGGTGGCCAGCGGCCCGGTCTCCTTCTCGGTCATCTTGCCGCCGCGCTCGGTGCGCAGGGTGGCATCGCCGTGGTCGACGACCCGCTGCTGGTCCTCCTCGGGGATGCCCAGCAGCATGCCGATCACCCGCATCGGCATGAGCGCGCCGAGGTCCTTGACGAAGTCGAAGCGGTGCGGGTCGGGCAGCGCGTCGAGGCAGCGGATCGTGAACTCGCGGATCTTGGGCTCCAGTTCGGCGATCCGGCGCGGGGTGAACATCCGCGACAGCAGGTTGCGGTGGATGTTGTGGATCGGGGGATCCTCGAAAATTAGTGTGCCGGGCGGAATCTCGATACCGGAATTGATGATCTCGACGATCGCGCCGCGGGCCGAGCTGAACGTCTCGTGGTCGAGGATGGCGGCGTTGACATCGTCGAACCGGCTCAGCGCGTAGAAGTTGTGCTGCTCGTTGTAGTAGAGCGGCGCCTCCTCGCGCAACCGTTTGAACATCGGGTACGGGTCGGCGTTGAGTTCGACGTCGTAGGGGTCGTAGTAGACGTCACCGGGTGCGCGGACGGTCACGGGCATCGCCTTTCGCGGGAATCCGACACAATGCTGTGCACCTGCTCAGCACTTTGTCACCGGGTTCCCATTGTGTCAATGGGAATGCCGGGCCGGACGGTTTAGACGGTCCGCTTAATTCGGAATTCGGGCCTGAGAACGCCGCGAACAGCGCGCGCCGACGCGCCGGTTCCGGCGCCGGTTGGCGCCTGGCGAGAACGTGCTTCTACCGGGTGGCGGTCAGTTCCGGGCGAAGCCGTGCGAGCAGAAGTCCCACACCTCTTCGGCGGTGATGGGGTGCGTGGTGGCGTCGTCCTTGCCGCCGGAGGACTGGGCCACGAACATCACCGTCTGCATGGTGATCGCGGCCATGCGCTTCGGGTTGATGCCCTCGCGCAGCTTGCCGGCCGCGGCGGCCTCCTCCATCAGCTCGGTCAGCAGGTTCAGCAGCGGCGCGTGCGCCACCTTCACCTCGGCGGGGTGTGACACCAGCAACCGCGGCGCGAAGTCGGTGAACAGGGGTCGCTTGGCGTTCGGGTCCGGCCGGGACTGCTCGTAGAGCAATTCGACGGCCACCTTCAGTTTCTCCAGCGGGTCGGAGTAGTTGGCGGTGGCGGCGCGGATCTGTTCGGCCGACTTGCTCAGCGCATCCTCGAACAGCGCGAGCAGCAACTCGTGCTTGCCGTCGAACTGCAGGTAGAAGCTGCGCAGCGACTGCCGGGACCGGTCCACGACCTCCTGCACGGTGAAGTCCGTGCTGCCCTTCTCGATGATGATCGCCTGGGCGGCGTCGAGGAACCGCTGGACGCGCTGAGCGGCGCGGAGCTTCGCGGTCTTGATGGAGCGTTCGACCGCGCGTTGCTTCCAGGCCGGCTCTTCACTCGGCGTCGTCACCGGCGGCTCGGATCCTGACCGCGTGCGGAGAACATGCACCGACTGTACCGGAGTTCGTCTGCCCATCGCGGTGCGGGACCCCCTCGCGGCCGTCGTGTCAGAGATTGTAACTTTCTCACAACGAGAATAATATTCTCACCTCCAGGATTCCAGCCAGTCATTTGTCATCCAGAGGCCGGAGCACCGTGCAACTGACCTTCGACGCCGACGTGGAGCGGTTCCGGGCCGAGTTCGTCGCCTTCCTGGCCGAACACCTGCCGTCGGAGGCGGTCGCGGCGGCCGAGCGGTCCCGGTCCAGCAGCCACGTGCCGGACTGGGCCCGGCAGTGGCAGCGCACCCTGTTCGAGCACGGCTGGCTGGTGCCGGGCAACCCGCCGGAGTTCGGCGGCCGCAACGCCGGCGTGCTGCAGCAGTACGTGCACGCCGAGGAACTGGCCCGGCGCCGCATCTACCCGAGCTTCAACCCGCAGGGTGTCGGCATCGTGGCGGCCGCGCTGATCAGCTTCGGCACTCCGGAACAGCAGCGGCGCTGGGCGGTGCCGATCCTGCGCGCGGAGCTCACCGCCGCGCTGGGCATGAGCGAGCCCGGCGCCGGCTCGGATCTGGCCTCCCTGCGCACCCGCGCGGAGTTGCGCGGCGACCACTTCGTCGTCAACGGCCAGAAGGTGTGGACCTCCGGTGCCCACGACGCGGACGTGCTGCTGGTGTTCGTCCGCACCGACCCGGATGCCCCCAAGCACAAGGGCATCAGCGCGCTGCTCGTCCCGACCGACCTGCCCGGGGTGGTGCGGCGGCCGTTCGCCTCCGCCTGTGCACCCGACGATCTGGACTTCAACGAGGTGTTCTTCACCGATGTCCGGGTGCCCGCGGAGCACCTCGTCGGCCCGCTCAACGGGGGCTGGAAGGTGGCCAACGGCTCGCTCGGCCACGAGCGGAACATGCTGTGGCTCAGCTATGCCGACCGGCTCACCGACCTGCTTGACGACTTCACCCCGCGCACCGCGCCGGACCGGGACCGCTACGCCACCCTGGTCATGGACAGCTACGCGCTGCGGCTGCTGGGGTCGATCGCGCTGTCCCGCGCCGCCCGGGGCGCGGAGGACGTGGCGGGGCTGTCCGTGCTCAAACTGCTCGGTTCGGAGGCCGCGCAGCTGGCCACCGAGCACGCCCTGCACGCCGCCGGCGCCGAGGCGCTGGCGCACCCGGCGGTGGTCGGCCGGTACACGCCCTACAACCTCGACGCCTACACCGCGGGGTGGTTCGAGCGCTACATCCGTTCGTTCGCCGGCACCATCGCCGGCGGCACCTCCGAGATCCAACGCAACATCATCGCCCAGCGGCTGCTCGGGCTGCCCAGGAATTGAGGACGCACGTGTACATCGAGTACGAGGTCGACGATCGCATCGCCACCATCACGCTCAACCGCCCGGATGCGGCCAATGCCCAGAACCCGGAGCTGCTCGACGAACTCGACGCCGCCTGGACCCGCGCGGCCGAGGACCCCGAGGTCGCGGTGATCATCCTGCGCGCCAACGGCAAACACTTCTCCGCCGGCCACGATCTCAAGGGCGGCGGCCCGGTGCCGGACAAGCTCACCCTGGAGTTCATCTACACCCACGAGGCCCGCCGTTACCTGGAGTACTCGCTGCGCTGGCGCAACGTGCCCAAGCCCTCCATCGCCGCCGTGCAGGGCCGGTGCATCTCCGGCGGGCTGCTGCTGTGCTGGCCGTGCGACCTGATCATCGCCGCCGACGACGCGCTGTTCTCCGACCCGGTCGTGCTGATGGGCATCGGCGGCGTCGAATACCACGGTCACACCTGGGAACTCGGACCGCGCAAGGCCAAGGAGATCCTGTTCACCGGCCGCCCGATGACCGCCGAGGAGGTGGAGAAGACCGGCATGGTCAACAGGGTGGTGCCCCGGGACCGGCTCGACGCCGAGACCCGGGCGCTCGCCGAGCAGATCGCCCGGATGCCGGCCTTCGGTCTGCGCCAGGCCAAACGGGCGGTCAACCAGACGCTGGACATCCAGGGCTTCTACGCGGCCGTCCAGGCGGTGTTCGACATCCACCAGACCGGGCACGGCAACGCGATGACCGTCGGCGGCTGGCCGGTGCTGGTCAACCTCGACGGGATGAAGGCCAATATCCAGTAGCCGCGGGGTCGGGACGGCCCACCGGCGCTGCCGGCCCGGCGCCACCAACCCCGGGCCGTCACCCACCGACGCCGGAACCCGGGTGACCGACCGATCGCGGCGCGCTACAGGGTGGCCAGCCGCGGCGCCGATCCGCGGGCGCGCAGCCCGCCGCCCACCTTTCGGGTGATCTCGGCGGTGCTGTTGAGCAGGCCGTCGAGCACCAACACCCGTTTGACGTGGTGGTGCAGTTCGTGTTCGGCGGTGAACCCGAGCCCGCCGAGCACCTGCTGGCAGTTGCGGGCCGCGGTGAGCGCGGCCTTGCCGGCGGCGGCCTTGGCCAGCAGCGCGGTCAGGTCCGGGTTCTCCGACTGCGGCAGCTGCAGCGCGGCCTCGGCGCCCTCGATCGCCACCAGGGTCTCGGCCAGCCGGTGCCGCACCGCCTGGAACGACGCGATCGGCCGGCCGAACTGCACCCGGTCCAGGGCATGCCGGCGGGCCAGATCCAGCATCGCCCGCGCCGAGCCGACCAGCCACCAGCCCACCGCGCGCCGCGCCTCCCCGAGCCGCATGGTCTCCCCGTCCGGCACCTCGCGCAGCGGCAGCCCACCGAGCACCGGATGGTCGGCCGGCGGCGCGGTGCGCTCCCAGATCACCCAGCGGTTGCCGGCGTACGGCATGGGCGGGGTGCCGCCGGGCAGCGCACCGATGGTCTCCAGGATGACGTCGTTGAGCACCGAGGCGTGCGAACCGGTTTCGCCGAGCAGCCGGAAGACCAGCCGGATCGCGTCGTCGGGCATGTCGTCGAGCATGTCGGCCCAGCCCAGCTCGGCCAGCGCCGTATCGAGCTCGGGACCGGACTTGGCGAGCATCGTCTTGCGCAGCGTGCCCTCGAGCAGCTGCAGCGACTGTTGGTCCACGCTCACTCCTTCGGAAGGTCCAGCAGGCGCCGGGCGATGATGTTGCGCTGCACCTCCGCGGTGCCGCCGTAGATGGTGGCGGCCCGCGAGTACAGGAACTCCGGACGCCAGTCGGTGCCGTCGAGTTCGATCACCCCGGGCAGCAGATCGCGCACCGTGTCGTAGAACTGCTGCTCGGCGCCGGCCAGCAGCACCTTGTCGATGGAGGTCTCCGGGCCGAGCCGGTGCCCGTCGGACAACCGGTGCGCGGTGGCCCGCGACCGGCAGCGCAGGGTGTGCAGCGCCAGATAGACCTCGCCGAGGTCGGCGTCGACCGTCGCACCCCGGTGCTTGACCTCGGCGATGAGTGCGTCGAGCCGCGAGTACAGGTAGGCGATGCGCTGCCAGAAGCAGGTCGAGCGCTCGTAGGGCAGCAGGTCCATCGCCAGCCGCCAGCCGTCGCCGGGCCGGCCCAGCATCCGGCTCGCGTCGACGACGACGTCGTCGAAGTACACCTCGCAGAACTCGTCGACGCCGTGCATGGTGTGCAGCGGGCGCACCGTGATGCCCGGGCTGTCCAGATCGACGAAGAACGCGGTGATCGCCTCGTGGTCGGGGGTGCCGGCATCACCGGTGCGGGTGAGCAGTACGCAGCGCCGGGAGAACTGCGCGAAGCTCGTCCACACCTTCTGGCCGTTGATCACCCACTGGTCGCCGCGCGGGGTGGCCCGGGTCGACAGCGACGCCAGATCGCTGCCCGAGCCGGGCTCGGAGAAGCCCTGGCACCACAGCTCCTCGCCGCGCAGCAGCTTCGGCAGCATCTCGGCGGCCAGTTCCGGTGTGGCGTAGTCGATCATCGTCGGGGCGAGCACCTCGAGCATCGAGTACGGTCCGGGCTCGGCCAGGCGGCGCCCGACCACCTCCTCACCGACCACGGCCCGCAGGATGGCGGGCCCGCCCAGCCCGCCGGCGTGCTCCGGCCAGCCGTAGCGGTTCCAGCCCGCTTCGTAGAGGGCGCGCTGCACCCGGAAGAACTGGCGCATGGTCGCCTCGAGGCCGTGCTCCCCGGGCGGCGGGGCGAGGTCGTGTTCGTCGAGCCAGGCCGACAGCCGGGAGCGGAACTCCGCGGTGGACTCGGTGGGGACGGTGGTGGTCATCCGGCCTCCGGTCGTCCGATCGCGTGCGGCCGGCCCGAATCGTGGGCACCGCTGCGGCGGATGAAGGTCATCGACCGGGTGCGCAGCCGCCAGCCCTCCGGGGTGCGGACGTAGGTGTCGTTGTAGTAGCCGATCCGCATGTCGTGCTTGGAGTGTTCGATGAAGCACAGCGGCTGGGTGCCGGTGGCCCGGTCGGGGTCGTCCGGATCGAACTGCACCAACGAGGTTCCGGTCATGAACAGCCCCTTGGGCGCGGCCTCGACGAGGTCCGGGAACCGGGCCAGCGTGTAGGTCGAGCCGAACGCGCTGTAGGTGCCGTCGGGGGTGAAGACCGAGATGAGCCCGTCGATGTCGCCCTGGGTGATGGTGACCGCGTATTTGGCGAGCAGCTGCTGGATCTCGACGAGATCGTCAGTTCGCGTCATGTCGGAAGACCTTACCGCCCTTCATTACAAATTTGACGTTCTGTGTAACGCTGATGTCGGTCAGTGGATCACCCGGTACGGCGATCACGTCGGCCAGGCAGCCGGGGGCGAGCCGACCCAGGTCCGGGCGGTCGATGAGTTCCGCGGCGGTGACGGTGGCCGCCCGCAGTACCGCCGCGGGCGGCAGCCCCCACTCGACCAGGGTGACCAGTTCGTCGGCGTTGCGGCCGTGCGGGATCGCCGGTGCGTCGGTGCCGACGGCGATCTTCACCCCGGCCTCGTAGGCGGCCAGGATCGAGGTGCGTGACTTCGGGAACATCTCGGCGGCTTTGTCCCGCAACGCCTTCGGCGCGTGCGAGACATCCATCGCCTCGGCCAGCCGGCGGGTGCTGACCAGGAACCGGTCGTTGTCGACCAGGGCGGCGATGGCCTCGTCGTCCATCAGGAAGCCGTGTTCGATGCAGTCGATGCCGCACGCCACGGCGTGTTTGACCGCCTCGGCGCCGTGGGTGTGTGCGGCCACTTTCAGCCCGCGCCGGTGCGCCTCGTCGACGATCGCCCGCAGTTCGTCGTCGGAATAGTGTTGCGCCCCGGGCGCTCCGGTGAGGCTCATCACCCCGCCGGAACAGCACACCTTGATCACCTGGGCGCCGTGCTTGATCTGGTAGCGCACCGCGCGACGCACCTCGTCGACGCCGTTGGCGATGCCCTCCTCGACCGTCAGGTCCAGCACCCCGGGCATGAAGGCGGCGAACATCGTCGGGTCCAGGTGGCCGCCGGTCGGGGTGATGGCGTGCCCGGCCGGCACGATCCGCGGCCCCTCGATCCAGCCGGCGTCGATGGCCCGGGCCAGCGCGACGTCGAGCAGGTAACCGCCGGTCTTGACGAACAGTCCGAGGTTGCGCACGGTGGTGAACCCGGCGCGCAGGGTGCGCCGGGCGTTGCCGACCGCGCGCAGCACCCGGGTGGGCGGATCGTCCTGCACCTGGGACAGGCCGGGGTTCTCCCCGCGCCCGCCCATGAGCAGGTTGACCTCCATGTCCATCAGGCCGGGCAGCAGTATCGCCGCGCCGAGATCGATGACCTCGCCGTCGGATCCGGCCGCGTCCGACCCGACGGCGGTGATCCGATCGTCCTCGATACGGACGATGCCGGGGCGAACGATCTCCCCGGCATCGACGTCGAGCAGCCCGGCCGCCTTGATCGTCAGCACGCTCAGACCACCGGCTCCTTGACCACCTCGAGCCAGGCCGCACCGCTGTCGACCACGCGCGGCTGCTTCCACACCTCCACCGGGAAGCTGACCATCACCAGTGACTGCATCAGGTGCATGAGGTTGCGGGCGTCCTCGGACAGCCGGTCCAGCGTGTACCGCGAGTCGATGTAGTCGATCGCGTCGTCGAGCCGGGCCATGGCGGCCTCGTAGAACTCCTGCATCTCCTCCATCGAGGACGCCAGCCGCTTGCCGTAGCGTTCCGGCTCGGTGGCCAGGCACCAGGCGGAGAACCGCTCCAGGTCGGCGAACTCGGGCGGCAGCTTCTTGTCGGTGTCAGGCATGGGCCACGCTCCTGGTGTCCTGGTTCGCCGCGCCGTTGGCGGCGGCCTTGCCGGCGATTTCCTTCTTGTAACGGTCGACGTAGCGGTGTGCGGTGTGGTGCAGGTGCCGCAGCAGGACCTCCTGGTCGCACAGCGGGAACTCCAGTACCGCGCGGGTGCCGATCTGGGTCTGGGTCGCCTCCAGGGTGTTGGCGTCCTGCAGCGCGTACTCCTTGAACGTCACCGCCGCGAGTTCCTGGGCCAGCCGCTGCCGCGCGTTCTTGGGCGGCACGAAGTACAGCGAGGCCTCGAAGATGTGCTTGTCCACCTCGGTGGGCCAGTAGTGGTAGGTCAGGTACCAGCCCGGCGCCCAGATCAGCAGGGTGAAGTTGGGGAAGAACTCGAAGCTGTCCTGGCCCCACACCGGCGCCCGGGACGGGTTGACCGCCGGCGGCAGCTCATCCGGCCGTAATCCCTTGACATCCGGGCGATCCCACGGTCCGAACAGGCCACTGCGCAGCTTGCGCTCGATCGGCTTGACCATGCTCAGGTCCTTGGGCGGGCTCATCCCGCCCCAGGACGAGATCATCGAGTGCTGGTCCTTGATGTCGTAGTGCAGCGCCTCGTAGCCGTACTTGGCGAGCTTCTCCGCCTCCTCCTTGACGGCCTGCTTATTGTGCAGCACCGGTGCGTGGTAGAACTCGGTGAACGCGTCGATGAACAGCTTCCAGTTGGAGTTGATCTCCGCGCGGTAGCTGTACACCTCGGTCATCTCGTGGAAGGGGTAGCCCTCCAGGCCCTTGGCGAACGGGCCGAGGTAGTCGATCAACGGCTCGGCGTGGTCGTCGAAGTTGACGAAGATGAAGCCCTCCCACACCTCGCAGCGGATCGGCTTGAGGCCGTAGTTCTTCTTGTCGACGTCGAAGAACTCCTCCTCCTGCTGGATGAAGGTGAGCTCGCCGTCGAGCGCGTACCGCCAGGCGTGGTACTTGCAGGTGAACTGCCGGCAGGTGCCGGACACCTCGTTGCCGGGGTAGTCGTTCCACACCAGCTTGTTGCCGCGGTGCCGGCACAGGTTGTAGAAGGCGCGGACGGTGCCGTCCTTGTCCTTGACGACGAGGATCGAGGTGCCGCGCCCGACCGACGGCATCTCCTTGGTGAAGTAACTGCCGACCTTGGGCAGCCGTTCCACCCGGCCCACGTTGAGCCAGGTGCGACGGAAGATCGCCTCCTGCTCGAGCTTGAAGTGCTCCGGGTCGATGGAGTCGGAGTAGTCCACCGGCCCGGTGCCGAGCTCGGGCCAGTTCTCGGTCCAGCTTCCCGCGGCGGGTTTCGGGAAATGCGGCATGTTGGTTACCTCTCCTGGTCGGCGCAAGACGCGGTGGGCGAGGGGACGCCGGCGGCCGCCCGCACGGTGGGACTCCTCTCGCTGATGAGAATCATGTTCTCATTTGCGACTAATACATTTCCAGCTTTTTCGAATCCGGTCAACGGCCCGGTCGTGACGGGTGGGCCGAATGCGGCGCCGAACCGCAGGTGATCGCGGCCGGGATCGCCGTCAAACGTTGATTCTCGACAGGGGAGAAGCTAGTTTCCACAGGTAGAGAACACAGCTGGGTCAACGCGACGGGAGGCTGCGGCCGTGCGTATGGATGACATGATCTTGATCAGCGTGGACGATCACATCGTCGAGCCGCCGGACATGTTCCGGAACCACCTGCCGGCGAAGTACCTGGACGACGCGCCGCGGCTGGTGCACAACCCGGACGGATCGGACACCTGGCAGTTCCGGGATGTGGTGATCCCGAACGTCGCCCTCAACGCGGTGGCGGGCCGGCCCAAGGAGGAGTACGGCCTCGAGCCCCAGGGGCTCGACGAGATCCGCCCCGGCTGCTACGACCCGAACGAGCGGGTCAAGGACATGAGTGCCGGCGGGGTGCTGGCGACGCTGAACTTCCCGTCGTTCCCGGGATTCGCCGGACGGCTGTTCGCCACCGAGGATCACGAGTTCTCGCTGGCGCTGGTGCGCGCCTACAACGACTGGCACATCGACGAGTGGTGCGCCTCGAATCCCGGTCGCTTCATCCCGATGGCGCTGCCGGTGATCTGGGATCCGGTCGCCTGCGCCGCGGAGATCCGGCGGGTCAGCGAAAAGGGCGTCCACGCACTGACGTTCACCGAGAACCCGGCCACGATGGGGTACCCGAGCTTCCACGATCTGGAGTACTGGAAGCCGGTGTGGGAGGCGCTGTGCGACTGCGACATGGTGCTGAATGTGCACATCGGGTCGTCGGGCAAGCTGGCGATCACCGCCCCGGACGCGCCGATGGACGTGATGATCACCCTGCAACCGATGAACATCGTGCAGGCCGCCGCGGACCTGCTGTGGTCGGCGCCGATCAAGCGGTACCCGGATCTGAAGATCTGCCTGTCCGAGGGCGGTACCGGCTGGATCCCGTACTTCCTCGAACGGGTGGACCGCACCTTCGACATGCACTCGACCTGGACCCATCAGGACTTCGGCGGCAAGCTGCCCTCGGAGGTGTTCCGTGAGCACTTCCTGACCTGCTTCATCTCCGATCCGGTCGGGGTGCGCAACCGGCACGCCATCGGCATCGACAACATCTGCTGGGAGATGGACTACCCGCACAGCGACTCGATGTGGCCCAACGCCCCCGAGGAGCTGTGGGCGGTCTTCACCGAGAACGGCGTGACCGACGAGGAGATCAACAAGATCACCCACGAGAACGCCATGCGCTGGTACCACTTCGACCCGTTCCGGCACATCCCCAGGGAGCAGGCCACCGTCGGTGCCCTGCGCAAGTCCGTCGAGGGGCACGACGTCTCCATCCGGGCGTTGTCGAAGAAGGACAGGACCGGCGCCAGCTTCGCCGATTTCCAGGCCAACGCCAAGGCGGTGACCGGCGCCCGTGACTAGCGGCCGCTAGCTCGCCGACACCATCGGCCGGACTCACCGGTGCGCGGCCGAAACCGGCAACGTACCGGTGAGTTCTCCTGTGCAAAAACCGATTCCAGACGAGGAGGCAGCCGTGTCGGGTGGGATGAACTTCGAGCTGACCGAGGACCAGAAACTCATCCGCACCTCGGTGGCCGAACTCGCTGCCAGGTTCGACGACCAGTACTGGCTGGACAAGGACGCCAACCACGAGTTCCCCGGCGAGTTCTACAAGGCCGTCGCCGAGGGCGGCTGGCTCGGGATGACCATCCCCACCGAGTACGGCGGGTACGGCCTGGGCATCACCGAGGCCACCCTGCTGGCCGAGGAGGTGGCCCGTTCCGGCGGCGGCATGAACGCCGCCAGCGCGATCCACATGTCGATCTTCGGCATGCAGCCGGTCGTCGTCTTCGGCTCCGAGGAACTCAAGCGGCGGACCCTGCCCCGCATCGTCACCGGCGACCTGCACGTCTGCTTCGGCGTCACCGAGCCCGGTGCCGGCCTGGACACCTCGCGCATCACCACCTTCGCCCGTCGCGACGGCGACCACTACATCGTCAACGGGCGCAAGGTGTGGATCTCCAAGGCACTGGAGTCGGAGAAGATCCTGCTGCTCACCCGCACCACCCCCTACGAGGAGGTGGAGAAGAAGACCGACGGGATGACGCTGTTCTTGACCGACCTCGACCGCGAGCACGTCGACATCCGGCCGATCCGGAAGATGGGGCGCAACGCGGTCAGTTCCAACGAGCTGTTCATCGACAACCTGCGGGTGCCGGTCGAGGACCGCGTCGGCGAGGAGGGCAAGGGCTTCACCTACATCCTGCACGGGCTCAACCCGGAGCGGATGCTCATCGCCGCCGAGGCGCTCGGCATCGGCCGGGCCGCCCTGGACCGGGCCGTGCGTTACGCCAACGAACGGCACGTCTTCGACCGGCCGATCGGCATGAACCAGGGCATCCAGTTCCCGCTCGCCGACTCGTTGGCCCGGCTCGACGCCGCCGAACTCATGCTGCGCAAGGCCACCTGGCTCTACGACAACGGCCTGCCGTGCGGCCGGGAGGCAAACACCGCGAAATACCTGTGTGCCGACGCGGCCTTCGACGCCGCCGACCGCGCCCTGCAGACCCACGGCGGCATGGGCTACGCCGAGGAGTACCACGTGGCCCGGTTCTTCCGGGAGGCCCGGTTGATGCGGATCGCCCCGGTCAGCCAGGAGATGGTGCTGAACTTCCTCGGCTCACACGTGCTCGGCCTGCCGCGGAGCTATTGAGCCGGGGCAACTGAAAGGGAGCTCATGAGAACGTATTTCGACCTGACCGGCCGATCGGCCATGGTGACCGGCGCGGCCGGCGGCATCGGGTCGGCGGTCGCCGAGGCGCTGGCGGCGGCCGGGGCGGCGGTGCTGGTCGCCGACCTCGACGCCGACGGCGCGGCGCGGGTGGCCGACCGGATCAACGCCGCCGGGGCGACCGCCGCGAGCGCCGGACTGGACGTCACCGACCGGGCCTCGGTCGAGGCCGCCGTGGCCCGGGCCGCCGGGCTGGCCGGCGGCACGCTGCACATCCTGGTCAACAACGCCGGCATCACCGCCCCGGCGATGTTCGGCGACATCGCCGCGGACAGCTTCCGCCGCCTGCTCGACGTGCACGTGATGGGTACCTTCCACTGCTCGCAGGCCGCGCTGCCGCACCTGCCGACCGACGGCACCGGCCGGATCATCAACGTCACCTCCTCGGCCGGCATCACCGGCACCCTCGGGCAGGTCAACTACTCGGCGGCCAAGGCCGGCATCATCGGCATCACCAAGTCGCTGGCCCGGGAACTGGCCCGCAGCAACATCTGCGTGAACGCGCTGGCACCGCTGGCGGCCACCCGGATGACCGAGACCATCCGCACCAACGAGAAGTTCGCGGCCAACATGATGAACCGAATCCCCATGCGGCGCTGGGCCGAACCGGAGGAGATCGCGGGCGCGTTCGTGTTCCTGGCCTCCGACGCGGCCTCCTACGTCACGGGCCAGGTGCTGCCGGTCGACGGCGGTATGGTGATGTGATGCAGTCCGGGCAATCGGCACCGCTGGCCGGGATCACGGTGATCGCCCTGGAACAGGCGGTGTCGGCCCCGATGTGCACCCGCACCCTGGCCGACTTCGGCGCCCGCGTCATCAAGGTGGAGAACCCCCGAGGCGGTGACTTCGCCCGGCACTACGACGATGTCGTCAACGGCCCCGGCGGGCTCGCGGCCCACTTCGTCTGGGTCAACCGGGGCAAGGAATCGGTCACCGTCGACCTGAAATGCGAGGCCGGGCGCGACATCCTGCACCGACTGCTCGACCGCGCCGACGTGCTGGTGTCCAATCTGGCCCCCGGCGCCACCGAACGGCTCGGCATCGCCGCCGACGACCTCGCCGAGCGGCACCCGGGGTTGATCGCGGTGGAGATCGACGGGTACGGCCCGGGCGGGCCGCTGTCCCACAAACGCGCCTACGACCTGCTCATCCAGGCCGAGTCCGGGGTGTGCGCGGTGACCGGCCGGCCCGGCGAGCCGGCCAAGCCGGGCCCGCCGGTGGCCGACGTGTGCAGCGGCCTGTACGCCGCGCTGTCGATCCTGGCGCTGCTGTGCGACCGCGGCCGCACCACCGGCGGCTCCGTGCGGGTCAGCCTGTTCGACACCGCCGCCGAACTCATGGGCTACCAGCTCAACTACACCCGGCACAGCGGTGTCGACCAGCAACCGCTCGGCATGAGCTCGCCGGCGGTGTCGCCGTACGGGGCCTATCCCACCCGCGACGGCCGCACCGTGGTGCTGGGCACCACCAACGACGCCGAGTGGCAGCGGCTGGCCCGCGACATCCTGAACCGGCCCGACCTGGCCGCCAACCCCCGCTACGCCACCAACGCCGACCGCGTCGCACACCGCGACGAGCTCGACGAGGCCATCCGGATGTGGTGCGCCGAACGCGATCTCGACGAGATCCAGCGCGTCGCCGACGCCGCCGGGATCGGTAACGCCCGGTACAACACCCCGAGCGAGGTGATCGCGCACCCGCACCTGCGGGCGCGCAACCGGTGGCGGGAGATCGACACCCCCAAGGGGCCGATCCCGGCGCTGTTGCCGCCACCGGTGATCGAGGGCTTCGACCCGCCGATGGGCCCGGTCCCCGGGCTCGGCGAGCACACCGACACGGTGCTCGGCGAGCTCGGCTACGGTGCCGGGGAGATCGCGGCGCTGCGTGAGCGGGGCGTGATCGGATAGCGGGCGGACGGACGAGAAAGCGAGACGAGATGCGTGAGGCGGTCATCGTCGAGGCGGTGCGCACCCCGGTCGGCAAACGCAACGGCGCGCTGTCGGACTGGCACGCCGCGGACCTGTCCGCGGTGGTGCTCAACGAGCTGGTGCAGCGGGCCGGCATCGATCCCGAGCTCATCGGCGACGTGATCTGGGGCTGCGTGTCGCAGGTCGGCGACCAGTCCAGCAACATCGGCCGGTACGCGGTGCTCGCAGCCGGCTGGCCGGAGACGATCCCGGGCACCACCGTCAACCGGGCCTGCGGATCCAGCCAGCAGGCACTGGATTTCGCGGTGCACGCGGTGATGTCCGGCCAGTACGACGTGGTGGTCGCCGGTGGGGTGGAGGTGATGAGCCGGGTGCCGCTGGGGGCGGCGCGGGCCACCGGCATGCCCTACGGTCCGAAGGTGCTCGAGCGCTACGACGACTTCTCGTTCAACCAGGGCATCTCGGCCGAGCTCATCGCCAAGAAGTGGAACCTCTCGCGCACCCGGCTCGACGAGTACTCGGTGCGCTCCCACGAACTGGCCGCCGCCGCACAGGATGCCGGCGCGTTCACCGACCAGATCGTGCCGGTGTTCGGCCCGGGGGACACCCCGCCGGTGGTCGCCGACGAGGGGGTGCGGCGCGGCACCAGCGTGGCGAAGCTGGCCGGCCTCAAACCCGCCTTCGTCGAGGACGGGGTGATCCACGCCGGCAACTCCTCGCAGATCTCCGACGGCGCGGCCGCGCTGCTGGTGACCACCGCCGAACACGCGCTGCGGCTGGGTCTGGAACCCCTCGTGGCCTACCGCGCCGGTGCGGTCACCGGCGCCGACCCGGTGCTGATGCTCACCGGCCCGATCCCGGCCACGGAGAAGGTGCTGCACAAGGCCGGGCTGGGCATCGACGACATCGGGGTGTTCGAGGTCAACGAGGCGTTCGCGCCGGTCCCGCTGGCCTGGTTGGCCGAGACGGGCGCGGACCCGGACCGGCTCAACCCGCTGGGCGGGGCCATCGCGCTGGGCCACCCACTCGGCGCGTCCGGCGCGGTGCTGATGACCCGGATGATCCATCACATGCGCGCCAACGGAATTCGATACGGGCTGCAGACCATGTGCGAGGGCGGCGGCACGGCCAACGCCACCGTCGTCGAACTGGTCGCCTAGCCCGCGACCGAAGGGGGGCACGGTGCGACGGGAGCTGTTCACCGCCGACCACGAGGCGTTCCGGCAACTCGCCCGCGACTTCATCGAGCAGGAGGTCGTGCCGAACTACCCGGCCTGGGAGAAGGCCGGCCGGATGCCGCGGGCGGCGTTCGAGCGGATGGGGGAGCTCGGCATGCTCGGCATGGCGATCCCCGAGGAATACGGCGGCGCCGGCGTCGTCGACTACCGCTACAACGTCGTGCTGCAGGAGGAGGCGGCCCGCGCCCTGGTCACCCTGTCGACGGTGCGCACCCAGCTCGACGTGATCCTGCCCTACTTCCTGCACTACGCCGACGCCGACCAGCGGGCCCGCTGGTTCCCCGGGCTGGCGTCGGGCCGGCTGCTCACCGCGATCGCGATGACCGAGCCCGGCACCGGCAGCGACCTGGCCGGCATCCGCACCACCGCGGTCCGCGACGGCGACCACTACATCCTCAACGGGGCCAAGACCTTCATCACCGGCGGCATCCAGGCCGATCTGGTGGTCGTGGTGGCCCGGACCTCGACCGATCCGGACAACCGGCGCCGCGGGCTGACCCTGCTGGTCGTCGAGGACGGGATGCCCGGGTTCACCCGCGGCCGCGAGCTGGAGAAGATGGGCTGCAAGGTGCAGGACACCGCCGAGCTGAGCTTCACCGACGTGCGGGTACCGGTGGCCAACCGGCTGGGGGAGGAGGGCGAGGCCTTCACCTACCTCGGCCACAACCTGGCCCAGGAACGCATCACGGTGGCGGTCGGCTCGGTGGCGCAGGCCCGCGCCGCGGTCGACACCACCATCGAGTACGTGCGGAACCGCAAGGCGTTCGGCACCCCGGTGGCCTCGTTCCAGAACACCAAGTTCGAGCTGGCCGCCTGCTCGGCCGAGGTGGAGGCCGCCCAGGCCATGCTGGACCGGGCGGTGGCCGACCTCGTCGACGGGCAACTCTCCGGCGCCGACGCCGCCCGGGTCAAGCTGTTCTGCACCGAGATGCAGGGCCGGGTGGTGGACCGCTGCCTGCAGCTGTTCGGCGGCTACGGCTACATGATGGAGTTCCCCATCGCGCGGCTGTACACCGACGCCCGGGTGGCGCGCATCTACGCCGGCACCAGCGAGGTGATGAAGGTGATCATCGCCAAATCGCTCGGTCTGTGACCGGGTGTGACCCGGATCTGAAATCATCCCCGATGTGACCCTTGCCACATCGGGGTGAACTGACCTACTGTGTGTTCAATAGGTTGGTTTACCGAAGGGGTTTCCGTGACCGGACCCGGACCGCCGTCGACCGTCGGCGACTCCGGCACCCGCAGGCCGTACGAGACCCTGCTGGCCAAGGGGGAGGACCGCCGCCAGCGCATTCTCGGGGTGGCCGAGCGACTGCTGGTGCGCAACGGTTGGCGCAACACCTCGCTGGCCCAGATCGCCAGGGAGGCGGGACTGACCCCGGCCGGCCTGTTGCACCACTTCGAGTCGAAGGAGGCCCTGCTCAACGCGGTGCTCGACGCCCGCGACGCCGACGACAACGCCCACGCCGACCTGTCCGGGGATCTCATCGCCGAGATCGTCCGGGTGGCCGAACGCTTCGACCGGGCACCGGAACTCGTCGGCACCTTCACCGTGCTGCTGGCGGAGAACATCCTGCCCGACGCACCCCTGCACGACCGGATGCTGGCCCGGCAACGGGCCGCCACCGAGATCGTCGCCGACATCATTCGCCGCGGCCAGGAATCCGGCCGCTACCGCCGCGACATCGACCCGGCCGTCAAGGCCGTGGAGATCCTCGCCTTCATCAACGGAATGGAGACGTCATGGTTGCTGGACCCTTCGATACCGCTGGCCGAGGTGTTCAAGGGGTACGCCGAGATGCTGGCGCGCGAGTTCGCGCCCCGGAACCCGACATGAGATACCGGCTCGACGTGGTGGCACCTGACGTCGTCGACGTGGTGCGGCACGCCGGCGGCTGGCTGGTGGACCGCGCGATGGCGGGCTGGGACGTCACGGTGCTCACCTACGGCGACGCCGACATCCGCCCGCTGCAGATCCTCGGCGTGAACGCGCTGCGGTTCGAGGACGTGGTGCGGTCCTGGCGGGAGCGGCCGGCGCCGCAGACCGTCGCGGTGGCCGCCGACCTCTACGACCGCGACCCGCGGGTCCGCGCCGGGGTGCGAATGGCGGTGCAGCACGGGCGCACCGAGGTGACCCTCTGGGGTGGGGACTGGCCGGCCGAACTCGCCGACGGCACCGCCGTGCAGCACCAGCTCAGCGCGGCGGCGCGGGCGTTCAAGGCGCAGGCGCTGGCCGCGGTACGGGCCGGGGCCGGGCCGGTCGGCGACACCGAGACGTTCCGGTGCGGCGCCATGCTGTGCCCGCCGGTGGCCGCCGACCTCGTCCCGGCCGGCTGAGCCGGCACCGCGTGCGTCACCGGTAGTCGGTGGTCTCGGCGAGCTCGGCCGCCGAGCGCATCAGCGCGACGATCACCGGCCCGTAGGCGAGCAGTTTCTCGTCGTCGCCGGCCCGCTGGAAGCCCTGCTCCAGCACGATCGCGAGCTTCCAGCGGGCCAGCACCAGGTAGTAGTCCAGGTCGTCGACCTGTCGGCCGGACACCTCGGCGTAGTGCGCCACCACCTCCGACCGGGTCGGCATCCCGCGCATGTCGACGTAGCTCATCGCCGAGTCGGCGGCCCCGGCGCCGTCCGGCCAGCCCAGCACCATCCAGCCCAGGTCCAGCTTCGGGTCGCCGACGGTGCCCATCTCCCAGTCCACGATCGCCGCCAGCCGGGCCGGCGCGCCGTGCCGGTACATCACGTTGGCGAACTGGTAGTCGCCGTGCATCAGGCCCGGGACGTAGTCGCGCGGACGGTGCTCGCGCAGCCAGGCGGTGGCCACGTCCATGCCGTCGAGGCGCCGGCCGCCGGCGCGGCGGTGGAACTCGGTCCAGCGGTCCACCTGGCGGTCGTGGAACCCCTCCGGGCGGCCCAGGTCGGCCAGGCCGCGGGCGCGCCAGTCCACCTTCGACAGCAGCGCGATGCCCTCGGCGAGTTGGAAGGCCAGCCCGCGCCGGGCGGCCGGGTCGGTGTCGAACGGGGCCGGCCACGTGCGCGAGGTCATCGGCGACCAGCCGTCGACGAACCCCATCAGGTAGAACGGCCGGCCCTGCACACCGGGGTCCGCGCACACCGCCACCGCCGGGGTGTGCGGCACGTCGGTGCCGTGAAGCGCGGCGATGATCCGCCACTCCCGCAGGATGCCCCGGTCCCGGTCCGGCGGGGCACCCGGCGGTGGCATCCGCAGCACCCAGCGGTGCTCGCCGCGGCACAGCTCGTAGATGACGTTCTGGGTGCCGCCGGAAAGCAGCTGCGCGGTCAGCGGTTCGCCGCGACCGGGGAGCCCGGCGGTATCCATCCACGCGGCAAGCCGGGCGGTGTCGAGGGCGGGGCCGGTCACAGATTGCCCACCTCGGCCTCGAGCAGCTCGGCGATCCGGGCCCGGGCGGCCTCCCGCCTGCGCGGCAGCCACTCGCTCGGCCAGGTGTCCTCGGCGGCCCGGTAGTCGCGCAGCACCTGCTTGGCCACGGTGGTCTTGTGCACCTCGGTGGGCCCGTCGGCCAGGCCCAGCGCGGCCGCCCCGGTGACCATGGCCATGAACGGCATCTCGTCGGTGACCCCGAGCGCGCCGTGCACCTGCATCGCCCGCCAGGCGATGTCGTGCAGCACCCCCGGCAGCACCGCCTTGACCGCGGCGATGTCCTTGCGGACCTTCTTGTAGTCGTTGTACTTGTCGATCTCCCACGCGGTATAGAGCACCATCAGCCGGAACTGCAGCAGCTGGGCGTAGGAGTCGGCGATGTAGCCCTGCACGAACTGTTTGTCGGCCAGCAGGCTGCCCTGGGTGTGCCGGCTCAGTGCGCGTTCGCACATCATGTCCAGCGCCTTGCGGGCCAACCCGATGGTGCGCATGGCGTGGTGGATGCGCCCGCCGCCCAACCGGGTCTGGGCGATGACGAACGCCTGGCCCTCGCCGCCGAGCAGCGCGTCCGGCCCCACCCGCACGTCGTTGTAGTTGATCAGCGCGTGCGATCCACCGCCCTCGCGGTCGCCGTAGAGCCCGATGTTGCGCACGATCTCGATGCCGGGGGCGTCGGCCGGCACCAGGAACATCGACATGCCCTGGTATGGGCTGACGTCCGGGTTGGTGACCGCCATGACGATGAAGAACGAGGCGGTGGCGGCGTTGGAGGAGAAGAACTTCTGGCCGGTGATCACCCAGTCCGCGTCCGGTCCTGAGCCGTCGCGCACCGCCCGGGTGCGGAACTGGGTGGGGTCGGCGCCGGCGTGCGGTTCGGTCATCGAGTAGCAGGAGAACAGCTCGCCGTCGAGCAACGGTTGCAGCCAGCGCCGCTTCTGCTCGTCGGTGCCGTAGTGGGCGATGATCTCGGCGTTGCCGGTGTCGGGAGCCTGGCAGCCGAAGATCACCGGCGCCCAGTTCGACCGGCCCAGAATCTCGTTGAGCAGCGCGAGTTTGAGCTGACCGTGCCCCTGACCGCCCAGCTCGGGGCCGAGATGGGTTGCCCACAGCCCTTTTTCGCGCACCTGCTGCTTGAGCGGATCGACCACCCGGCGGCGGGTCTCGTCCAGCGGGGTGAACTGCAGGTGCGGCCAGACCAGGTCCAGCGGTTCGACCTGCTCGCGGACGAACTCGTCGGCCCAGTCCAGCAACCGCTGGTAATCCGGGTCGGTTTCGAAATCCCACGCCATTGCGGGCCTCCTGGACGGATGTGGGGATCGGCGCTGCGCCGCAGCACCTCCGGACGGTAACAGCCTCCCGGCGTCCGCACCGGCTCGTTGACGCCACGACCGGGCTGTGGAAATGTAATACTCACTTCTGAGAGTATCATTCTCGCTGCTCGGCCGAGGTGCGTGCAGAAACGGAGCGACAGATGGCGATCGATCCCGCCGGTATCGACTGGTTCACCGACCCCAGGCTGGTCGACGACCCCTACCCGTACTTCCATGCGCTGCGGCAGCAGTGCCCGGTGCAGCGGGAGGACCACTACGGGGTGACGATGGTGACCGGCTGGCAGGAGGCCGTCGACGTCTACAACGACGAGGAGACGTTCTCGTCGTGCATCTCGGTGACGGGGCCGTTCCCCGGTTTCCCGGTGCCGCTGGAGGGCCGCGACGACGTCGCCGAGCTCATCGAGAAGCACCGCCACGAGCTGCCGTTCAGCGACCAGTTGCCCACCCTGGACCCGCCGGTGCACACCAACCACCGGGCGCTGCTGATGCGGCTGATCACGCCCAAGCGGCTCAAGGAGAACGAGGACGCCATGTGGGCGCTGGCCGACGAGGTGCTCGACGAGTTCCTCGCGCCCGGCCGGGGCGAGTTCATCAAGGGCTTCGCCAGTCCGTTCACGCTGCTGGTCATCGCCGACCTGCTCGGCATCCCGCCGGAGGACCGCGACGCCTTCGTCGCCGGCATCGGCCGGCACGCCGGCGGCGGGGTGGGCAGCACCTCCGGTGAGGCGCTGGCGCATTCGCCGCTGGAGTTCCTCTACGACCAGTTCCAGGCCTACGTCGAGGACCGGCGCCGCAATCCGCGCGACGACGTGCTGACCGGGCTGGCCACCGCGCTGTTCCCGGACGGCACCACACCCGAGCCCGGCGACGTCGCGCGGGTGGCCACCAACGTGTTCTCGGCGGGACAGGAGACCACGGTGCGGTTGCTCGGCACCGCGCTGAAGATCCTCGGCGACCGGCCCGACATCCAGCGGATGGTGCGGCAGGACCGCAGTCTGCTACCGAACTTCATCGAGGAGGCGCTGCGGTACGAGAGCCCGGTCAAGGGCGACTTCCGGCTGTCCCGCACGCCGGTCACCGTCGGCGGCCGGGAAGTGCCCGCCGGTACCACCGTGATGGTGCTCAACGGCGCGGCCAACCGCGATCCGCGCCGGTTCGACAACCCCGACGAATTCGAACCGACCCGCAGGAACGCCCGTCAGCATCTGGCGTTCGGCCGCGGCATCCACAGCTGCCCGGGCGCCCCGCTGGCCCGGGCCGAGACCCGGGTCGCGCTGGAACGGCTGCTGGACCGCACCTCCGACATCCGCATCTCCGAGGAGCACCACGGGCCGGCGGGGCAGCGCCGGTACCGCTACATCCCGACGTTCATCCTGCGCGGCCTGGTCGAACTGCACCTGGAGTTCGACGTGGTGGAACCGGCGGTGGCCCGATGAGGGTGTATGTCGACGACGACCGCTGCGCCGGTCACGGGATGTGTCTGACGATCTGCCCGGAGATCTTCCGGATGACCGACGACGGCTGGGCCGTCGCCGACCCGCAGGAGGTGCCGGCGGAACTGGAGGGGGCCGCCCGGGAGGCCATCGAGAACTGCCCGGAACGGGCGATATCCGAGATCTGACAAGGAGATTCAACGAGCGTGGCAGCAGGATCGGGCAAGGGGTACGTGATCATCACCGAGGACGTGCGGGATCCGGCGGGCATGGCCGAGTACGCCAGGGCCGCCGCGACGGCGATGGCCGGGGCGCGCATCCTGGCCGTCGACACCGCCCCGGAGGTGATCGAGGGCGACTGGCACGGCACCCAGACGGTGGTGCTGGAGTTCGACTCGGTACAGGCCGCGCGCGACTGGTACCACTCGGAGGCCTACCAGGCGGCGGCGAAACTGCGGCAGGCCGCTGCGGACTGCAACGGCGTCATCGTCGCCGGGTTCTAGCGCCACCGGTCACCACGAGCAGACGCGAAAAACCCCTCCCGGCCCCCGGCGAGGGGGTTTTCGCGTCTGCTCGCGGAGGAAGGCGGAGGAAGAGTTACTCGTCGACGGCCTCGATGGCGATGGCCTGGCGCGGGCACTGCCGCACCGCCTCGCGGATCCGTTCCGCGTTCTCCGGGGTGACCCGGTCGTCGAGGACGTGCAGGTAGTCCTGCTCGTCGACCTGGAACACCTCGGGGATGATGCCCATGCACACGGCGTTGGCCTCGCACAGGCCGAAATCCACCACGATCTTCTCTGCCATCACAGCCTCTTCGTCATCCCAGCCGCTTCGTCACGGCAGCACCTTCACCGGGACATGGGAGTACCCGGCGACGTTCTGCATATGCACCCGCTTCAGCCCGTCCCACTGCACCTCGTAGCGCGGCATGAAGTCGAGCAGATGCTCCAGCGCGATCGCGCTCTCCAGCCGGGCCAGTGCCGCGCCGAGGCAACTGTGGATGCCGTAGCCGAGCGCCAGGTTCTGCGACTCGGTGCGGTCGCGGTCGATGTCGAACACGTCGGGATCGGTCCAGGCCCGCTCGTCGCGGTTGGCCGAGGCCTTGAGCAGAAACACCGGCTTGCCGGCCGGGATGGTGCCGCTGGGCACCTGCGCCTCCTTGAGCGTGAAGCGCACGTTGTACTGCACCGGCCCCTCGTAGCGCAGCAGTTCCTCGACCGCGTCCGGGATCTTGCTGCGGTCGTCGAGCAGCTTCTGCCACTGGTCGGGGTGCCTGGCGAACACCACCATGGCGGTGCCGAGGAGCTTGGTGACGGTCTCCGCGCCCGCACCGCCGAGCAGGGTGGCGAAGCCGGCGATCTCGATGTCATCGAGCTTGCGCATGCCGCCGTTCTCGTCGGGGATCTCCGCGGCGATGAGCCGGCTGATCATGTCGTCCTGCGGCTCGGCCCGGCGTTTCTGCACCAGGTCGTAGTAGAACATCGCGGTGGCGATGTTGGCCTGCATGCCCTCCTCGGTCTGGCCGATCCGGCCGGGTTCGCGGTGCAAGCTGGTGTCCACCCACTCGCGCACCTGCTGGCGGTACTCCTCGGGCACCCCCGCCATCCGGGTGATGACCTCCACCGGGAACGGGCCGGAGAAGTCCTGCACCACGTCGAAGTTGTCCGGATCGGCCTTGCCCAGGTAGTGCCGGACCAGTTCGGTGATCGTCTCGCGCTGCGACTGCACCGCCCGCGGGGTGAACGCCTTGTTGAGCAGGCTGCGCATGTGCCGGTGCTCGGGCGGGTCCATGAAGATGATGGACTTCTGCGGCACCTCCCCGGAGCGCACCATGGCCAGGTCGCAGCCGCGCGACGAGGAGAACGACTCGTGGTCCTTGAGCGCGGCGGCGACGTCCTCGTGCCGCGACAGCGCGTAGAAGTCCTCCTCCTCGTCGTAGTAGATCGGGGCCTCGTCGCGCAGCCGCCGGTAGATCCCGAACGGATTGTCGAAGAACTCCTCCGAATACGGATCGAACTTCACCCGGGGCTTGGTCATGGATTCCTCCTCCGCGGCGGGCGGGATGCAGGTCGAACCTACTGTAACGGTATCAGTTGGGTTGTCGGGTGCGCGCGAAACAGGTGATTTCGCAACCGCTTTGTGGATCAAGCGGGGTGCCGGCCGCCGGGTCGCGCGGCGTCGACGAGGGCGTCCAGCACCCCCAGGTCGGTGCCCAGCTCGGCCGCGGTGCGGCGCACCACCTCGACGTCCTTGCCGATGAACTCGGCGACCGCGCCCATGAACGCCGCCGCCGAGCCGGCCATCGCGATGGACGTCAGTGCCCGGCTGGCCGCACTGCCCTGCGGCAGGGCCTCCAGCAGCGTCGCCTCGTCCAGGCCCAGCCGCTCGCCGAGCCGCAGCCCGGCGGCGACCAGCCCGATCTGCGCGGCGAACATGGTGTTGTTCACCAGCTTGACCCGCTGCCCGTCGCCGAGCCGGCCGACGTGCAGCACCGGATCGCCGTAGGCCGCCAGCAGCGGGCGGACCCGGGCGAACGCCGCGTCGGAACCCCCGACGAACAGCGTCACCCGGCCGGCCGCGATGTCGTGCGGGCCGCCGCTGACCGGGGCGTCGAGCACGGCCACCCCGCGCGGTTCGGCGGCCGCCGCGACGGCCTCGGCGGTGCGCGGACTGCCGGTGGTGTGCAGCACCAGCGCCGATCCGGACGGCACGGCCGCCGCCAGCCCGTCGTCCAGGCAGACCCGCCGCACCTGTTCGTCGGTGAACACGCACACCAGCACCGCGTCGGCGTCCCGTGCCGCCGCGACGGCCTCGGCGACCGGGTGCGCGCCCAGCGCGGCGACCGCCTCCCGCTTGTCCGGGGTGCGGCCCAGCGCGTACACCTCGTGGCCGGCCTCGACGAGTCGGCGCACCATCGGCGCGCCCATCCGGCCCGCGCCGACGAACCCGATACGGCTCATCGGCGCGGCTTCTCCAGCAGCACCAGGGCGGCGTCGGCGGCGTCGAGCACCGCGCCCGGCGTCACCCCGGCCCGCTCGGCGATGTCGGCCACCAGGCCGACGTCCTTGTGCAACAGGTCGGCGGCCACCTGCTTGAGCAGGTCCAGGCTGCCGCCCACCCGCGCCAAGCTGCCCAGCGCGTAGCTGTTGCCCGACCCGTTGCCGATCACCTCCGCCAGGCTGGTCGGTGAGACACCGAGCGCCGCACCGAGGTCGAGCGCGGTTTTGGCGTTGGCCAGGTTCGCGGTGAACAGCAGGTTGTTCAGCAGCTTGGTGATCTGTCCGGCACCGAGGTCGCCGAGGTGCACGATCGGGTTCGCGAAGGTGGCGAACACCGGCCGCACCCGCTCCAACACCGCGGCGTCACCGCCGACCATCACCAGCAGGTTGCCCGCCTCGGCCGCTCCGCCGCCGCCGCTGACCGGGGCGTCGATCACCGAGACACCCTGCGCGGCAGCGATTTCGGCGACCTCGCGGCAGGTGTCCGGGTGGATGGTGGAGTGGATCGCGACGATCCCGCCCGGGGCCAGCCCGGCCAGCACCCCGGTGTCGCCGGAGAGCACCTCGCGCACGTCGTCGTCACCGACGACGCACAGGCACACCAGGTCGCTGGCGGCGGCCAGTTCGGCCGGGGAACCGGCCACCTTCGCCCCGGTGTCGGCGAACGGCTCCACCGACGCCGGCCGCCGCGCCCACAGCGTGGTCGGGAAGCCGCCCTCGACGATCCGGCGCGCCATCGGCGCGCCCTGACTGCCCAGTCCGATGAATCCGACGCGCATCACCCTGCCTCCACTTCGAGTTCCGTTGCGCCGCCGAGTTCCCCGGCGTGCACCCGGGCCACCACACATTCCTCGGCGAACGCCAGCACCCGCAGGTGGTAGGCGGCCGCGGACCAGCCCAGGCTCAGGTTGTGGCCGGCGTCGGCGACCTGTTCGGTGACGAACCGCGGGCAGGACGAGAACAGCGCGGCGATCCGCGCCGCCGCCGCCTCGTCGCTGTGCCAGACCCGCTCGTGCTCGGCCCGGCTGAACAGCACCGGTACCCGGACCCGCGGCGCCAGGGCGGGGAAGTCGGTGCGGGGCCAGTCCGCCACCATCGCCGCCTCGTAGCGCGCGCCCGCCCTGCCCGTGCCCGGGCTCGCGGCCACCCCCGGCGGATACAGCCGGGCCGGCTCCCACAGCAGCTCCCGCAGCCCGGTGGGGCGGCGGTCCGGCGCGGCGTCGCGCAGCGCCGCGGCGGCCGCGTCCCGGTAGCGCAGCCCGGTTCCGGCGAGCGCCAGGCCGAGCAGGTCCGCGCCGCGCGCCGGGTCGGCGGCCAGCCGCACCGCCAGCTCGCAGCCGTTGGAGTGGGCCAGCACGAAGATGCCGGCGCCGCGCGGCCGTTCGCCGAGCACCGCCGCGATCGCGCCGTAGGCCAGTTCCACCCGCTGCTGGGGGGTCTGCATCGCCTCCGGGTAGGGCGCGGACGCGCCGTAGCCGGGCCGGTCCAGCGCCAGCACCGTGAAGCCGGCGGCCGGGCCGAGCCGCAGCAGCGACAACCGGGGATGGCCGGGGCAGTCGAAGTAGGCCGCGGTGGTGCCGCCGCCGTGCAACGCGACGACCACCGCGCGCGGCCGCTCGGCCTCGGCCAGCAGCGCCGACATCGGCACCGGCCCACCGGTGCCCGGATCGACCGGAACCACCCGTGGCTGCGGCGCGGTCATTCGTCCACCCGCAGCAGCAGCACCCCGGACGGGGTCAGCCCGCCGCTGGAGGCCACCGCCACCCGGGCACCCGGCACCTGGCGCTCCCCGGCCTCGCCGCGCAGCTGGGTGACCGCCTCGTGGATGAGTCCCATGCCGTGGGTGCGGCCGTGCGAGAGCTGCCCCCCGTGGGTGTTCAGCGGCAGCACCCCGTCACGGGCGATGTTGCGCCCGCCGTCGAGGAAGTCCTTGGCCTCGCCGATACCGCAGAAGCCCAGCGCCTCGATCCAGGACAGGCAGTTGAAGGTGAATCCGTCGTAGAGCTCGGCGACGTCGACATCGCCGGGCCGCAACGTGGTCCGCGACCACAGGTGGGCGGCCTGGCCGAGCACCTGGGGTTCGTGGGTGAGTGTGGTCTGGTCCCAGTCGGTGCGCTCGATGATCTGGGTGCCGACCGCCTCCACCAGCACCGGTTTGCGGGGCAGGTCGCGGGCCGCCTCCACCGCCGACACCACCACCGCCACCGCGCCGTCGCACGGCACGTCGCAGTCGTAGAGCCCGAACGGGGTGGTGATCATCCGGGCGCCCAGGTAGTCCTCCATGGTCAGCGGGTCGCGGTAGATCGCGGTCGGGTTCAGCGCGGCGTTGGCGCGCTGGTTCAGCGCGATCCAGCCCAGCGTCTCGCGGGTGGTGCCGTAGCGGTGGAAGTGCCGCTGCGCGTTGAGTGCGAGCGTGTGCGCGGCCGACACCGCCCCGAACGGCTGCTGCCAGCTCGTGGTGCGCGGCCCGCCCGGCGGAGCGGCGCGGCCCTGCTTGAGCAGCTCGTGGTAGGTGGCCTCCCACAGCGTGCGGAAGCACAGCACGTGCCGGGCCAGCCCGGTCGCCACCGCCATCATCGCCGCGATCACCGACCCGCCCGGGCCGAAGGTGTCCATACCGCCGTTGATCCAGGTGGGGCGCAGGCCCAGCACCCCCTCCAGCGCGGTCACCCCGCCCTCGCCCATGCCGGCCACGTCCAGACCGGGATAGGTCGACAGCCCGTCGATATCGGCGAAGGTCAGGCCGGCGTCGGCGACCGCGGCCTCGCAGGCCTCCACGGTCAGCGACAGCGGCGGCACCATCAGCCGCCGCCCGAGCCGGGACGCCCCGATCCCGGTGATCGCGCAGCGCTCCTCGAACTTGTCGGCGCGCACCATCGGGCGCACGTGTTTGGCGAAGTCGCCGGGGGCGATCTCGTCGGCGGGCAGCTCGTCGAGCTCGGTCTCGCCGGTGGGGCGGAACAGCGGCAGCCAGACGTCCTCGATCTTGTCGAACACCACCTCCAGCCGCTGGCCCAGCCGCAGCTGGTCGGGATCGCAGTCGACGATGTTGGTGGTCAACCGCACCCGCGGGTCCTCCACCAGCGCGACCTGGGCCACCACGTACGGCGGCGGCAGGTCCGGGAACCCGAACCGGTGGTTGACGGTGAAGCCGATGAGCGTGGCCCGGCCCGACACCGCCCGCACGCCGAGGTCGTGGCCGCGGCAGTAGCGGCACACCGGCGCGGGCGGGTGGAGCAGCGCCGCGCACGACCGGCACTCCTGCACCCGCAGTTCGCCGTCGGCGCCGGCGGTCCAGAAGAACTCGTTGGCCAGCGTGAGCTCGGGCAGCGGCCGGGTCACCGGGCGGCTCCCGGGGCGGTCCGGTCGGTCTGCCCGGCCGGGGTCCCGCCGAGCTCGACGATGGCGTGCACCGGGCAGTCCATCAGCGCCCGCAGCACCGCGGCGCGGTCCCGTTCGGGCACCACCCCGTCCCCGATCAGCGACGCGTAGCCCCAGTCGTCCAGCGAGAAGTACCCGGGCGCGTGCCGGGCACAGATGCCGAACCCGTCGCAGCGGGTCCGGTCCAGTTTGATCCGGAACTTCTTGTCGCCGTCAGTCACCGCCTACCGCCTCCACCTCGTAGGGCCGGTCGGCGCGGAACGCGCCGTCCCGGCAGTCGGCACAGTCGCCGGCCAGATGACGCCGGACCTGCTGCGGGAACCGGTCGAGCAGACTCGCCGCGACATTGGTGGCGGCGTCGAGCGTCCCGCACGCCCCGCGGCCGCGCAGCACCTGCGACCAGCGACGCAGCCGGGCGACGTCCTCGTCGGTGGCCACCCCGTCGCGCAGCGCCGCGGTGACCGCCGCCATCGCCGCGGTGCCGTTGAAGCACGACCCGCACTGCCCGGCGTTGGACCGGTCGAAGTAGGCCATCACCGCCGCGGCCACCGCCACCGGGCACTCGTCGGTCAGCAGCGAGATTGCCCCGCAGCCCAGCCCGCTGCCCAGGCCTTGCAACGACTCGTGGTCCAGCGTCGCGCCCAGCACGGCGGTGTCGAGCAGCCCGGCGAAGTACCCACCGGCCAGTGCGCCGGACACCCGTTCGGCCGCCACCCCGTGCACCGCGAGCAACTCGGCGAACGGTGCGCCGTAGGGGATCTCGTAGAGCGCCGGGGGACGGCCCGCGCCGGTGACGGTGGCCAGGAAGGTGCCCGGTGCGGCGTCGGTGCCCACCGACCGGAACGCCTCGGCGCCGTGGCTGTGCAACCAGGCCAGCTGGGCCAGGGTCTCGACGTTGGAGACCAGGGTGGGCAGACCCGCCACCCCGGACTCGAACGGCCGCGGCGGCTTGTCGGTGGGTTTGGCCGGCCCGCCGTCGATCGCCCGCACCGCCGCGGTCTCCTCACCGGCCACGTAGCCCGGCTCGACGCGGACGACCCGCACCGGGAGTCCGTCCGGCGCGCCGCCGAGTTGGTCCAGGGCGGTGTGCACCGCCGCGGCCGCGGCCGGATCCGAGACGTAGACGCAGCCGCGGGCGGCGCCGACGATCCGGGCCGCCAGCCGCAGCCCGTCGAGGACCAGGTGCGGGCGGTGCCGCAGCAGCCAGCGGTCCTTGATCGAGGTCGGCTCGCCCTCCTCGCCGTTGGCCACCACCACGGCACCGCCGGCGGCAGCGGCGTTGTCGCGCACCGAAGCCAGCTTGGTCGCCAGCGGGAACGCCGCCCCGCCGCGGCCGCGCACCCGGCAGTCCCGCACCTGCCGCCACAGCGCGTCCGGGTCGGCGAGCGGACGGTACCCGCCCGCGCCGGCGTAATCGGCGTGGTCCTCCACCCCGCCGTCGGTCCGCAGCAGGCGCGGCGGACACCCCGGCCAGGCGGCGACGGTGAGATCCGTTGCGGTCGTGGGATTCATGGCTGTGTCACTTCCTGCCCGCGGATAGGCTGACGGACATGAGAACTGCGGTGGTCCGGGTCGGGGTGGATACGGCGGGGACGCTGTCGGCCGAACGGCTCGCGGCGGGCATGCGGCGGCTGTGCGAACTGGCCGCCGAGCTGGGTGCGGAGGTGGTGGACGCCGACCTGGCGGCCCAGCCGCCGCACCGCCGCGAGGTCGAGGTGCTGCTGACCGGCGACGACCCCGACGCCCTGACGGAGACGGCGATGCGACTGTGCGCCAAGGCGTTCGACGTGACCCCGGTGCCCGGGGTGGTCACCTACGTCAGCCGGGGCACCGACGACGACGCGCACGGCGTGCTGGCCGCCTTCGGCCTGCGGGGCGAGATCGAGCGGCAGCCCGGCGAGGACGGCTGGGACATCGTGCACGTGCGACTGCGCCGGGAGGACCTGCGGCGGGTGCCGGAGAGTCGGATCCACACCGCGCTGGAGGCCTCGCTCAACTGCGAGGTGCACATCCACGCCGTCTGAGCCCGTCATGACCGGTCCAGGAACTCCAGGATCGCCGGGGCGGCCTGCACCCAGGTGTCGAACAGGCAGAACTCGCCGGTGCGGGCCATCCGCTCGCCGGCGCGCTCCCAGGCGTCCTCCGGCCACGGCGGGTCGATCAGGGTGGATCCCCGGATCAGGCAGTGCACCTCCAGCGAGGTGCGCTTGGGGTGGTCCCAGTCGTTCTCGCCGCCGCGGATGATCAGCGTGGGCACGGTGATGTTGTCGAACATCTCGTCGGGTACCCCGGGGATGGTCTGACCCGGTTTGGGCACGAACGCGTTGAGCCAGCGCCGCATCACCCGCAGGAACTCGTCGGCGTCCAGGCTCCGGATGCGCCGCTCGTTGTCCGGGTTGGCGGCGATGCGTTCCTTCCACTCCGCCACGTTGAGCAGGCCCTCGATGCCCAGCCCGCGCACCGCGAGGATGCTCGGGATCACGTAGTGGCCGCCGAGTACGAAGGTGCCGTACACCCCGCCGACGATGTTCCACACCACCAGCTTGGTGACCCGTTGCGGGTAGAGCATGGTGAACAGCATCGAGTCGCGGGCGCCGCCCGAGCCGCCGGCGATCACGCACGGCCCGATGCCGAGCGCGTCGAGCAGCCCGTGCAGCGTCTCGGCGCGCATGTGCGATTCGCTCTCGCCGTAGAACTGCACGTCCGAGGCGCCGCAGTTGGGCCGGTCCCACAGCAGCACCCGGTAGCCGCCGGCGACCAGCGCCTCGGCCAGCGGACGCAGGCCGGGGATGTCCTTGCTGAACCGCCCGCCCGGGGTGAGCACGATGAAATCGCCGCTGTCGCCCAGGATCTCGTACACCACGTTGCCGCCGTTGACCTCGACGGTGCGGTTTCCGGTCGTCGTCGTCACAGTCCGTCCCTCACGCGGTGACCCGCACCTCGTTGCCCACCACCCGGACCGGGTAGGTGCGGATGCTCCACTCCGGTTTGACCGCGGTGGTCCCGGTGGCCAGCTCGAACCCCCACTGGTGCCACGGGCAGTAGATGTACTCCTGGTCGCGGACCATCACCGCGTCGCCGGGCACGTTCTCGTCGACGATCGTGCGGCCGCGGGCCCGGCCGGAGCACAGCGGGCCGCCCTCGTGCGGGCAGTAGTTGGCGATCGCGTAGAAGGTGCCGTTGACGTTGTAGACGCCCACCCCGTGCCGGCCGATCGGCACCACCTTGTGGGTGCCCGGCGGGATCTCGTCAACGGTGGCGACGACGTGTTCCCGTCCCTGCGCGAGTCGGGGACGCTGTTCGTGCACGGTCATCTAGAACACCCGCACCTGTCCCTCGAGGACCGGAACGGTCTCCGGCAGCTTGTAGGTCTCGATCCCGTTGCGGAACATGACCGCCTCCCGCGCGTGCTCGGGCAGGTGCTTGACCAGCCAGCGCGGGTCGTCGAACGTCCAGTGCGGGTAGTCCGAACTGAACAGCAGGATCTTCTCGCACTCCATCCACTCCAGCGCGCGGGTGAGTTCGGTCTTGTCCTCCGGGTAGTCCAGCGGCTGGGTGGTGAACTTGATGTGGTCCTTGACGTATTCGCTGGGTTTGCGCTTGATGTCCAGCCAGGACCGGCGCCGCTCGTAGATGGCGTCCATCCGCCACATCAGCGGCAGGATCCAGGTGAAGGCGTGCTCGACGAAGATGATCCGCAGGGTGGGGAAGCGGTCGAACACCCCGTCGAAGATCAGGCTCATGATCTGGTTGTTGGCCAGCAGCGAGTAGGTGACCATGAAGTCGTGGTTGTAGCTGGGTAGCCCGACCGGCGGGATCGGCAGGTTCTCGAACTCGCCCCGGGACAGGTGGCAGCTGACCGGGATGTCGTGCCTGGTCGCCGCCGCCCAGATCGGGTCGTACTTCGGGTCGCCCCAGGACGGCCGGGGCTCGGCTTTGATCAGGATCTGCGCCATGTAGGGGTGGCCGGCCCACTTCTCGATCTCGCGCACCGCCGAGTCTGGGTCCTCGATCGCCACGCAGATCGACCCGCGCCAGCGCTGGTGCCAGTTGTTGTGGCTGTCCAGCCAGTGGTTGGCCAACCACTCGTTGGTCGCGGTGCACATCGCCGCGGTGGCCTCCGGGAGCCGCATCTCACCGTGCGTGGGTTCCAGGATCGCGATGTCGGAACCGGCCTCCATGATCAGCTGTTTGAAGGCGAAATCAGGGTCGCTGCAGGCGAACTCGCCATCCGGCGGGAAGGAGTCGACGCGCATCGCGTAGGAGTGCGCGTAGTCGGGTGCGTCGTAGTAGATCTGCTCGCCGACCTGGTGGCTCAGGAAGTACCTGCTGCGCCACGGTTCGGGGATGTAGTCGACGAGCTGGCCCCGCTTGGGCACCGGATGCACGTCGGAGTCGACGCAGCGCACCGCGATCCGCTCGGCGGCCGGCACTCGGGGATTGGTGGTCACGGTCATCGTGGGCTCCCTTGTCGGTGTCCTAGTGCGCCGCTGCCACGGCCGGGATGTCGATGCCGTACAGCTCGGCGGCGTTGCGCCAGCACAGCCGGTCGCGCTGCTCGGCGGTGTATGCGCCCGGGATGTCCGACAGGTCGTTGCAGTGCCAGTGCGGATAGCTCGAGCCGAACATCACCATCCGGTCCTTGCCGGTGAAACCCAGCCACTCCCCGGCGAACTCGACATCCCCCGGCCCGTCGAACAGGCCGCGCACGAAGTACACGTGTCCGGGCAGGTAGTCGCTGGGGATGCGGGGCGCCCAGGGCGTCTGCTCCAGGTGCGGGCGGCCGAAGCAGTCCATCCGCCAGATGAACGGGGTGACGAAATCGGCCGCACCCTCGGCCCAGACGAACCTCAGCGTGGCGAACCGCTCGAACACGCCCTCGGCGATCATGTTCATCAGGTGGTAGATGTAGTTGAGCGCCATGAAGCCGAGGTACTGCTCGTAGGTGCGGGTACGCCCGGACGGGGTGGGTGGGAACGCCACCCCGGCGCCGACCTCGATGTGCACCGCCACCGGTAGCCCGGCGTCGGCGGCGGCTTCCCACAGCGGCCAGAACTGCGGCTTGCCGTAGAGCTCGCGGGACTGCAGCGGAATGCCGATCTGCACGATCTGCGGATGGTCGCGGTAGCGCTCGATCTCGCGCAGCGCGCCGGCGATGTCGTCGGGGTTGACCCGCAGCGTGCCGCGGAACCGCGAACCGTAGCTGTCGTGGTCCAGCCAGCGGGTCACCATCATCTCGTTGTGGGCCGACGCCAGCGCCGTCCCGAGGTGGCGGTCGGGCATGATGCCGCGGGTCATCGGGTGCAGCACCGCGACGTCGACGCCGCGCTCCTCGAACAGCACCCCGCCGACGAGGTCGGGGTCCGAGCCGGGGTACTGGCCGTCCGGGCCGGTGGTGCCCGGTGCGTACTCACCGCCCGGCGCCCCGTACCAGTTCATGTCGTAGTCCGGGAATCCGCGGCTACGGAACGGTTCGCGCAGGAAGTTGTTCCGCAGGTCCTTGTTGGACTTGCAGAAGATGTGCACGCTCGCGTCGATGACGGGTGTGCGGGACCCGTCGCGGTGTTCCATCACGTCGACCGTCCTTCACCTCACCGGCGGGGTGTGCCGGTCCCAGGGCCAGTGTAGATCGTTGTTCTTCGACTGCAAGAACAATGTTCTCATTTCTTCGCCGCCGGTCGGCCCTGTTCGGCGCGATGCCCGGCAGGTTTGGCTAGCTGAGCTAGGAGAAGGCGCACTGCGAGTAATGAGAATGATATTCTCAACCAAACCGACGGCCAGGAGGCAGCGGATGCTACTTGAGTTCGATGCCGATCAGCGGCTCTGGCAGGAGACGGTGCGTGAGGCCGTCACCCGGCAGTGCCCCGCGTCGCTGGTGCGCGGCATCGCCGAGGGCGGGGCCGACGCCACGCCGCTGTGGAAGGTCTGGGTCGATGCCGGCTGGACCGAGCTCGCCGACGCCGAGAACGCCGTAGAGCTCGCGATCGTGCTCGAGGAGCTCGGCCGGGCCACCGACCCCACTCCGTACCTGGCGACCATGTCGCAGTTCGCCCCGCTGGTCGGCGAGCGCTTCGACCCGCAGTCGGCCGGCGCGGCCGTCTACGACGGGGTGACCGCCCGGCGCGACGCCACCGGCTGGGTGCTCGACGGCACCGCCCGGCACGTGCTCGACGCCGACCGCGCCGAGCGGCTGGCGGTGGTCACCGCCGCCGGGGTGTTCCTGGTCGACGCCGCCGAGGCCGCGATCCGCCGCAGCGAGGTGTTCGACCCGGTGCTGCACGTCGCCGACGTGTCGCTGTCCGGGGTGCGCGTGGCCGATACCGAGCGACTGCACGTCGACGTCGAGAAGGCCCGCCACGTCGCGCTGACCGGGATGGCCGTGCACATGGTCGGGGCGTGCCGGCGGATTCTGGACCTCGCGCTCGAACACGTCAAACAGCGCCACCAGTTCGGTGTGCCGATCGGATCCTTCCAGGCCATTCAGCACAAGGCCGCCGACATGCACGTGGCGATCGAACGGGCGCGGGCGCTTTCGTACTTCGCCGCGCTCACCATCGCCGCCGACGACCCCCGGCGGCGGCTGGCGGCGGCGATGGCCAAGGCCTCGGCCGGCGAGTGCCAGGCGCTGGTGTTCCGGCACGGCCTGCAGATGTTCGGCGCAATGGGGTTCACCTGGGAGAACGACCTGCAGTTCGCACTGAAGCGGGCCAAGGCCGGCGAGCTCATGCTCGGCGGGGCCGCCGAGCACCGGGCCGTGGTCGTCGAGGAGTACGGGAAGCAGTAGATGCAGCTGACATTCGATGCCGAGACCGAACGGTTCCGCGCGGAGTTCATCGCGTTCCTCGAGCAGAACCTGCCCTCCGAGGCCGAGACGCTGCAGCGGCCGCGCTCGGTCTCGCACATGCCGCAGTGGGCGCGCGACTGGCAGCGCAAGCTGTTCGACAACGGCTGGCTCCTGCCCGGCCAGCCCCCGGAGTTCGGCGGCCGCAACGCGACGGTGCTGCAGCAGTTCGTGCACCTCGAGGAACTGTGCCGGCGGCGGATCTACCACAGCTTCAACCCGCAGGGGGTGAACATCGTCGCCGCCTCGCTGCTGACCTTCGGCACCGAGGAGCAGAAACACCGCTGGGCGGTGCCGGTGCTGCGCGCCGAGATGACCGCCTCGCTGGGGATGAGCGAGCCCGGCGCCGGCTCGGATCTGGCCTCCCTGCGCACCCGTGCGGAGCTGCGCGGCGACCACTTCGTCGTCAACGGGCAGAAGGTGTGGACCTCCGGTGCCCACGACGCCGACTTCCTGCTCACCTTCGTGCGCACCGACCCGGACGCGCCCAAACACAAGGGCATCAGCGCGCTGATCATCCCGACCGACCTGCCCGGGGTGGTGCGCCGGCCGTTCCCGGACATCTGCGGCCGGGACAACCTCGACTTCAACGAGGTGTTCTTCACCGACGTGCGGGTGCCCGCCGAGCACCTTGTCGGCCCGCTCAACGGGGGCTGGAAGGTGGCCAACGGCTCGCTCGGCCACGAGCGCACGATGATGTGGCTGGGGTTCGCCGACCGCATCGACAACCTGATCACCGACTTCACGCCGCGCACCGAGCCGCAGCGCGACCAGTACGCCGGCGCGATCATGGACCTGTACGCGCTGCGGTTGATCGGCTCGGCCGGCATCGCCCGCGCAGCCCGCGGCGAGCTGGACACCGCCTCGGTCTCGGTGGCCAAGCTGCTCGGGTCGGAGGCCGAACTGCGCGTCGCCGAGCTCGCCCTGCACGCCGCCGGCCCGGACGGGCTGGTGCACCCGGCGATGAGCGGGCCGTACGCGCACATGAACCTCGACCACTACTTCGCCAGCTGGTTCGAGCGGTACGCCCGCAGCTTCTCCGGCACCATCGCCGGCGGCACCTCGGAGATCCAGCGCAACATCATCGCCACCCAGGTGCTCGGCCTGCCAAGGCGCTAGC
>NZ_CALDGS010000078.1 GCF_937941905.1 uncultured Mycolicibacterium sp. | reverse complement strand
GTCGAGATCGACGCCCTGGTTGCCCTCGGTCTGGGCTTGACCGCCGACGAGTTGTGCACCATCTACCGCACCCAGTTCCCGGTGCTGTACGGCTACGACCGCAACCGCTACCTCTACGACGCCAACGGTCGCCTGGTGCCCCAGGATGTCCTGAAACGCTGGCGCGAGAAGGGCGACGACCTCACCGAGGAGGAACGCACCGCCACCAACGACGCCGGCAACACCTACCTCTACGAACTGCCGTTCCGGTTCCTCGACCGGGAGGCCGACATGCGGCAGGCCTACGAGGAATTCAAGCGGCGCCTCAACCTCTAGGAAGCTGATCCGTCATGGCCGAGCTGCTGCCCCTGTCCCAGGCCCAGACCATCGCCGAGAACCTGCTCGACTACCTGGGCACCACGTTCGCGCTCGCCGACCCCGACGCGCGGCGCGCCCTCGACGCGTTCCTGCGCGACCCCGACAACGGCATGTTCCGCGGGCCGTATGTGCGGGTGCGGCTGCCGTTCCGGCCCGCCGCCGAGGGGTGGCGCGAGCATCTGGAGTGGTACGAGGGCTTCACCCCGTACGGGCATCAGGCCGCGGCGTTCGCGCGGCTGAGCAGCTACCGGCTCTCCGCCGAGCGTCCCCGGCCGCAACCGACACTGGTCACCACCGGCACCGGCTCGGGTAAGACCGAATCCTTCCTCTACCCGATCCTCGACCACGTGCAGCGCGCCAACCGCGCCGGCATCAAGGGGATGAAAGCGCTCATCCTCTACCCGATGAACGCCCTGGCCAACGACCAGGCGCTGCGGCTGGCCAAGCTCATCACCAGCCACGCCGCGTTGTCCGGGATCACCGCCGCGCTGTACACCGGCGACAAGGGCCCGGAGCGCACCACGGTCACCGACGAGGGGCTGATCACCAAGCGGGAGGTCATCCGCGACCTCGCCCCGGACATCCTGCTCACCAACTACAAGATGCTCGACCAACTGCTGCTGCGGCCGGCCGACGCCGATCTGTGGCGGCAGAGCGCCCACAGCCTGCAGTACCTGGTCCTCGACGAGTTCCACACCTATGACGGCGCCCAGGGCACCGACGTGTCGATGCTGCTGCGTCGGCTCGGCCTCACCCTGAAAAGCTATTGGGATCCAACGGATTCCAGTATCACCCCGGAGGACTGGGAGCGCCCCCTGGGCCGGATCACCCCGATCGCCACCTCGGCGACCCTCGGCGACCGCGGTGATCCGTCGACCATGCTGGAATTCGCCGAGACCGTGTTCGGTGAGACGTTCACCGCGGATGCGGTGATCACCGAATCCCGCCTGGATTTCGCCGAATGGGCCGGCGACGCCGAACAGCGGGTGCTGCAGCAGGGCTGGAAACCGGCCACCCTCGACCGCACCCGCGTCCTGGACCTCGCCGAGGCGATCCCGCACGACGGGCCGCCGTCGCTGCGGGCACTCGCGGTGCTGCGCGGCCTCTACGACGGCGGCGACGACGCCGCGCTCACCGCCGCCATCACCAACCACGAGCCGCTGGTGCTCGACCTGGTGAAGGCGCACAACGTTTTCCGGCAACTCACCGAGATGACCGCCGCCGCTGTCGATCTCGACGAGCTCGGCCGCAGCCTCTTCGACCCGGCCGGCACCGCCACCGAACCCGAACGCGACGCGCTCCGCAACGTCACCGTCGCGCTCGTCGACACCCTGAGCCACGTGCGGGCACACCACGGGCGCGCCGCCCTGTCGGTGGACGTGCACCTGTGGATCCGCGAAGTCACCCGAATCTCGCGCGCCGCCACCGGCGCACCGCACTTCGTGTGGGAGGACGACGGAATCCAGGTCGGCGCCCAGGAAGAAGCCGCCACCTACCTGCCCGCGGTGTACTGCCGGCACTGCAACCGCTCGGGCTGGGGTGTCACGCTCGCTCCGACGGGATGGGACCTCGACCACGACGACACCGCCATTCGCCGCAGACACCAACGCGGCGACGAACGCTTCCGCGCGCTCATCCACGCCCCGATCGAGGCGGAACGCGACAACCCCGAGGAGGATCGCGACCCGGACGCCCCGTCACGGCTGGGCTGGTTGCTGCTGCCCGAACGCCACATCGGCTTCGACACCCCGCCGCAGGACAAACTCGCCGAAGGCGGCGCGCTGCCGGTGCTGGTGCACAGCTCCGACACCGCGGGCGAGGATTCGGTCAACGACACCTGCCCGTCCTGTCGGCAGCCCGACGGGATCCGGTTCCTCGGCTCGGCGATCGCCACCATGCTGTCGGTGTCGCTGTCGACCTTGTTCGGCACCCCGGATCTCAACCCCGCCGAGAAGCGCGCCCTGGTGTTCACCGACAGCGTGCAGGACGCCGCACACCGGGCCGGGTTCGTCCAGTCTCGTTCGCACGCGCTGACACTGCGCACCCTGGCACGCCAGGCACTCGGCCATGGCGAAAGCGACCTCGGCTCGCTGGCCCACCGGATGATCGACCTCGCCGGCACCGACCCGGTGGCACGGTACCGGCTGCTGCCGCCCGAGCTGGCCGACCGCGAGGATTTCGCCGAGTTCTGGCGCAAGAAGTCGGTCACCGCCACCGCCCGGACCCTGGTGCGCCGCAGGCTGCTGCTGGACCTTCAACTCGAGTTCGGGTTGCGCTCGACAGTAGGCCGCACGCTGCAGACCACCGGCAGTGCGGTCGCACACGTCGATGTCGCCGAATCCCTGCTGCTCACCTGTGCGCGTGACGCGCTCGACGCCACCGGTGTCCAACTGATCCTCGACACCGGGCCCGACGAGCGGACGCTGCTGGCCTGGGCGCGCGGCGTGCTGGAGCATATGCGCGCCCGCGGCGCCATCGAGCACGAATGGTTCCGCAAGTTCCGCACCGAGGACGGCAACCGCTGGTGGATCACCGGCGGCCGGCGCCGCGATCAGGGCATGCCCGGATTCGGCAAGGGCAACTCCGCCCCCGGCTTCCCCGTCCTGGGCGGGTCCGCCCGCGACACCGACCTCGAACCGGTCGCCTCCAGCCGTGGCTGGTATGCGCTGTGGACCGCCAAAGTCCTCAAGGTCGGCACCGGTGAGGCGGCGGTGCTGTCGCGGTTGCTGTTCGAGGCACTCCGGCGCCGCGACATCGTCGGTGACCTGGCGTCGGGCAGCGGGGCCCGCACCTTCCACCTGCCCGAGACCGCCGTCGTGGCGCGGGTCGTCGAGGACCGCGAGATCGAATCCGGGGACATCGCCCTGATCTGCGACACCTGCCGCCACACCGTGCACAGCTACCCGGAGACCGTCGACCAACTCGACGAGGCGCCCTGTCTGGTGGCGCGGTGCATCGGGACGATGCGGCGCTACCGGGTGGAGGACAACTTCTACCGGCAGATGTATGCCGCCACCGATGTCCGCCGGGTGGTGGCCCGGGAACACACCAGTCTGCTGCCCGACGAAACCCGGCTGCGCTACGAAACCCAGTTCAAGCAGACCGATCCGCCGCCGAACGCGCCGAACGTGCTCGTCGCCACCCCGACGCTCGAGATGGGCATCGACATCGGGGACCTCTCGGCGGTCATGCTGTCGTCACTGCCCCGAAGTGTGGCGTCGTATCTGCAGCGCGTCGGTCGAGCCGGGCGTCTCACCGGCAATGCCCTGGCACTGGCCTTCGTCACCGGGCGTGGTGACCAACTGCCCAAACTCAACAATCCTCCGGCGATCATCAACGGCGCGGTCCGCCCACCCGCCACCTACCTCGACGCCGAGGAGATCCTGCGCCGACAGTTCACCGCGTCGGTGGCCGACGTCCTGGCTCGTCGAGCCGATGCACCGCACCCCCGAAACACCACGGAGGCACTGCAATCCACCGGCGAGGGCAGCTACCTCGGCACACTGATCGCCGAAGCCGAATCGCGCTGCGACGAACTCGTCGAGGAATTTCTCAAAGGGTTTCCGCCGCTGGCCGACGACGTGGTCGAACGGCTGCGCCGCTTCCCTCGCCCGGCCGAGGGACCCGGAACCAGTGAACTGGCGCTGCGCTGCCATGTGGCCAGCCGGACTTGGAACCGTCGGATCCAGACGCTCGGTCACCGCAAGAGCGCCATCGAGAAAGTGCTGCCGGAACTCGAGGCCCGCGCCGGCTCCCCGGCGGCCGGAGACGAGGAACGCCGTGCGTTCCAGACCGCACGAGCATCGCTGCGTCTGATCGGCAAGCAGTTGGCCGGACTGCGCTCCGAATACTGGATCAGCGCACTCGAGGCGTTCGGGTTGTTCCCGAACTACACGCTGCTCGACGATACGGTGACGCTCTCGGTGTCGGTCAGCTGGCAGAACCCCAACACCCGGGAGTACGAGCACTCCGAGTTCGAGTTGGACCGGGGATCGGCACAGGCGCTGCGGGACTTCGCCCCCGGGTCGACGTTCTACTCGAACGGGTTCGCCATCGCGATCGACGCCGTCGACCTCGGCCCGGAGAGCGAACATGTCCAGGAGTGGGCGTGCTGCCCATCGTGCGGATTCGTCAGGCCGCTCGAGGCCGCCGGTGCGCCGGCACCGTCACAGTGCCCGCGTTGCGGCACGAACGGGATCGCCGACGTCAGCCAGCGGCTGCGGGTCGCCGAGCTCCGCAGCGTGTCGGCGATCATCCGGCGTGAGGAGGCCACGATCGATGACGCGCAGGAAGAGCGGGCACGGGAACGGTTCCTGGTTCGCGCGCTGGCCGATGTCGATCACGCGAACGTGACCCGACGCTGGTACGTGCAGTCTCACGGATTCGGGGTCAAACACCTCCGCAATGTCGTCATCCGCTGGGTGAACCTCGGCCGGCGCGGCGCGGGAGGCGGCAAGCGAGTGCTGGGCGGCGAGGAGGTCGAGGCGCCGCTGTTCCGACTGTGTTCGGAGTGCGGGAAGCTCGACACCGCGAGCGGTGTCAACCACTCGCGTGAGCACCGGCCGTGGTGTACCCGTCGGAACGCCCACGAGGAATCGGCGATCGAGATCGCGTTGGCCCGCACCCTCACCACCGAAGGTCTGGTGCTTCGCCTGCCCCGGTCGATCACCCTCGGCGACAGCTTCGCCGTGCCCTCGCTGTCGGCGGCGGTCCTGCTCGGCCTGCGCGAACAGATCGGCGGCGACCCGGACCACCTGCAGATCGCCACCATCGTCGACCC
>NZ_CALDGS010000077.1 GCF_937941905.1 uncultured Mycolicibacterium sp. | reverse complement strand
AGCGTGCTGGTCACCATGGGGGTGGCCTGGAGCGTGCTGTACATCCCGATCGGCGGGGTGGGCACCATCGTGCTCGACCAGGCCGCCTCGATCCTGCTCACGCTGGCGCTGACGGTGGCCATCGTCAACGCGATGAACTTCGTCGACGGCCTCGACGGCCTGGCCGCCGGGCTGGGGCTGATCACCGCCTTGGCGATCTGCATCTTCTCGGTCGGGCTGCTGCGCGACCACGGCGGGGACGTGCTGTTCTACCCGCCGGCGGTGATCTCGGTGGTGCTCGCCGGGGCCTGCCTGGGCTTCCTGCCGCACAACTTCCACCGGGCCCGGATCTTCATGGGCGACTCCGGCTCGATGCTCATCGGGCTGATGCTGGCCGCCGCCTCCACCACCGCGGCCGGGCCGATCTCCCAGAGCGCCTACGGGGTGCGCGACGTGTTCGCGCTGCTCTCGCCGTTCCTGCTGGTCGTGGCCGTGATGCTGGTGCCGGCGCTGGACATGCTGCTGGCCATCGTGCGGCGCACCCGGGCCGGGCGCAGCCCGTTCAGCCCGGACAAGATGCACCTGCACCACCGGCTGCTGCAGATCGGGCACAGCCACCGCCGGGTGGTGCTGCTGATCTACCTGTGGGTGGCCATCATCGCGCTCGGCGCGGCGAGCACGATCTTCATCGACCCGCGCTACACCGGGGCGGTGATGCTGGCGGCTGTGGTGGTGGCGCTCGTGGTGACCCTGATTCCGCTCATTCGCCGTGGTGGGGAGCCGTACGACGGTGAGTAGTACGGGGAGTTATCGAGGCCTGCGCCTTGTGGTACCGTTCTCGCAGAACCCAGCCAGGATTGACCGAACCTCGCGGGTTGCCGGCCATCGGCCTCTCGGTCCGTGCGACCGATCCACGCCGAACTCGACCGACAAAAAGGGAGCTGCCCCTTGGGTGATTCCAGCGAGCTTGTCGCGCTCCGATACGCTCGTCAGGCACGCCTTTTCGGGCAATCCAACTGAGAAAACCGCGGGATCGAGGTGAACCAAGTGACGACGCCAGCGCAGGACGCGCCGTTGGTGTTGCCGTCCGTGACCTTCCGTCCGCTGCGCCTGCTCGTCATCTCGGTGCTGCTGGCCGGCCTGGGCACGCTGGTCGCCGCACTGCTCGGCCACGTCATGGTGGGGGTGTTCTTCGCCGTCGGGCTCGGCCTCGGCCTGCTCAACGCGGTCCTCGTGCAGCGCTCGGTACGTAACATCACCGCCGAAGCGCACCCGCTGAAAAGCAAGATGGCGCTCAATTCCGCCACCCGACTGCTGATCCTGACGGTGATCGGCCTGGCCATCGCGTTCGCATTCCGTCCGCAGGGCCTTGGCGTGGTATTTGGTATGGCGCTGTTCCAGGTGGTGCTGGTGGCATCGACGACGCTGCCCGTTGTGAAGAAGCTCCGCACCGGAACCGGTGACGCACTCGAAGGAGAGAGCACGCAGAAATGACCGGAATCGATGTCGCCGGCTCGGCCACGACGATCCTCGCCGAGGCCGCGATCGAGGTGGGCCATCACACCGAGGCCAACTGGTTCGGGATGACGGTCAACACCGACACCGTGCTGTCGGCGGCCATCGCCGGGGTGATCGTGCTGGCGCTGGCCTTCTACCTGCGGGCCAAGGTGACCTCGACCGGGGTCCCGACCGGCGTGCAGTTGTTCTGGGAGGCGCTGACCGTCCAGATGCGCAACCAGATCGAGTCGGCGATCGGGATGAAGATCGCCCCGTTCGTGCTGCCGCTGGCGGTGACCCTGTTCGCGTTCATCCTCTTCGCGAACTGGCTGTCGGTGCTGCCGGTGCAGTTCAAGGACGAGACCGGCGCGGTGCACGAACTGATCAAGCCCGCGGCCGGCGACATCAACTTCGCGCTGGCGCTGGCGCTGTTCGTGTTCATCGCCTACCACATCGCCGGCATCTGGCGCCGCGGTCTGCTGGGGCATCCGTGGCGGGTGCTCAAGGGCCACGTCAGCTTCCTGATGCCGATCAACGTGGTGGAGGAAGTCGCCAAGCCGGTCTCGCTGTCGCTCCGACTTTTTGGCAACATCTTCGCCGGCGGCATCCTGGTGGCGCTGATCGCGGCGTTGCTCCCGGCCTCGATCATGTGGCTGCCCAACGCGATCTGGAAGAGCTTCGACCTCTTCGTCGGCGCGATCCAGGCGTTCATCTTCGCGCTGCTGACGATCCTGTACTTCAGTCAGGCGATGGAGCTCGAGGAGCACGACTCGTCGCACTGACCGAAGACCGAACTGTCCGAACGAGTACGACCCAGGTCCTGGCAGGCCACTGCCAGATATCAAGGAGGATAAGGAATGGATCCCACTATCGCTGCCGGCGCTCTCATCGGCGGTGGACTGATTCTGGCCGGCGGCGCGATCGGTGCCGGCATCGGTGACGGTATCGCCGGTAACGCGCTGATCTCCGGTATCGCGCGGCAGCCGGAGGCCCAGGGCCGGCTGTTCACCCCGTTCTTCATCACCGTCGGCCTGGTCGAGGCGGCGTACTTCATCAACCTGGCGTTCATGGCCCTGTTCGTGTTCGCCACCCCGGTTGCCGGCTAGTCCGTCATGGGTGACCTCAGCACAACCATCTTGGCCGCCGAGGAAGGTGGCGGGAGCAACAACTTCCTGATCCCGAACGGCACCTTCTTCTTCGTGCTGATCATCTTCCTGATCGTTCTCGGCGTGGTCAGCAAATGGGTGGTGCCACCGATCACGAAGGTGCTGCGCGACCGTGAGGCCATGGTCACCAAGACGGCTGAGGACAACAGGAAGTCGGCCGAGCTGGCCGCCGCTACCCAGGCCGACACCCAGCGGGTGTTGGGCGAGGCCCGGCGGGAAGCCTCGGCCATTCGGGACGAGGCCCGCACCGAGGGCCGCAAGATCGTCGAGGAGACGCGTGGGCGGGCGGCCGCGGAAGCCGCGGCCGCACTGCAGAAGGCCGGCGAGGAGCTGTCCCGGCAGGGCGAGGCCACCAAGGCCGAGCTCGCCGCGGCGGTCGACTCCCTGTCGTCCAAGCTGGCCGGCCGCGTGCTCGGCATCGACGTGAGCGGTCGCGAGGCGGCGGCAACGGGGCAGGGGCGGTAGACGCATGGATACGTTCATCGGTCAGCTGGTCGGGTTCGCGATCATCGTGTTCCTGATCTGGAGGTTCGTGGTGCCTCCGGTGCGCCGGATGATGAAGGCGCAGCAGGACACGGTCCGTCGCCAGCTCGAGGAGAGTGCGGAGGCGGCCAAGCGGGTCGCCGAGGCCGACAAGGCCCACGCCAAGGCGCTCGAGGAGGCCAGGGCGGAGGCCGCGCGGATCACCGAGGAGGCCCGTGCCGACTCGGTGAAGATCGCCGAGCAGCTGCGCGAGCAGGCCGACGCCGAGGTGGATCGCGTCAAGGCCCAGGGCGAGGCGCAGGTCGAGCTGCTGCGCCAGCAGCTCATCCGTGAGCTGCGCCAGAGCCTGGGGGCCGAGTCGCTGCGCCGGGCCACCGAGCTCGTCCGGGAACACGTCGCCGACGCGGCCAACCGGTCGGCGACCGTGGACCGCTTCCTCGACGACCTCGACGCGATGGCGCCGTCCGACGCGGTGATCGAGGATCCGGTGACCGCCAAGCTGCGGTCGGCCAGCCGCGCGGCGCTGGGCGCCGTCGTGGCCCGGCTCGACGAGCTGACCGCCGGCCTCGACCCCGATGCCCTGTCCAAGCTGGCCGACGACCTGGTCGCGGTGGCCAAGCTGCTGGAGCGGGAGTCCGCGCTGCTGGCCGTGCTGGCCGAGCCCGCCGACGCCGGCGAGCGCAAGGCCCAGCTGGTGGACCGGCTGCTGGCCGGCAAGGTCGGCGACCCGGCGCTGCAGGTCGTCAAGACCGCCGCGGCGCAGCGGTGGTCGGCCGAGGCCGACCTGGTCGGTGCCGTCGAGCACGCGGCCCGGTTGGCGCTGCTGACCCGGGCCGACCGCGAGAACGTGGCCGACGAGGTCGAGGAGCAGCTGTTCCGGTTCGGGCGGATCCTGGACCAGCAGAGTCGGCTGGCCGGCCTGCTGGGTGACTACACCGCCCCGGTCGATGGCCGAATCCGGTTGCTGGACAACGTCATCGGTGATCGCGTGCACCCGATCACCCGGGCGCTGCTGGCGCACACCGTCGAGCTGCTGCACGGACGGCGTGCCGACGACGCGGTCACCGAACTCGCCGAGTTGGCGGTGGCGCGGCGCGGCGAGGTCGTCGCGCACGTCACGGCTGCGGCGGAGCTGTCGGAGGAGCAGCGCAGCCGGCTCACCGAACTGCTCGCCCGCATCTACAACCATCCGGTCTCGGTGCAGCTGCATCTGAACCCGGATCTGCTCGGAGGTCTGACGATCTCCGTCGGCGACGAGGTGATCGACGGATCGCTGTCGTCGCGGCTGGCCGCCGCCCAGACCCAGCTGCCCGACTGAGGCGGCCGGGCTGGCGCGAGGCAGCGACCAACCGCCCAGACCCCAACGGAACCAAAAGGTAGGAAAGCGAAAAGCCATGGCAGACTTGACAATCTCGGCTGCTGATATTCAAGGTGCGATCGAGGACTACGTCGCCACCTTCGCCTCCGACACCCAACGCGAGGAAATCGGCACCGTCGTCGACGCCGGCGACGGTATCGCGCACGTCGAGGGTCTGCCCTCGGTGATGACGCAGGAACTCCTCGAGTTCCCCGGCGGGGTGCTGGGCGTGGCGCTGAACCTCGACGAGCACAGCATCGGCGCGGTGATCCTCGGCAACTTCGAGAAGATCGCGGAAGGCCAGCCGGTCAAGCGCACCGGCGAGGTGCTGTCGGTGCCGGTCGGCGACGAGTACCTCGGCCGCGTGGTCAACCCGCTCGGCGAGCCGATCGACGGCAAGGGTGAGATCAAGGCCACCGAGCGTCGCGCCCTGGAGCTGCAGGCGCCCACCGTGGTGCAGCGCCAGTCCGTCGGCGAGCCGCTGCAGACCGGTATCAAGGCCATCGACGCGATGACCCCGATCGGCCGCGGCCAGCGTCAGCTGATCATCGGCGACCGCAAGACCGGCAAGACCGCCGTCTGCGTCGACACCATCATCAACCAGCGCAAGAACTGGGAGACCGGCGACCCGAAGCAGCAGGTGCGCTGCATCTACGTCGCGATCGGCCAGAAGGGCACCACCATCGCCGCGGTGCACCGGGCGCTGGAGGAGGCCGGCGCGATGGAGTACACCACCATCGTCGCGGCCACCGCGTCGGACTCGGCCGGTTACAAGTGGATCGCCCCGTACACCGGCTCGGCCATCGGCCAGCACTGGATGTACCAGGGCAAGCACGTGCTGATCGTGTTCGACGACCTGACCAAGCAGGCCGAGGCCTACCGCGCCATCTCGCTGCTGCTGCGCCGCCCGCCGGGTCGCGAGGCCTACCCGGGTGACGTGTTCTACCTGCACTCGCGTCTGCTGGAGCGCTGCGCGAAGCTCTCCGACGAGATGGGCGGCGGCTCGCTGACCGGGCTGCCGATCATCGAGACCAAGGCCAACGACATCTCGGCCTACATCCCGACCAACGTCATCTCGATCACCGACGGCCAGTGCTTCCTGGAGTCCGACCTGTTCAACCAGGGCGTGCGGCCGGCCATCAACGTCGGTGTCTCGGTGTCCCGCGTGGGTGGCGCCGCGCAGATCAAGGCGATGAAGGACATCGCGGGCTCGCTGCGTCTGGACCTGTCGCAGTACCGCGAGCTGGAGGCCTTCGCCGCGTTCGCCTCCGACCTCGACGCCGCCTCGAAGGCGCAGCTGGACCGCGGTGCCCGGCTGGTCGAGCTGCTCAAGCAGCCGCAGTACGCGCCGCTGCCGGTCGAGGAGCAGGTGGTCTCGATCTACCTCGGTGTCAAGGGGCACCTGGACTCGGTGCCGGTTGAGGACGTGCAGCGCTTCGAGGCCGAGTTCCTCGAGCACGTCCGGGCGGCCAAGCCGGAGATCCTGGCCGACATCCGCGAGACCAGCAAGCTCTCGGAGGAGAACGAGAACAAGCTGATCGACGCGATCAACGAGTTCAAGCGCGGGTTCCAGACCACCGACGGCAGCTCGGTGGTCGTCGACGAGCACGCCGAGCCGCTGGACCCGGAAGAGGTCGGCAAGGAATCGGTGAAGGTTCGTAAGCCGGCGCCGAAGAAGAACTGAGAAGGGCCGGGGTAGACATCCATGGCAGCCACACTGCGCGAACTGCGCGGCCGCATCCGCTCCGCCGGGGCGATCAAGAAGATCACCAAGGCCCAGGAGCTGATCGCGACGTCGCGGATCTCCAAGGCGCAGGCCCGAGTCGAGGCGGCTCGGCCGTACGCCGCCGAGATCACCAACATGCTGACCAACCTGGCCGACGCCAGCGCGCTGGATCATCCGCTGCTGGTGGAGCGTCCCAACCCGAAGCGGGCCGGCGTCCTGGTGGTGTCCTCCGACCGCGGCCTCTGCGGCGCGTACAACGCCAACGTGCTGCGGCGCGCCGAGGAGCTGTTCGCGCTGCTGCGTGAGCAGGGCAAGAACCCGGTCCTCTATGTGGTCGGCCGGAAGGCACTGGCCTACTACAGCTTCCGCAACCGGAAGGTGGTCGAGTCGTGGACCGGGTTCTCCGAGCGGCCCGATTACGCGGACGCCAAGAAGATCGCCGACACGCTGGTGACGGCGTTCATGGCCGGTGCCGACGACGACGGTGACGAACCGGGTCCGGACGGCATCCTCGGCGTGGACGAACTGCACATCGTCTACACCGAGTTCAAGTCGATGCTGTCGCAGACCGCGGAGGCGCACCGGATCGCGCCGATGGTGGTCGAGTACGTCGGGGAATCGACGGAGCCGCACACCCTGTTCTCGTTCGAGCCTGACGCCACGACGCTGTTCGAGTCGCTGCTCCCGCGCTACATCGCGACGCGTGTCTACGCGGCGCTGCTGGAGGCGGCGGCCTCGGAGTCGGCCTCGCGCCGACGCGCCATGAAGTCGGCGAGCGACAACGCCGACGAACTGATCAAGTCGCTCACGCTGATGGCGAACCGGGAGCGGCAGGCCCAGATCACCCAGGAAATCAGCGAGATCGTCGGCGGTGCCAACGCGCTGGCCGACGCCTCCGGTCGATAAGCCCCATAGGAAAGCGAAGAGAGACATGACCGCTACGGTTGAGAACACCAGCAAGGCCGCTGGAAATGACGCAAAGGGCCGGGTGGTACGGATCACCGGTCCGGTCGTCGACGTCGAGTTCCCGCGCGGTGCGGTGCCGGAACTGTTCAACGCGCTGCACGTCGACATCACCTTCAAGTCGCTGGCCAAGACGCTGACCCTGGAGGTCGCCCAGCACCTCGGCGACAACATGGTGCGGTGCATCTCCATGCAGCCGACCGACGGTCTGGTCCGCGGCGCCGAGGTGACCGACACCGGCAACACCATCACCGTGCCGGTCGGCGACGGCGTCAAGGGCCACGTGTTCAACGCGCTGGGTGACTGCCTCGACGAGCCGGGCTACGGCAAGGACTTCACCCACTGGTCGATCCACCGCAAGCCGCCGGCCTTCCGCGACCTCGAGCCCAAGACCGAGATGCTCGAGACCGGTCTGAAGGTCGTCGACCTGCTGACCCCGTACGTGCGCGGCGGCAAGATCGCCCTGTTCGGCGGCGCCGGCGTGGGCAAGACGGTGCTCATCCAGGAGATGATCAACCGTATCGCCCGCAACTTCGGCGGTACCTCGGTGTTCGCCGGCGTCGGCGAGCGCACCCGTGAGGGCAACGACCTGTGGGTCGAGCTGCGCGAGGCGAACGTGCTCAAGGACACCGCGCTGGTGTTCGGTCAGATGGACGAGCCGCCGGGCACCCGTATGCGCGTGGCCCTGTCGGCCCTGACCATGGCGGAGTTCTTCCGCGACGAGCAGGGCCAGGACGTGCTGCTGTTCATCGACAACATCTTCCGCTTCACCCAGGCCGGTTCCGAGGTGTCGACCCTGCTCGGTCGTATGCCCTCGGCGGTGGGTTACCAGCCCACCCTGGCCGACGAGATGGGTGAGCTGCAGGAGCGCATCACCTCGACCCGCGGCCACTCCATCACCTCGATGCAGGCCGTGTACGTGCCCGCCGACGACTACACCGACCCGGCGCCGGCGACCACGTTCGCCCACCTCGACGCCACCACGGAGCTGTCCCGTGCGGTGTTCTCGAAGGGCATCTTCCCGGCGGTGGACCCGCTGGCGTCGAGCTCGACCATCCTCGACCCGGCGATCGTGGGCGAGGAGCACTACCGGGTGGCCCAGGAAGTCATCCGGATCCTGCAGCGCTACAAGGATCTCCAGGACATCATCGCGATCCTCGGTATCGACGAGCTGTCCGAGGAGGACAAGCAGCTGGTGAACCGGGCCCGCCGCATCGAGCGCTTCCTGAGCCAGAACATGATGGCGGCCGAGCAGTTCACCGGCCAGCCCGGTTCGACCGTGCCGGTCAAGGAGACCATCGAGGCGTTCGACCGGCTCTGCAAGGGCGAGTTCGACCACGTGCCCGAGCAGGCGTTCTTCCTCATCGGCGGTCTGGACGACCTGGCGAAGAAGGCCGAGAGCCTCGGCGTCAAGCTGGAGGACTCGCAGGGTGACGGTGCCCCGGTCGGCGTTCCGGCCAGCAGCAATGCGTAGTCGCCCTCGAGTGCGAAAGGTGGTGTGGCGTGGCTGACATGCAGGTCGACATCGTCGCGGTCGAGCGCGAGATCTGGTCCGGGAAGGCCACTTTCCTGTTCACCCGGACCACCGCCGGGGAGATCGGCATTCTGCCCCGCCACATTCCGCTGGTGGCCCAGCTGGTCGACGACGCGATGGTGCGCGTCGAGCGCGAGGGCGAGGACGATCTGCGCATCGCGGTGGACGGCGGGTACATGTCGGTCACCGAGGACGGTGTGATCATCCTCGCGGAGTCGGCGGAGTTCGAGCACGAGATCGACGCCGACGCAGCCAAGCGGGACGCGGAGTCCGACGACCCGGTGGTCGCGGCCCGCGGCCGGGCGCGGCTGCGGGCCCTGGGGCAGCTCGACTAGCGGGGATCCCCGGACCGCAGAAGACGGGAACAAACACTGATGAGCGCGCTCATGACTGTCGTCATGGTCGCGCTCATCGGTGTTTTCGGGCTGTTCGCGGTGATGCTCAGCTACCGGCTGTGGAAGCTGCGCAAGCTGGGTGGCAACGCCGCTATCCTGCGCGACCTGCCCGCCGAGGGCGGGCACGGCTGGCGGCACGGCGTGCTGCGCTACCGCGGTGGGCAGGCCGACTTCTTCCGGCTGTCGAGTCTGCGGTGGTGGCCGGACCGCCGGCTGAGCCGGCGCGGCCTGGAGATCGTCGGCCGGCGCTCGCCGCGCGGTGACGAGTTCGACATCATGACCGACGAGACGGTCGTCCTCGAGCTGCGCGACGTCGGGCCGGAGCGCCGGCGCGGGTACGAGATCGCGCTCGACCGCGGGGCGCTGACGGCGTTCCTGTCCTGGGTGGAGTCGAGGCCGTCGCCGCGGTCCCGCCGCCGGACCTACTGATCGGCCGGTTCGGCGGCCGGGCCGCCGGGCTGCCAGAGCACGTCGCCGTCGGGATTGGCCACCCGTGACAGGATGAACAACAGGTCCGAGAGCCGGTTGAGGTACTTGGCGGGCAGCGGGCTCACCGTCTCGCCGTGCACCTCGACCGCGTGCCAGGCCGAGCGCTCGGCGCGCCGGCACACCGTGCGGGCCACGTGCAGCAGCGCCGCGAGCGGGGTGCCGCCCGGCAGGATGAAGGACGTCAGCGCCGGCAGGCCGGCGTTGAACTCGTCACACCAGTGTTCGAGCCGGTCGATGTAGTCCGCGGTGATCCGCAGCGGCGGGTACTTCGGGTCCGCCGTCACCGGGGTGGACAGGTCGGCGCCGGCGTCGAACAGATCGTTCTGGATCCGGCGCAGCACCGCGGCGATCCGTTCGGGCGGATCGCCGAGGGCCAGCGCCGCTCCGATCGCGGCGTTGGTCTCGTCGCAGTCGGCATAGGCCACCAACCGCGCATCGGTCTTGGGCACCCGGCTGAAATCGGCCAGGCCGGTGGTGCCGTCGTCGCCGGTGCGGGTGTAGATGCGGGTGAGGTGGACTGCCATGGTCCAAACGTACCGGGAAACTGACATCGAACCAGTTCGCTGTCTAGACTGGCCCGCGTGAGCGAGCGGTTCGTGGTCACCGGCGGAAATCGGTTGACCGGCGAAGTCGCCGTCAGCGGCGCGAAGAACAGCGTCCTGAAGTTGATGGCGGCGGCGTTGCTCGCCGAGGGCACCAGCACGATCACCAACGCCCCGGACATTCTGGACGTTCCGTTGATGGCCGAGGTGCTGCGCGGGCTGGGCGCGACGGTCGAACTCGACGGCGACACCGTCCGGGTGACCTCGCCCGACGAGCTCAAGTACGACGCGGACTTCGCCGCGGTCCGGCAGTTCCGCGCCTCGGTGTGTGTGCTCGGTCCGCTGGTGGGCCGGTGCAGGCGGGCCCGCGTCGCGCTGCCCGGGGGTGACGCGATCGGGTCGCGGCCGCTGGACATGCACCAGGCCGGCCTGCGTCAGCTCGGTGCGCGGTGCAACATCGAGCACGGTTGCGTGGTTGCCGAGGCCGACCACCTGCGTGGCGCGGAGATCCAGCTCGAGTTCCCCTCGGTGGGGGCGACCGAGAACATCCTCATGGCGGCGGTGCTCGCCGAGGGGGTCACGACGATCCACAACGCCGCGCGCGAACCGGATGTCGTCGACCTGTGCGACATGCTCAACGACATGGGGGCGCAGATCCGGGGTGCGGGGACCTCGACGCTGACCATCACCGGGGTGGACCGGCTCTATCCGACCGAGCACCGGGTGATCGGGGACCGGATCGTCGCCGCGACCTGGGGGATCGCCGCGGCGATGACCCGCGGTGACGTGCAGGTGACCGGGGTGGATCCGCAGCACCTGCAGGTGGTGCTGCACAAACTGCACGATGCCGGCGCCACCGTCACCCAGCACGACAACGGCTTCCGGGTGGTGCAGTACGAGCGGCCCAAGGCGGTCAACGTCGCGACGCTGCCGTACCCGGGTTTCCCGACCGACCTGCAGCCGATGGCGATCGCGCTGGCGTCGATCGCCGACGGGACCTCGATGATCACCGAGAACGTGTTCGAGGCCCGGTTCCGGTTCGTCGAGGAGATGGTGCGGCTCGGTGCCGATGCCCGCACCGACGGCCACCACGCGGTGGTCCGCGGGTTGCCGCAGTTGTCCAGTGCACCGGTGTGGGCCTCCGATATCCGGGCCGGCGCCGGCCTGGTGCTCGCCGGCCTCGTCGCCGACGGCGAGACCGAGGTGCACGACGTCTTCCACATCGACCGGGGCTACCCGATGTTCGTGGAGAACCTGACCGCGCTGGGGGCGGAGATCGAACGGGTCTGCTGACCCCCGATCGGGCCGAACATGGCGGTGTTTCCGCTGGTAGAAGCCCGATTTTGTAACTCGGCGGGTTATTGCGTAAAGTAGTCGTCGCCGCCGGGGCGGGGCGAAAAACCCGGACCGGAGGTTGACGGCCCGGCCAGCAGGAAGTACGCTGGCAGGGTTGCCCGCGGAGCGGGTGTGTTGTTTGAGAACTCAATAGTGTGTTGGTGGTTTTGTTTGTTGCTTTT
>NZ_CALDGS010000076.1 GCF_937941905.1 uncultured Mycolicibacterium sp. | reverse complement strand
CCTCGTCGAGGGTGCGCCGCAGCGGGGCGGTGACGGCCGCGGCGTCGGCCAGCCGGGCCGACCCGGCGGCCTCGGCGGCGGCCGCGGCCACCCGCGCGCGGGTGGCCTCGTAGCGTTCCAGCACCTGCTTCGGGGTCAGGATGTGCTGTTCGACAAGGGCTTTCGCGGTGCCCAGCAGCGGGTCGCGGGCGTAGTCGGCGGTGATCTGCGCCGGGCTGCGGTAACCGGGTTCGTAGTCGCTGCCGGCGTGGCCCATCAGCCGCACGGTGCGCAGGTGCAGGAAGGCCGGGCGGCGCCGGCGCCGCACGTACCCGGCGGCGGCCGCGGCCGCCTCGAACACCGCCGCCGGGTCGGCGCCGTCGGCGGGGAAATACGCCGGCCCGAACCGGGCTGCCCAGGTGTGTTCGATCCAGCCGGCCGGGGTCGGCACGCTGATGCCGATGCCGTTGTCCTCGCAGACCAGCAGCAGCGGCAGCGGCAGCCCGCGGTAGGCGGCGTGCAGCGCGGCGTTGATCGCGCCGGTGGCGGTGGAGTGGTTGGCCGAGGCGTCGCCGAAGCTGCACACCACCACCGCGTCGGCCGGCCACGCGCAGGGCACGCCGAGCTTGCGGGCGCGGCCGACGGCGAACGCGGTGCCGACCGCGCGCGGCAGGTGCGAGGCGATGGTGGAGGTCTGCGGGATGATCGCCAGGTCGTGCCGGCCGAACACCTTGTGCCGACCGCCCGAGATGGGGTCGGCCGCGGCGGCGACCACCCCGGCCAGCACGTCGCGCAGCGCCTCGCCCGGGTCCGCGACCTGTTGGGCGCGGGCGAGATAGAAACCGCCGGAACGGTAGTGCAGCAGCGCGGGGTCGGTGGGCCGCAGGGCGGCGGCCACCGCGGCGTTGCTCTCGTGGCCGGCCGAGCCGATGGTGTAGTAGCCCCGGCCGGCCGCCCGCAGTTGCCGGGCCGCGAAGTCCAGGTGCCGGCTGCCGGCCTGGGCGTCGAACAGGGCCAGCAGCGCCGTGGCGTCCAGCGGCCCGGCCGGGCCCGGCTCGGGCGGCGGCCGCCAGGCCGCCACGGTGGCGGTGAAGTGCTCGTCGATCGGCTCGGCCACGCGGCTCAGACGAGTTCGACGGCGTCGGCGATGGACTGCAGCACCCGGCTGGGCCGGTAGGGGTAGCGTTCGATGTCCTCCACGCTGGTGGACCCGGTGAGCACCAGGATGGTCTCCAGGCCCGCCTCGATGCCGGCCACGACGTCGGTGTCCATCCGGTCGCCGACCATCACCGTGTGCTCGGAGTGGGCCTCGATGCGGTTCATCGCGCTGCGGAACATCATCGGGTTGGGCTTGCCGACGAAGTAGGGCTCCCGGCCGGTGGCCCGGGTGATCAGGGCGGCCACCGACCCGCAGGCCGGCAGCGGACCCTCCGCCGACGGCCCGGTCACGTCCGGGTTGGTGGCGATGAACCGGGCCCCGCGCAGGATCAGCCGGATCGCCTTGGTGATCGCCTCGAAGGAGTAGGTGCGGGTCTCGCCGAGCACCACGAAGTCCGGGTCGATGTCGGTGAGCGTGTAGCCGGCCTCGTGCAGCGCGGTGGTCAGTCCGGCCTCACCGATGACGTAGGCCGAGCCGTTGGGCTGCTGGGTGCGCAGGAACGACGCGGTGGCCAGCGCCGAGGTCCAGATGGCCTGCTCGGGCACCTCCAGCCCGGAGCGCGCCAGCCGGGCCGCGAGGTCGCGCGGGGTGTAGATCGAGTTGTTGGTCAGCACCAAGAACGGGCGCTGTTTCTCGGCCAGGCGCTGCAGGAACTCGGCCGCACCCGGCAGGGCGCGGTCCTCGTGCACCAGCACGCCGTCCATGTCGGTCAGCCAGCACAGTGGAGCACCCATCGGTCCCGTCCCTCAGTCGCCCTCGGCATGACACACCATGACCGGAATCGTGCTGTGCTGCAACAGGTTCAAGCTGGTGGAGCCGAGCAGTGCGCCGGCCAGGGCGTTGCGGCCGCGGGTGCCGACCACGATCAGCTGCGCGGTGGCGGCGTGCTGCAGCAGCGCCCGGGCCGGGCCCTCGTGCTCCAGGTGGCACTCCGCGCGCACCCCGGGATGGCGTTTGTTGACCGCGTCGACGGTCTCGACGAGCTCGGTGAGTTGCGCGGCCTCCAGGGCCTCCCAGTCCACCACGAACGGGATGGCCGGCGCCCCCGGCGGCAGCGCGGCCGTCCAGGACCGCACCGCCCGCACCGGCACGTCGAACGCCTCGGCGAGCTCGAAGGCGGCCTCCAGCGCGACCTGGCCGTGCGCGCTGCCGTCCACCCCGACCACGATCGGGTCGCGGCCCGGGGCGGCCGCCCCGCCGCGCCAGGCCACCACCGGGCAGTGCGCGTGGGTCGCCACCGCCAGCGTGGTGGAGCCGAGCAGCAGCGCGCGGGCCGCCGACAGCTCGTTGCCGCCGAGCACGATCAGCCGGGCGGTGCGGCTGGCCTCGATGAGCGCCCGGTCGGCGGGCTCGCTGTGCGACTCGGTGTCGATCCGCAGGTCCGGCCAGGCGGCGCGGACCGCGTCGGCGGCGTCGGCGAGGAAGATCTGCGAACTGTCGGCCTGGTAGGACATGATCGCCGCGCGGATGGCGGCCGCCGCGTCGGTGAGGTTGCGGCCCAGGCTGGGCATGGCGTGCACGATGTGCAGCGGCGCGCCGATCCGGGTCGCGACCGCCCCGGCCCAGCGGGCCGCCGCGATGGCGATGTCGCTGCCGTCGATGCCGACGACGACCGCGCCGGTGGTGTCCGCCATGGATGTCACTCCTTCACGTCTCGGTGCCGGGTGCGGGCCGCCTCGAGCAGCAGCCGGCGCTCGGCCGCGGCCACCGTGCGGCGCGCGGCGGTCACCGCGTCCGGGTTGACCGAGATCGAGGTGATCCCCATCCGCACCAGGTGTTCGGCGAACGCCGGGTCGGTCGACGGGGCCTGCCCGCACAGCGACGACGTTATCCCGTGCCGGCGCGCGGTTGTGACGATCCGCTCGATGGCGTCGAGCACGGCCGGGTCGGACTCGTCGAACAGCTCCGCGCAGATGTCGGAGTCGCGGTCCACGCCCAGCATCAGCTGGGTGAGGTCGTTGCTGCCGATGGACACCCCGTCGATGCCCAGCCCGAGGTACTCGGGCAGCCAGTACACCACCGACGGCACCTCGGCCATCACCCAGCGGTGCAGGCCGCGCTGGCGGCCCAGCGGGCTCTCGTCGACCAGCCGCAGGCACTCCTCGAGCTCCCAGCGGGTGCGCACGAACGGGATCATCAGGTGCAGGTTCGGGTACTGTTCGCGGACCCGGGCCAGCGCGGTGAGCTCGAGCGCGAACACCTCCGGCTGGTTGATGTAGCGGTAGCAGCCGCGGAATCCGATCATCGGGTTGTGCTCGACGGGCTCGTACCGGTCCCCGCCCGCCAGGTTGCGGAACTCGTTGGTGCGGAAGTCCGTCGCCCGGTACACCACCGGCCGCGGGGCGAACGCCGCGGCGATCCGCCCGACCGCGTCGACCATCGCGTCGACGAGCTGGTCCTGCTCGCCGCGGGCGATGAGGTCGCGCGGATGCCGGCCGCGCAGCGCCTCGGTGAGCAGGAACTCCGCGCGCAGCAGTCCCACCCCGTCGACGTCCTGTGCCGCAACGGATTCCGCGGCGTCCGGCATGGCCAGGTTGACGTAGATGCGGGTGGCGGTGGTCTCCACCGCCGGCGCCGCGGCGGGCCCGGGGGCCGGCGCGGCGACGGTCACCGCGGCGGTGGGCCGGCCGGTGACCACCCGGCCGTGGCTGCCGTCGACGGTGACCAGCATGCCGTCGCGCAGGTCGGTGGTCGCGGTGCGGGCGCCGACGATGCACGGCACCCCGAGCTCGCGGGCGACGATCGCGGCGTGACAGGTCATCCCGCCGGTATCGGTGACCAGCGCGGCGGCCCGCCGGATGGTGGGCAGCCAGTCCGGGTTGGTCATCGGCGCGACGAGCACCTCGCCGGGCTGCAACTGCGCCCCCTCGTCGGGGCTGTGCAGCACCCGCACCGGGCCGGAGGCCTCCCCCGGCGCGGCCGGCAGCCCGCGGGCCACCACCTGTCCCTCGGCCCCGGTGGCCGGCTCGGCGTGGTGCAGGGTGGTGATCGGCCGGGCCTGCACCAGCCAGGTGCGGCCGTCGGCGATGGCCCACTCCACGTCCTGCGGGCAGCCGTGGTGGCGTTCGACGGCGACGGCGAGTTCGGCGACCGCGCGCACCTCGTCGTCGGCGAGCACCCGGGCCTCGGCCTGTTCGGGCGGCAGGGTGATGCGCTGGTCGGCGCCGTCCGGGCCGCGCACGATCTGGAACGCCTGGTGCCCGATGCGGGCGGTGAGGATCTCTCGGGTGTCCTTGGCCACCACGTAGGTGTCGGGTTCCACCGCGCCGGAGACCACCACCTCGCCCTGGCCCAGCGCGGCCTCCACCACCACCCGGTCGGTGGCCCCGGTGCTGGGGTCGGCGGTGAACGCCACCCCGGAGCGCTGCGAGGCGATCATCACCTGCACCACCACCGCCATGGCGGGGTCGGCGGTGAAGCCGCGGCCGGCCCGGTAGCTGACCACCCGCGGGCCGAACAGCGACGCCCAGCACCGCTGCACCGCCTCGAGCAGGGCGGCCTCGCCGCGCACGTTGGTGAAGCTGGCGTTCATGCCGGCGAACGACGCCTCCCGGCCGTCCTCCCCGGTGGCCGAGGAGCGCACCGCCACCGCGACGTCGTCGCCGAGGGCGCGGTAGGCGGCCAACAGCTGCTCGCGCACCTCCGGCGCGATGCCGGCCTTGTGCACCAGGGCCCGCATCTGCGCGCAGGCCTGTTCGAGCCGGTTCGGGTCGGCCGACTCGGCCATCGCGGTGCGGTGGGTGGCGTTGAGCTCGTCGGCCACCCCGGCGTCGCGCATCGAGGCCAGGTAGCCGTCGCGCAGCAGCACGAACCCGGGCGGCACCGGCAGCCCGGCGGCGACCAGCTCGCCGAGGTTGGCGCCCTTACCGCCGGCGGCCTCGGCGTCGGCGAGCCGCAGGTGGTCGAAATCCTTGACGTAATCGGCCATGGTGCTCATCGCTCCGCGGTCAGCAGGACTTTCAGCGCGCCGGTGTCGGCGGCGCGTTCGAACACGTCGTAGGCGGCCTCGAACTCGTCCAGCCCGAACCGGTGGGTCACCATCGGGCTGGTGTCCAGCCGGCCGCTGGCGGCCAGTTCGATCAGCGTGGGGGTGGACCAGGTGTCGACCAGGCCGGTGGTGATGGTCAGGTTGCGGATCCAGATGTCCTCGAGGTGCAGGGTGGCCGGGGCGCCGTGCACGCCGATGTTGGCGACGTGCCCGCCGGGCCGCACCAGCCGCACGCACTCCTCGAAGGTCTCCGGGATGCCGACGGCCTCCATCGCCACGTCCGCGCCCAGCCCGCCGGTGAGCCCGGCAACGACGTCGCGCGCCGACTCGCGGCCGCTGTTGACCACCACGTCGGCGCCGAACCGGCGGGCCGCCTCCAGCCGGGCGTCGGCGACGTCGACGACGACGATGTGGCTCGGGCTGTACAGCCGGGCGGTGAGCACAGCGGCCAGCCCGATGGGCCCGGCCCCGACGATGACCACCACGTCGCCGGGCTGCACCGCGCCGTTGCGCACCCCGACCTCGTAGGAGGTGGGCAGGATGTCGGCGAGCAGCACCATCTGCTCGTCGGTGACGCCGTCGGGCACCTTGTGGGTGGAGTTGTCGGCGAACGGCACCCGCACGTACTCGGCCTGGGTGCCGTCGATGCGGTGGCCGAGGATCCACCCGCCGCCGCCGAGGCACTGCCCGTAGCCGGCGGTGCGGCAGTAGCGGCAGGCCCCGCAGGCGGTGATGCACGACACCAGCACCCGGTCCCCCACCGCCAGCGTCTGCACCGCGTCGCCGACGGCGGTGACGGTGCCGACCGCCTCGTGACCGAGGATGCGCCCGGGGGTCACCGCGGGCACGTCGCCCCTGAGGATGTGCAGGTCGGTACCGCAGATGGTGACGGCGTCCACCCGCACCACCGCGTCGGTGGCGTGCTGCAGGACGGGGTCGGGAACCTCCTCCCAGCGCCGTTGTCCCGGACCGTGGTAGACCAGTGCCTTCATCGTCTTCCCCCTTCCGTTCGTCGGATCAGATGCCCAGGCAGCAGATCTGCTGCGCCTCGGCGATCGAGTCGGCCGGTGTCCGGCCGGTGTCGATGCGGTGGGCACCCTCCCAGACGCCGTCGTCGTGCTCGGCGGCCAGCGCGGCGGCGATCTGCGGGGTGGCGTCGGAGGTCGAGCCGCGCCGCCCGGCGATCCGGGCCGCGGCCTCCTCCAGCGGCAGCGAGCACGCGAGTTCCACCAGGCGGCAACGGTTCCGTTCGGCCGCCTCGCGCGCGGCCGCCCGGTGGCGGGGCTCCTGCCAGGTGCCGTCGAGGATCACGGTGTGCCCGCCGGCCAGCAGCGGTTCGGCGCGGCGGACCACCTCGGCGTAGACGGCGTCGATCTGTTCGGGGCTGTACAGCCCGGAGCGGAACTCGCCGGCCGGCCCGCCGATCACCCCCTGGACCATCAGCTCACGACGCACGTCGTCGGTGGAGATGACCTGGGCGCCGAGCCGCTCGGCCAGGCCGCGGGCCAGGGTGGTCTTGCCGGTGCCGGGGCCGCCGCCGACGAGCACCAGCCGCACCGCCCCGGTGCGCAGGTGGTCGACGGCCAGGTTGAGGTGGCGGCGGGCGTCGTCGATCGAGGCGGTGCGGCCCTGCCCGGCGCGGATGCAGTCGGTCTTGGCCCGCACCACCGCGCGGTAGGCGACGTAGAAGTGCACCAGCGAGGCGGGTGCGGTGTCGCCGCTGGCGGCCCGGTAGGCGTCGAGGAACTGCTCGGCCAGGTCGGCCCGGTCCAGGAACTCCAGGTCCATGGCCAGGAACGCGGCGTCGTCGATGACGTCGACGTGGCGCAGCGCGTCGTCGAACTCCAGGCAGTCCAGCAGCACCGGGCCGTCGGGCAGGCAGAAGATGTCGTCGGCGAGCAGGTCGGCGTGGCCGTCGACGATGTTGCCCTGCGCCACCCGCTCGGCGAACAGCCCGGCGCGGCCGGCGATGTAGTCGTCGACCAGCCGGGTGATCTCGTCGATGCGTTCGGCGGGCAGCACGGCGTCGCGCAGCCGGTGCAGCTCGGTGAGGTTGTCGTGCCAGCGCTTCGACACCGCGTCCGGCCGGCCGTCGGCGTCGATGGCCGGCGACCGGTCGGCGTCGCGGTGGAAGCGGGCCAGCACCGCGGCGATCTGCTCGATCTCGGCGCGCAGCGGCTCGCCCCGGCGGGCCCGGGTGGCCAGCCGGTCGTCGTCGTGGTAGCGCCGCATCACCAGCACCGGCTCGGCCGGCCCGCCGGTCGGGTCGGTCAGGTGCGCCAGTCCCAGGTAGGCCTGGGGGCTGAGCCGGCTGTTCAGCTCGATCTCGCGCCGGCAGGCGGCCTCCCGCGCGGCGACGTCACGGAAGTCCAGGAAGTCGGTGCGGACCGCTTTCTTGGCCTTGTAGGCGCGGTCGCCGACCAGGGCCACCAGGCCGGTGTGGGTCTCGTGGATCTCGGGGGCGGCGGGGAGCCTACCGGAGCCGGTCATACCCCCATCCTGGCCGGTTCCCGGCCGCACCGGTAGCGGTCCAGCGACCCGAGAACGGGGCCGAAGGACCCTTGCGGCCGGTCAGTCCGGCAGTCAGTCGGGCAGCCGCAGCTCGGGCTTCTCCACCTCTTCGATGTTGACGTCCTTGAAGGTGATGACGCGGACCTGTTTGACGAACCGGGCCGGGCGGTACATGTCCCACACCCAGGCGTCGGCGAGCCGCAGTTCGAAGTACACCTCGCCGTCGGCGTTGCGCGGGATGAGCTCGACGCTGTTGGCCAGGTAGAACCGCCGCTCGGTCTCGACGACGTAGTTGAACTGCCCGACGATGTCCTTGTACTCGCGGTACAGCGCGAGCTCCATCTCGGTCTCGTACTTCTCGAGATCTTCGGCACTCATCTGCTCAGGCGTCCTTCATGTCGATCTGCCGTGGCGGCTGTAGCTCCATCTTTCCTCACCCGAGGCGGTGCTGTGGCTCCGGCTCCCACTGCCGCGGCGCCGCCCACGCGTCCGCCCCGTCGGTCAGCCGCCGCACGTTGACGAACGAACGTCGGTGCTGCTCGCTCGGGCCGAGCTCGCGCAGCGCGGCGGTGTGCGCGGGGGTGCTGTAGCCCTTGTGCTCGGCGAAACCGTACCCCGGATACCGGCGGTCCAGTTCCACCATGATCCGGTCCCGGCTCACCTTGGCCAGGATGCTGGCCGCGGCGATGCAGGCGGCCGCGGCGTCGCCGCCGACCACCGGCAGCGACGGCACCGCCAGTCCGGGTACCCGGAACCCGTCGCTCAACACATACCCCGGCCGGGTCGACAGGCCGGCCACCGCGCGCCGCATGCCCTCGATGTTGGCCGCGTGCACCCCGCGCCGGTCCACCTCCTCGACCGGGATGACCACCACGTGGTAGGCCAGCGCGTAGCGGCGGATGAGCGGGAACAGCCGCTCCCGCTCCTTGGGGCCGAGCTTCTTCGAGTCGTCCAGGGCGGCCAGGCTCTCCCGCCGGTTCGGGCCGAGCACGCAGGCCGCGACCACCAGCGGGCCGGCGCAGGCGCCGCGACCCACCTCGTCGACCCCGGCGACCGGACCGAGGCCGCTGCGGTACAGCGCGGACTCCAGCGTGCGCAGCCCCGCCGATCGGCGGATCACGGTGCGCGGTGGCCAGACCGAACCCACGGTGCTCCCCTAGTGCTGCGGGTCGATGCTGTTCACCCCGCCCCAGCGGCCGGGCGGCCAGGCGATGAACCGGGCCTTGCCGATGACGTTCTCCACCGGGACGGTGCCGGGCTCCGGGTCGCCGGTGCAGATCAGCCCGCGCCGGGCGTCGTCGGGCAGGCTGTCGCAGTGCGCCCGCGAGTCGGCCGAGTGGGTGCGGTTGTCGCCCATCACCCAAAGCCGACCCTCCGGCACCGTCACCGGCCCGAACTCGTTGCCCAGGCACGGGTAGATCGCCGGGTCGGCGTTCATCGTCTGCGGGTCCAGGTACGGCTCGTGCAGCGGTTCGCCGTCCACGGTCAGCCCGGTGTCGGCCCGGCACTGCACGGTCTGCCCACCGACCGCGATCACCCGCTTGACCAGGTCGTTCTCGTCCGGTGGCACGAAGCCGATGAACGACAGCACGTTCTGCACGCCACGGATCACCGGGTTGTCGGAACGGATCGACTTGTAGCCGATGTTCCAGTTGGGCGGGCCCTTGAACACGATCACGTCGCCGGGCTGCGGATCGCCGAACCGGTAGGTCAGTTTGTCGACCATGATCCGGTCGCCGGTGCAGCCGGGGCAGCCGTGCAGCGTCGGCTCCATCGACTCCGACGGGATCAGGTACGGCCGGGCGATGAAGGTGAGCACCACCCAGTAGATGACCAGCGCGATGCCGATCAGCGTGGCTGCCTCGCGCAGCGCGCCGTGCTTGCGCTCGGGTTTGTCCTCGGGGGTGGTCTGGGCGGCGGTGTCGTCGTCGGTGGCCGACGTGCGCTCGGCGTCGTCGGAGTCCGTGGGACCGGTCACGGCAATAGCGTAGTCACCGCTGTCCCATCCGCCCCGACGGGCTCGGGCCGTGCCGGTGCCGAAACGCGATCACCCGACGGCGCGGGGCGCCATCGGGTGATTCGGGACGGTCCTGACGGTCAGGCCGCGATCAGCGCTTCTCCTTGATCTTGGCCTTCTTGCCACGCAGCTCGCGCAGGTAGTACAGCTTGGCGCGGCGCACATCGCCGCGGGTCACCACGTCGATGTGGTCGATGTTGGGCGAGTGCACCGGGAAGGTGCGCTCCACGCCCACGCCGTAGCTCTCCTTGCGGACGGTGAAGGTCTCGCGGATCCCGCCGCCCTGGCGCCGGATGACCACACCCTTGAAGACCTGGATGCGCTCCTTGGAACCCTCGATGACCTTCACGTGCACGTTGACCGTGTCGCCGGGGCCGAATTCGGGAATGTCGTCGCGCAGCGACGCCTGATCGACGAAGTCCAGCGTGTTCATCGGTGACACTTCCTTGCGGTTGGCGGCTCCGGTCGCGCCGCGCGGCAGCGCGCGCAACAGAACCGAAACGTCGGGTGTTCGGGGGCGTATCTCGCAGGCCGGCGGGCGTCATCCGTGCCGGGTCCGTTCGAGACAACTGCTCAATTGTGCCAGACGGGGCCCGGCACGGCGAAATCGCACCCCGCACGGGCGCGGGCCGGAACGTCACCGCACCACCGGATAGGGTGGATGAGCGCGGGTCGAGGCGACGGAGCGGGCCCGCGAAACCCCGGATCACCGAGCTCACGAGGAGGGGCATGCCACGGCGGCCATCGCGACTGATGGCGGCGGGCGCGGCCGCGCTCATCGTGCTCACCGGCTGCGAACCGAAGGTGTACGGCACCTCCGATCCCACCCGGGAGGGGCTGACCGTCGTGGTCCCGCAGGGCGGCACCGCCCCGCTGCCGGAGGCGGCGCCGGACGAACCGGTGGCCAGCTTCACCGACCTGGCCGACCGGGCCCGGCTGGCCACCGAGCAGGCCGAGCGCGCCGGCGCCGACCTCACGCTGCAGGTGCTGGACCGCAACACCGGCCAGCTGGTGTCCAACGGCAACGACCGGCCCATCGCGATCGCCTCGGTGGTCAAGCTGTTCATCGCCGACGACCTGCTGCTGCGGGTGTCCCGCGGCGAGGTGCGGCTCAGCGAGCAGGACTGGGCGGGCTTCGACCGGATGCTGCGCTCCTCCGACGACGACCCGGCCGAGATCTTCTGGCTGCGCGGCGGCCGGAGCGCGATCGTGCGGCGGGTGGCCGAACGCTACGGCCTCACCGACACCGCACCCCCGAACGACGGCCACTGGTGGAACACCACCAGCACCGCCGCGGACCTGGTGCGCTACTACGACAAGCTGCTGTCCGGGGCGGGCGGGCTGCCCCGGGACAAGGCCGAGATCATCCTGGCCAATCTGGCCGCCTCGACCCCGGAGGGCATCGACACCACCCAGCCGGGTGGGCGTTACCCGCAGCGGTTCGGCATCCCCGACGGTCTGCCCGACGAGCAGGTCGCGGTCAAGCAGGGCTGGATGTGCTGCGTGGCCGGGGGCTGGATGCACCTGTCCACCGGGGTGATCGGGCCGGGCCGGCGCTTCGTGATGGTGATCGCCTCGGATCAGCCCGGCGACGCCGCCACGGCGCGTGCCACCATCACCGAGGCGGTCAGGACGCTGTTCCCGGCTGGTCGGATCTGACCCGCTCCAGCAGGTCCGGCCGGCGTTCCCGGGTGCGGGCCAGCGACTGCTCGCGCCGCCAGGCGGCGATCCGCGCGTGGTCGCCGGACAGCAGCACCTCGGGCACGTCCAGCCCGCGCCAGCTCGGCGGGCGGGTGTAGCACGGCCCCTCCAACAGCCCGTCGGAGTGCGAATCCTCCTGGTGGGAGGCGGGATTGCCCATCACGCCGGGCAGCAGGCGCACCACCGCCTCGATCATCACCAGCGCGGCGGCCTCTCCCCCGGCCAGCACGTAGTCGCCGATGGAAACCTCCTCGACGCGCATCCGCCGGGCGGCGTCGTCGACCACCCGCTGGTCGATGCCCTCGTAGCGGCCGCACGCGAACACCAGGTGCTGTTCGCCGCTCCAGCGCTGCGCGGTGGCCTGGTCGAACAACCGGCCCGCCGGGGTGGGCACCACCAGCAGCGTCTCGGCGGTGCAGATGTCGTCGAGCGCCTCGCCCCAGACCGGGGCCTTCATCACCATGCCGGGTCCGCCGCCGTAGGGCGCGTCGTCGACCGAGCGGTGCACGTCGTGGGTCCAGTCCCGCAGGTCGTGCACGTGCAGGTCCACGATGCCGGCGCGGATCGCCTTGCCGGGCAACGACTCCTGCAGCGGATCGAGGTAGCGCGGGAAGATCGTGACCACGTCTATCCGCATGCGGGCGATCCCTTCAGTCCAGCTCCAGCAGACCCTCGGGCGGGTCGATCTCGATGAGCCGGTCGGCCAGTGACACGGTGGGCACGATCTCGCTCACGAACGGGATGAGCACCTCGCGGCGCCGGGGCGGGCCGGCCTCCGGCCCGGCTGCGGGTACGGGGTCGGGTTCCGGGTCGGGGCGCACCGCGAGCAGCTCCCCGGCCGGGGTGTGGATCACCTCGGTGACCACCCCGACGTCGCGGCCGTCGACGGTGCGCACCCGCAGCCCCTCGAGCTGGTGGTCGTAGAACTCGTCCGGGTCCTCGATGGGCGGCAGCTCGTCGCTGTCGACGACGAACAGGATGCCGCGCAGCAGGTCCGCGGCGTTGCGGTCGGCGACGCCCGCCAACCGGACCAGCAGCCGCCCGCTGTGCGGGCGCATCGATTCGACGACGAATTCGCGCTCGGCCCCGCCGCGCGGGGGTCTCCCGCGCAGCCGGGTGCCGGGCGCGAATCGGGTGTCGGGGTCGTCGGTGCGGATCTCCACGACGAGCTCGCCGCGGATGCCGTGCGGTTTGACGACCCGCCCGACTACCAGGTCCATGGACGTGACCGTTACCGGTCGGTGTCCACCACGTCGACCCGGATACCGCGGCCGCCGATGCCGGCGACCAGGGTGCGCAGCGCGGTGGCGGTGCGGCCGCCGCGCCCGATGACCTTGCCGAGGTCGTCGGGGTGCACATGCACCTCCAGGGTCCGGCCCCGGCGGCTGGTCACCATGTCGACGCGCACATCGTCCGGGTTGTCCACGATGCCGCGGACCAGGTGCTCAACGGCGTCGACGACGATGGAGCTCACGGTGGTCAGCTCTCGGCGTTCTCGTCGGCCTTGGCCTCGTCGGCCGGGGCCTCAGCGGCCTTCTCGGCCTTGTCCTCAGCCTTGTCGGCCTTCTTCTCGGCCTTCTTTTCCTTCTTCTTCGGCTGGGTGGTGGCCTCGGTCGCGCCACCCTCGGCCTCGGCGAGCGCCTTCTGGAACAGCTCGAGCTTGCTCGGCTTGGGCTCCTTGACCTTCAGGGTGCCCTCGGCACCGGGCAGGCCCTTGAACTTCTGCCAGTCACCGGTGATCTTCAGCAGCTTCAGCACCGGCTCGGTGGGCTGAGCGCCGACCGACAGCCAGTACTGCGCCCGCTCCGAATCGATCTCGATGAGGCTGGGCTCTTCCTTGGGGTGGTACCGGCCGATGACCTCGATGGCGCGGCCGTCACGGCGGGTGCGCGCGTCGGCGACGACGATGCGGTACTGCGGGTTACGGATCTTGCCGAGACGGGTCAGCCTGATCTTGACAGCCATGAAAAGCGTTCTCCTGTGGGTATCACGCTGCAATTCAGCGATGCGGGCGGGATTGCCCGCACCCGGTTTTGCCTCGCGTGTGTCTGACCACGCGACGGCACATCGAACGGGTCGCCGCGCGGACAGCGGTCCATTGTGCCAGACCCGTGCGCCGGGACCGAAATCCGCTGCATGCTGGACGCATGCCGACCCTTCGTGAACGTCTGCTCGCCGGCCTCGCCGGCCAGCTCGGCCGCCCGCACGGCCTGCTCGGCCGGATCGTCGTCCGCCGACTCAACCGCGGCAACGCGCCCGCGATCGCCGCCGCCGCGGCGGCCACGCAGGTGCCGCCGGGCGGGGTGGCCGCCGATCTGGGCTTCGGCGGCGGGGCCGGTTTGCGGATCCTGCTGGACGCGGTCGGCCCGCACGGCACGGTGTACGGCGTCGAGATCTCCGCGGACATGATCGACCGGGCGCGGGGGGTGTTCGGTGCCGAGGTGGGCGCGGGCCGACTGCGGCTGGTATCCGGCTCGCTCACCGCGCTCCCCCTGCCCGACGCGTCGCTGGATGCCGCGATCACCGTCAACACCGTCTACTTCGTCGACGACCTGGACGCGGTGTGCCGCGAGCTGGCCCGGGTGCTGCGCCCGGGTGGGCGCGCGGTGATCGGCATCGGCGAACCGGACGTCATGCGCCGGCTGCCGTTCGCCCCGTACGGGTTCACCATCCGGCCGGTCGACGACATCGCCGACGCGCTGCGGCGGGCCGGGCTCACGGCGACCGTGCAGCCGGCCCCGGGTGGAGATCGGCTGCCACGGGTGCAACTGGTCGCCGAGCGGCCCGCCGCCTGACCCGGATCGGGCGGTGGCCGGTTGGTGGCGCGTTCGGCCGTCATGCGGCGTCGGTAGCCGATGGCGCGGGACACGGCCGGGGCGTGGTCGGGGCCGGGTCCGACACCCCCTAGATCCCGAGCACCGCCCGCGCGATGAGGAAGTAGATCAACAGGCCCGTCGCATCCACGAAGGTGGAGATGAACGGGTTGGAGAACACCGCCGGGTCGGCCCGCACCGCCCGGGCCAGCATCGGCATCGCCCCGCCGACGGTGGCCGCCATGGTGCACACACTCAGGAACGTCAGGCCGATCACGGTGCCGATCGAGGCGCCGTAGAGCAGGCTCGTCACCACGAAGGCCAGCGACCCCAGGATGAGCCCCAGCGACAGCCCCACCCGGAACTCCCGGGCGATCACCCGGGGCAGGTCCCGCAACCGCACATCGCCGAGCGCGAGCGCGCGGGTGACGGTGGTGGCGGCCTGGTTGCCGGTGTTGCCGCCGGTCCCGATCAGCAGCGGCACGAACAGCGCCAGCGTGACCACCTGCGACAGCGTGGCCTCGAACACCTCGAGCACCTGCACGGTGAGCGTGGCCCCGATCGCCAGCACCAGCAGCCACACCACCCGGGACCGCACCAGACTGCGCACCGGCGCGGACAGATAGGGCCGGCGCAGCGGCTCGGAGCCGGACATGCGGGCCTGGTCCTCGGACTCGGCCTCCTCCAGGATGCGCAGCGCGTCGTCGACGGTGAGGATGCCGACCAGCCGGGTCTCGCTGTCGACGATCGGCAGCACGAGCAGCTTCAGGTCCGCACACCGGCGGGCGGCCTGCTCGGCGCGGTCGGTGGCCCGGGCCCAGTGCGCGGGCACCATCAGGTCGGTGACCAGGTCGTCCGGGTCCGCCCGCAGCAGCTGGCGCAGGCTGACCACCCCGACCACCACCCGCTGGTCGTCGGTGACCGGCAGGGTGTAGACGGTCTCGGCGTCCTCGAGGTGCTCGCGGACCCGGGCCAGCGCCTCGGCCGCCGTCATCCGCGGCCGCACCGCCACCACGTGCGGGCTCATCCGCCGGCCGATCGACCCCTGCGGATAGCCGAGGATGTCGGCGGTGAGCCCCCGCTCCGCGGCCGGCAGCCCCTGCAGCAGCCGCTGCGCCACGGTGGCCGGCAGCTCGTCGAGCAACTCCACCCGGTCGTCGGGCTCCAGCTCGGCGAACAGCGACGCCACCGCGTCGTCCTGCAGCCCGCCGACCAGGTCGCCCTGCAGGCTCGGGTCGAGGTTCTCGAACACCTCCAGCGCCCGGTCCTTGGGCAGCACCCGGTACAGCACGGCCCGCTGATTGCGGTCCAGCCGCCCGAGCATCTCCACCACCCGGTCGGCGGGCAGCGGCCGGACCGCCGCGGTGAGCGCGGGCAGGTCGGCCTCGTCCAGTGCGCGCCGGACGGCCCGGTCCTGCGCCTCGGTCGTCGCGGTCATCGGCGCGCTACACCATCCGGTCGAAACACTTCGTCTCCACTCGCTTGATCATCCGCCAGCCCTGCGGGGTGCGCACGAACTCGTCCTCATACCACAGGCCGATGAACAGCACCTGCTTGTCTTCATCGGACAACACCATCGGGTTGAAACACAACGTGCGCGACGTCGCAGTGTCGCCGTCGATGCGCACGTCGAAGTTGCCCAGCAGGTGGGCGTAGGCCGGGAAGTTCGGCAGCACCTCGGCCAGCCAGCGCTTGACCTCCGGGTAGTGGCCGGCGATGCCGCCGGTGGCGCGGTAGTCGATGTAGGCGTCCGGGGTGAACACCCGGTCCAGGTCGTCGAACCGGCGCTGGTCGATGGCCGACGAGTAGTCGACCATGAGCTGCTGGATTTCGAGGCGGTCGGAGATCTCGTTGAGGCTCAGCATGTGGCCCATTCAACACTGCGCGGAGCACGCCGGGGTTGCCGATTCGCAACGCAAGCGAGACCGCAACGCGGCACCGGCGTGTCTGCGCGCGGCTACGCTCGGCGGTCGTGCGTGCCGGGTGGTTGCGAAAGGCGTTGGCGGCCTTGCTGGTGCTGTGCTGTGTGCCGGCACCCGTGGCGGCCGCCCAGCCGCAGGCGCTGCCCGGCCCGCCCGACGGCCCCGCCCGGGCCTGGCTGCTCGCCGACCTGGACAGCGGCCGAATCCTCGCCAGCCGCAACCCATATGAACCGCACGCCCCGGCCAGCACGATCAAGGTACTGCTGGCCATGGTGGTGCTCGACCACCTGCACCCGGATTCCTGGGCCCGCGCCAACGCATCCCACACCAAGGTCGAATGTTCCTGCGTGGGGCTGGAACCCGGCCGCGCCTACACCACCCGCCAACTGCTGTCGGCGCTGCTGATGGTGTCCGGCAACGACGCGGCCAACATGCTGGCCGACATGCTCGGCGGTCAGCGCGCCGCGGTGGCGGCGATGAACCGCAAGGCCGCACAGGTCGGCGCCCGGCACACCAAGGCCTCCAGCCCGTCCGGCCTGGACGGCCCGGGCTGGGAGTCGGTCACCACCCCGCACGATCTCGCGGTGATCTTCCGTGCCGCCCTGCGGTATCCGCTCGTCGCGCAGATCATGCGCTCGCCCACCGCGCCGTTCCCGGGCAGGACGCTGACCAACCAGAACCAGCTGCTGGCCCGCTATCCGGGCACGCTGGGCGGCAAGACCGGGTTCACCAACCTGGCGCGCAAGACCTACGTCGGCGCCGCGGAGCGGGACGGCCGGCGGCTGGTGGTGGTGCAGATGTACGGCACCGGCGACCTGTACGGGCAGGCCATCGGGCTGCTCGACTGGGGCTTCGCCCAGCTGCGTCAGGCGGTCTGACCGCCCGGGTAGACCCGGCCGCGCAGGACGACCAGATCCGGCCGCCGCAGCACGCCCGGACCCAGCCGGGGATCCTCGCGGTAGCACACCAGATCCGCCGGCGCGCCGGGTTCCAGCCCGGGCCGGCCCAGCCAGGCGCGGGCGTCCCAGCACGCCGCGCCCAGCGCCTGGGTCGGGGTCATGCCGATGCCCTTGAGCGCCTCGATCTCGTCACCGATGCGGCCGTGGGCGACCATGCTGCCCGCGTCGGTGCCGGCGTAGATCGGCACCCCGGCCTCCCGGGCCGCGCCGATGCGGTCGCGGCACCGCGCGTACAGGTCCCGCATGTGTGCCGCGTAGACCGGGTAACGGTCGGCCGAGTCGGCGATGCCCGGGAAGTTGTCGATGTTGATCAGCGTCGGCACCAGCGCGGTGCCGTGCTCGACCATGAGATCGATGTGGTCCTCGGTCAGGCCGGTGCCGTGCTCGATGCAGTCGATGCCGGCCCTGATCAGCCCGGGCAGCGCGTCCTCGCCGAACACGTGCGCGGTGACCCGGGCCCCCTCGGCGTGCGCCGCGTCGATCGCGGCCTTGAGCACCTCGTCGGACCACAGCGGCGCCAGGTCCCCCACGCCCCGGTCGATCCAGTCACCGACGAGCTTGACCCAGCCGTCGCCGCGGCGGGCCTGCTCGGCGACGGCCGCGGGCAGCTGCCACTCGTCCTCGAGTTCGACGGCGAACCCGCGCGAGTAGCGCTTGGGGCGGGCCAGGTGGCGTCCGGCCCGGATGATCTCGGGCAGGTCGTGGCGGTGCGCCAGCGGCCGGGTGTCGATCGGCGAGCCGGCGTCGCGCAGCAGCAGCGCCCCGGCGTCGCGCTCGGTCGCGGCCTGCGCCACGCAGTCGTCGAGGTCGTTCAGCGGCCCATGCTCACCGAGCCCGACGTGGCAGTGCGCGTCGACCAGGCCGGGGATGATCCAGCCGCCGTACCCGTCGGCGCCGAACACCGTCTCGGCCCCGGCCACCGGCTCGGCGCTGAGCACCCCGTCGACGATCCACCAGTCGACCGGCTGTTCGTCGGGCAGGCCGATCCCGCGGACGTGCAGCTTCACGGCCTACTTCTGGTTGGGGAACTTCAGCTTCGACAGGTCGAAGTCGGCCAGCCCCGGCGGCAGCTCGTCGAGCCCCTTGGGCATGTTCGACAGGTCCGGGAAGCCACCCGGCAGGTTCGGCATGCCCGCGCCGAACGGGCTGCCCTTGAGCTTCGGCGGCGTCGGTCCGCCCTTCTTCCTGCCCTTCTGCTTCTTCTTGTTCTTGGCCGCCTTCTTGGTGTTCTTGCGGCCGAACGGCAGCCCCATCTGGCCGGCCATCGCCGACATCATCTTGCGGGCCTCGAAGAACCGCTCGACGAGCTGGTTCACCTCGGCGACCGTGACGCCGGAGCCCTTCGCGATGCGCTGCCGGCGGGAGGCGTCGATGATCTTCGGGTTGGCCCGCTCCTCCGGGGTCATGCCGCGGATGATCGCCTGGATGCGGTCGAGGTGCTTGTCGTCGACCGCGGCCAGCGCATCCTTCATCTGGCCCGCGCCGGGCAGCATGCCGAGCAGGTTGGCGATCGGGCCCATCTTGCGGATGGCCAGCATCTGCTCGAGGAAGTCCTCCAGCGTCAGCTCGCCGCTGCCGATCTTGTGCGCGGCCTCCTCGGCCTTCTGCGCGTCGAAGACCTGCTCGGCCTGCTCGATGAGGGTGAGCACGTCGCCCATGCCCAGGATCCGGCCGGCCATCCGGTCCGGGTGGAAGACGTCGAAGTCGTCGAGCTTCTCCCCCGCCGAGGCGAACAGGATCGGCACCCCGGTGACCTCGCGGACGCTCAGCGCCGCACCGCCGCGGGCGTCGCCGTCGAGCTTGGTCAGCACCACGCCGGTGAAGCCCACGCCCTCGCGGAACGCCTCGGCGGTGGTGACCGCGTCCTGGCCGATCATGGCGTCGAGGACGAACAGCACCTCGTCCGGGTCGACCGCGTCGCGGATGGCCGCGGCCTGGCGCATCAGCTCGTCGTCGATGCCGAGCCGGCCGGCGGTGTCGACGATGACGACGTCGTAGAGCTTGGCCTTCGCCTCGGCCACACCGGCGGCCGCGACGGCGACCGGGTCGCCCGGGCCGGCCTCCGCCTCGCCCTGCGGCGAGGTGCCCGGATGCGGCGCGAACACCGCCACCCCGGCCCGCTCACCGACGACCTGCAGCTGGTTGACCGCGCCGGGCCGCTGCAGGTCGCAGGCCACCAGCAGCGGGTTGTGGCCCTTGCCGCGCAGCCACTTGGCCAGCTTGCCGGCCAGGGTGGTCTTACCCGAACCCTGCAGACCGGCGAGCATGATGACCGTCGGCGGGTTCTTGGCGAACCGCAGCGGACGGGTCTCGCCGCCGAGGATCGCGATGAGCTCCTCGTTGACGATCTTGACCACCTGCTGCGCCGGGTTGAGCGCGGCCGAGACCTCCGCCCCCTTGGCCCGCTCCTTGACCCGAGCGACGAACGAACGCACCACCGGCAGCGAGACGTCGGCCTCGAGCAGGGCCAGCCGGATCTCGCGCATGGTGGCGTCGATGTCGGCGTCGGTCAGCCGGCCCTTGCCGCGCAGGTTCTGCAGGGCACCGGTCAGCCGGTCGGACAGGGTTTCAAACACGTCGCCAGCTTAACGGTCCGGGCCGGCCCGCCGTCGGCGCGCTCAACTGGCCTCCGACACCGTGCCGGACTCCCCGGCCTCGTTCTTGGCGGGCGGGGTGGGCAGCACCGCGTACAGGTCGTGTTCGAGCCGTTCCCGGATCGTCATCGCGCTCTCCGGGGCCACCGCGATGCAGAACGCGTCGAGCACCGACGAGCCCAGGGTGTTGACCTTGGCCCAGACGATGTCGACCCCGTCGCGCTCGAACACCGCCGTCAGCCGCGACAGCAGCCCGGTGCGGTCGACGGTGCGGATCTGCACGATCAGCTCGCCCGGCACCGCGCCGTCCGACCACAGCACCCGCGGCGGGGCGGGCACCTGGGCGGGCGCCGGGGAGGCGCCCGGCACCCCGGCCCGGCTGGGCGAGGCGGCCGCCTCGGCCTCCCGGTGCTCGAGGGTGCCCACCACGTCGAGGTCGCCGCTGAGCGCCAGGATGAACTGCTGGCGCAGCAGCTCGGCGGCCGGCGGGCTGCCGAAGTGCGGTGAGACGACGAAGGTGTTGATGGCCATGCCGTCGCGGCTGTTGACCGACGCCGAGTGCACCCGCAGCGAGTTGAGCGCGAGCACCCCGGCGGCCTTGGACAGCAGGCCGCGCCGGTCCGGGGCGACCAGCACGACGTCGTAGAGGTGCTGACCGTCGCCGGGGCGCAGCTCGACGTGCACGCCGTGGTCGGAGGCCAGCTCCAGCAGCGCCGGGTCGATCGGGTCGGGCTGCGGCAGCGGTTCGCCGGCCATCACCAGCCGGCAGCGGCGCACCAGATCGCCGATGAGGGCGGCCTTCCAGTCGCCCCACACCCCCGGCCCGGTGGCCAGCGCGTCGGCCTCGGCCAGCGTGTGCAGCAGCTCGAGCACCACCGAGTCGCCGTCGATGGCGGCCACCACCGCGTCGATCGTCTTGGGGTCGGCCAGGTCGCGGCGGGTCGCGGTCTCCGGCAGCAGCAGGTGGTAGCGCACCACCTTGCTGAGCACGTCGATGTCCGACGGCCACAGCCCCAGCCGGGTGCCGATCTGGGTGGCCAGTTCGGCGCCGATGATGCTGTGGTCGCCACCGCGGCCCTTGCCGATGTCGTGCAGCAGCGCACCCAGCAGCAGCAGGTCCGGCCGCGACACCCGGGTGGTGAACGCGGCTGCCCGCGAGACGGTTTCGACCAGGTGACGGTCGACGGTCCAGATGTGCACGACGTCGCGGGGCGGCAGGTCGCGCACCGCGCCCCACTCCGGGAAGAGCCGGCCCCACAGCCCGGTGCGGTCCAGCGCCTCGATGGTGGCCACCGCGTTGGGCCCGGCGGCCAGCAGCACCAGCAGGTCCTTGAGCGCCTGCCGGGGCCAGGGCGTGCGCAGCTCCGGGGCGGTGGCGGCCAGCCGGGCCAGCGTGGAGGCGGCGATCGGCAGCCCGGTGGTGGCCGAGGCGGCCGCCACCCGCAGCACCAGTCCCGGGTCGCGCTCCGGGCGGGCGTCGCGGGCCAGGATGACCTCGCCGGCGTACTCGACCACGCCCTCGTCCAGCGGCCGGCGCACCGGCCGGCGCAGCGCGGCGAATCCGCGCCGCGGCAGCGCGTTGGCGGCGGTGCGCAGCCCGGCGTCGACGTAGTAGGTGATGGTGCGCGCGGCGTCGGAGAGCATGCGGGCCAGGTCGAACCGGTCCCCGATGCCCAGGGCGGCGCCGATCTCGTCGGCGTGCTGGGCCAGCAGCAGCTCCCGGCCGCGGCCGGAGACCCGGTGCAGTTCGGTGCGCACGTTCAGCAGGGCCAGGTGTGCCTCGCCCAGGGTGCCGATCGGCGAGGCCGGCGACCGGCTCGGGTAGACGTCGGCGAGCTGGGCGATGGCCAGCGCGTTGAGCAGCTGCACGTCCCGCAGCCCGCCGCGGCCGGACTTCAGGTCGGGCTCGGCGCGGTGGGCGATCTCGCCGGCCCGCTGCCAGCGCGCCTGGGTCTCCTCGACCAGTTCGGCGAAGCGGCCGGCGATCCCGGTGCGCCACTGCCGGCGGGCGCCGCCGATAAGCAGTTGGGACAGGTCGGCGTCCCCGGCGATGTGGCGGGCGTCGAGCATGGCCAGCCCGGCGGAGATGTCCGAGCCGGCCACCTTGAGCGCCTCGGGCACCGTCCGGACGCTGTGATCGAGTCGGATGTTGGCGTCCCACAAGGGATACCAGAGTTTCTCGGCCACCTCGGAGACGACCTCGGGCGGCATGTTGTCGTGCAGCAGCATCAGATCGAGGTCGCTGTAGGGGACGAGTTCACCGCGGCCGAGCCCGCCGGTGGCGACGATGGCGAAGCCGCTGGTGGCGGTGATCCCGATCTCGGTGGCCTTGGTGGTGAGCCAGAACTCGTAGAGGTCGCGCAGCGCGTCGCGCAGCGCCGCTGCGTCGAGCGGTCTGGCCCCGCCCCGGATCAACTGCTCGGCGGCGGCGACCAGATCGGTGGCCGGACGTGGCGCGGCGGAACCCGCCGCCGGAGTTCCCCGAACACCTCGGGTGTCTCCGGCGGCGGGTCCGGTGGCCCGTGATCCGGGGGTCTGCCGTGTCATTGTCGATCTCCCCCAAGCCTTTCCAGTCTTCGATGTCAACGGGATTCGGCCGGGCGGCGACCTCAACGGCAGCCCACGCGCGGCCTAGAGTGCGTCCGCACCCCGCTCTCCGGTGCGGACCCGGACGACGGTCTCGACCGGGCTGACCCACACCTTGCCGTCGCCGATCTTTCCGGTGCGTGCCGCCTGCACGATCACGTCGACGACCTTGTCCACGGCGGCGTCCTCGACGAGGACCTCCACCCGGACCTTGGGGACGAAGTCGACCGAGTACTCGGCACCCCGGTAGACCTCGGTGTGCCCCTTCTGCCGGCCGTAGCCCTGCACCTCACTGACGGTCATTCCGAGGATACCGTTCTGTTCCAGGCCGGTCTTGACGTCTTCGAGCGTGAACGGCTTGACGATCGCGGTGATCAGTTTCATCTATTCCATCCCTTCTGAGGGCAATTCTTCCCGATCAGACCAGTTCGTAAGCCGTTTCGGCGTGCTCGGTCTCGTCGATACCGGTGGTCTCGTCCTCGGTGCTGACCCGCCAGCCCATCGGCTTGAGGATCAGGGCGATGATCGCGGTGACGATGCCGGTGAAAATCACTGCGACGAGGGCGATCACGATCTGGACGATCAGCTGCTGGATGCCGCCGCCGTAGAACAGACCGGTCTCGGTGGCCAGCAGGCCGATACCCACGGTGCCCCACAGGCCGGCGACCAGGTGCACACCGACCACGTCGAGCGAATCGTCATAGCCGAACTTGTATTTCAGGCCGACCGCCAGGGCCGACAGGGCGCCGGCGATGACACCGAGGATCAGCGAGCCGACCGGCGACAGCGCACCGCAGGCCGGGGTGATCGCGACCAGGCCGGCCACGATGCCCGAGGCGGCGCCCACGCTGGTGGGGTGACCGTCGCGCAGCTTCTCCACCAGCAGCCAGCCCAGCATGGCGGCCGCGGTGGCGGCGGTGGTGTTCACCCACACCGCGCCGGCGATGGCATCGGCGGCACCCTCGGAGCCGACGTTGAAGCCGAACCAGCCGAACCACAGCAGGGCCGCGCCCAGCATCACCCACGGGATGTTGTGCGGGCGGTACGGGGTCTTGCCGAAGCCGACCCGCTTGCCCACGATCAGCGCCAGCACCAGCGCGGCCATACCGGCGTTGATGTGCACCACGGTGCCGCCGGCGAAGTCGATCGGCGCGACGTTGGCCGCCCCGGCCTCTGCGTCGTAGCCGAACAGCCAGGAGGCGAAACCGTTCTCGGCGTCCGACAGCAGGCCGCCGCCCCAGACCATGTGGGCCAGGGGGAAGTAGGCGAAGGTGGCCCACAGCACGGAGAACACCAGCCAGGTGCCGAACCGCACGCGCTCGGCGAGCGCGCCGCTGATCAGGGCGACGGTGATGACCGCGAAGGTCAGCTGGAAGCCCACCCACACGATGGCCGGCACGGTGCCGAAGCCACCGATGACGCTGAGCTCCTCACCGTCGATCTCACGGGTCTCCAGCAACTGGCTCAACCCGAACAGGGAGAAGGGGTTGTCGAAGATCCCGAGGATGTCCGACTCGCCGGTGTGCCCCGACGAGAACGACATCGAGTAGCCCCACAGCACGTAGACGACGCTCACGACGCCCAGGGCGCCGAAGCTCATCATCATCATGTTGAGGGCGGATTTCCCGCGGGACAGGCCGCTGTAGAAGAACGCCAGACCCGGCGTCATCAGCAGCACCAACGCGGCGCTCACGAGTACCCATGCGGTGTCGCCGCTGTCGAAGGCGGCGAACGCTTCGTCCGGTAAGGCTAATACCACTTTGTGTGAACCTCCTTGAGAGTGCGCCGACGGATCGGCCTCCCTGAGAGGTTCAAACGCGGTGGTTTCCCCGGCGATGCGTTCGCGTTTCGGAAATGTGAACGCCCGACCCGCGGCTGTTACATACACGTTTCACCGCGGGTCGGGCCTGGTCAGCGGGGCGCTCAGCCGAGCAGCGCGTCGACGAACGCGGCCGGCTCGAAGGGCGCGAGATCGTCCGGCCCCTCGCCGAGGCCGACGAGTTTCACCGGCACCCCGAGCTCCTGCTGCACCCGGAACACGATGCCGCCCTTGGCGGTGCCGTCCAGCTTGGTCAGCACCACGCCGGTGATGTCGACCACCTCGGCGAACACCTTGGCCTGCGGCAGGCTGTTCTGGCCGATGGTGGCGTCGAGCACCAGCAGCACCTCGTCGACGGCGGCGCGCTTCTCCACCACGCGCTTGACCTTGCCGAGCTCGTCCATCAGCCCGGTCTTGGTGTGCAGCCGGCCGGCGGTGTCGACGAGCACCACGTCCGCGCCGGACCGGATTCCGGTGTCGACGGCGTCGAAGGCCACCGAGGCCGGGTCGGCGCCCTCCCGGCCGCGCACCACCTCCGCCCCCACCCGGGAGGCCCAGGTCTGCAGCTGGTCGGCGGCGGCGGCCCGGAAGGTGTCCGCGGCGCCGAGTACCACCCGGCGGCCGTCGGCGACGAGCACCCGGGCCAGCTTGCCGACGGTGGTGGTCTTGCCGGTGCCGTTGACACCGACCACCAACAGCACCGACGGCTTGTCGTCGTGCGGCAGCGCCCTGATCGAGCGGTCCAGTTCGGGCCGCAGCTCGGCGATGAGCACCTCGCGCAGCACCGCACGGGCCTGGGCCTCGTTGCGCACCGCCCCGGCGGCGATCCGCTCGCGCAGTTTCTCCACCACCGCGGCGGTGGTGACCGGGCCCAGGTCGGCGACGATCAGGGTGTCCTCGATCTCCTCCCAGGACTCCTCGTCGAGGTCGCCGCCGCCGAGCAGACCGAGCATGCTCTTGCCGATGGCGTTCTGCGACTTGGCCAGCCGGCCGCGCAGCCGCTCCAGCCGGCCCTCGGCCGGGGCGATCTCCTCCCGCGCCGGTTCGGGTTCCGGTGCGGGCTCCGGCTCCGGTGCGGGCTCCGGTGCGGGCTCAGGTTCGGGTTCCGGTGCGGGTGCGGGCTCGGGGACGGCCTCGGGGGCAGTGACGTCCTGCTCGGGCAGCCGAACCTCCGAGATGGGCCGGCGCACCGAGTCGCGCGGGATGCTGGCGTCGTCCCCGACGCCGGGCAGCCCGGTGGTGTCGAGCGTCTCGGCCGGCTCGGGTTTCGGTGCCGGCGGCGCGACGGCCGTCCCGGCCGGCTCGGCGCGGCTGAAGGTGATCCCGGAACTGGCCTGGTAGCGCCCGCCGGGCTCGATCGGCTTGGTGGGCTCCGGACGGCTCAGCCTGATCCGGCGCCGCCGGTACAGCACCAGGCCGACGGCCAGCGCGGCGACCAGCAGAACAGCGATGACCGCGATCGCGATCCACAAACCTTCCGACACCGTGTCATTGTCTCAGGCGGACGCGCGGCGGCTCAGGCGGGAGCGCGGGCCGGCCGGGGTTACCGGTCGGCGGTGGCCGACGGGCCGGCGACGAGCTCCTGGCCGCGCAGCCGCTGCGAGATCACCGTCGTCACCCCGTCGCCGCGCATGGTGACGCCGTAGAGCGCGTCGGCGATCTCCATGGTCGGCTTCTGGTGGGTGATGACGATCAGCTGCGAGCGCTCCCGCAGCTGCTCGAACAACGAGATGAGCCGGCGCAGGTTGACGTCGTCGAGCGCGGCCTCCACCTCGTCCATGACGTAGAACGGCGACGGCCGGGCCTTGAAGATCGCCACCAGCATGGCCACCGCGGTCAGCGACTTCTCCCCGCCGCTCAGCAGCGAGAGCCGCTTGATCTTCTTGCCGGGCGGCCGGGCCTCCACCTCCACCCCGGTGGTGAGCATGTCGTTCGGGTCGGTCAGCAGCAGCCGGCCCTCCCCGCCGGGGAACAGCGTGGCGAACACGTCCCGGAACTCGCGCTCCACGTCGTGGAAGGCGTCGGTGAACACCTGCAGGATGCGCTTGTCGACGTCGGCGATGACGTTGAGCAGGTCCTGGCGGGCCGCCTTGACGTCCTCGAGCTGGGTGGACAGGAAGTTGTAGCGCTCCTCCAGCGCGGCGTACTCCTCCAGCGCCAGCGGGTTGACCCGGCCCAGCTCGGCGAGCTGGCGCTCGGCCCGCTTGGCGCGGCGCTCCTGGGTGGCCCGGTCGTAGGGCATCGGCTGCGGGGCGACGACCTGCTCGCCGCGCTCCTTGGCCTGCTCGTACTCGGCCATCTCCTGCTCGGTGGGCGGCAGCGGCACGTGCGGGCCGTACTCGGCGATCAGGTCGTCGGCGGCCATACCGAACTGTTCGAGCACCTGCTGCTCGAGCTGCTCGATGCGCATCGCGGCCTGCGCCTTGGCCACCTCGTCGCGGTGCAGCGCCTCGGTGAGCGCGGCGATGCGGGTGTTGAGTTCGTTGACCTCGGCGCGCACCTCGTCGAGCGCGGCCGCGGTCTGCTGACGCTCGGCGGCCAGCCGGTCGCGCCGCGCCGAGGCCGCCGCCACCACCCGGTCCAGCCGGGCCTTGACCTGGTGGCCGGCCTCGGCCACCGCGGCGGCCATCGCCGCCGCGGTGGCCCGCGCGGCCCGGGCCCGTTCGGCGCGGGCCCGCGCCTCGCGCTCGGCGGCGGCCTGCCGCCGCAACGAATCCGCCCGGCCGCGAACGGCGTTGGCGCGCTCCTCGGCGGTGCGCACCGCCAGCCGGGCCTCCACCTCGGCCGAGCGCACCGCCTCCACCACCGCGACGGTGGCCTCCCGGTCCACCGGCTCGGCCTCGAACGCCGGTTCCTGTTCGGCGTTGCGCAGCCGGGCCTCCAGCTCGCCGAGCTGCTCGACGGTGCTCGCCCGGTTGGCCTCCAGCTCCTCGCGCTGGCGGGTCAGCCGCTGCCACTCCTCGCGGGCGGTGCGGGCCTCCTGGCCGAGCCGGCCGAGCTGCTCGTAGATCGCCGAGATCGCGGCGTCGGACTCGTTGAGCGCGGCCAGCGCCTCCTCGGCGGCGGCCTGCCGGGCGGCCTGCTCCTCCAGCGCCCCGGCCAGCGCCGCTCCGAGTTCGGCGGCCTGCCGTTCGGCCTCCTCCAGATCGGCGCGGGCCTTGTCGATCTCGGCGGCGATCTCCAGGGTGGTGGGCTTGCGGTCGGACCCGCCGGCCAGCCAGCCGGCGCCGATCAGGTCGCCCTCCGGGGTCACCGCGCGCAGCTGCGGGTGCGCGGCGACCAGGTCGCGCCCGGTGGCCAGGTCGGGCACCACGGCCACCCCGGCCAGCATCGCCGACACCGCGCCGCGCAGCCGGTCCGGCACCTCGACCTGGTCGACCGCCCACACCGTGCCGGCCGGCAGTGCCACGTCGGGCCGGTCTGCCGCCGGCCAGTCGCCCAGCACGATGGCCGCCCGGCCGCCGTCGGCGGCCTTGAGCGCGTCCACCGCCGCGCAGGCGGCCGCGAAGTCCTCCGCGGCGACCGCGTCGGCGGCCGCCCCCAGCACCGCGGCGACCGCCACCTGGTAGCCCTCGCGGACCTTGACCAGTTCGGCGACCGGGCCCAGCAGCCCGGCCTCGCTGCGGTGCTGCTGCAGCCAGGCCGACCCGTCCCGACGCTCCAGGCTCACCGAAAGCGCCTCGATGCGGGCCCGCAGCGAGGCCACCTGGCGTTCGGCGTTGCGCTCGGCGGCCTGCAGCTCGGCGACCCGCTCGTCGGCCAGCCGCAGTGCGGCGACGGTGCGCTCGTGGTGCTCGTCGAGGCCGACCTCGCTGGCGTCGAGCTCGCCGACCTTGGCCTGCACCGTCTCGAACTCGGCCTGGGCGGTCTCGGCGCGGGTGGCGGCCTCCTCGATGGAGGCGGTCAGCCGGGCCACCGTCTCGTCGATCGACTCCACCCGGGCCCGCATGGTCTCGACCTGGCCGGCCAGCCGGGCCAGGCCCTCGCGCCGGTCGGCCTCGGCGCGGGCGGCGGCCATCTGGGCCCGCTCGGCCTCGGCGGCGGCGCGCTCGGCCTCGGCCAGTTCCTCCCGGATGGCCTCCAGCCGGGCCCGCGACTCCTCGAGCTCCTCGAGCAGCTCCTGTTCGCGGGCGGCGACCTCGTCGGCCTCGGCCTCCAGCTCGTCGGGGTCCGGGCCGTGCGGGGTCTCGGGCTCGTCCCGCAGGTGCTGGGCCCGTTCGGTGGCGATGCGCACCGTCGCGGCCACCCGCTCGGTCAGCGCCGACAGCCGGAACCAGGCCTGCTGGGCGTGGTCGGCGCGCTCGGACAGCACCGCCACGTCGCGCTGGCGGATCTGCAGTTCGGCGTTGGCGGTCTCCAGCCGCGCCGAGAGCTCCTCGAGTTCGCGGCGCAGCTCGAGTTCGGCGGCGTTGGTGTTCTCGTACTCCGACCGCCGGGTGACCAGGTCGTCGGCGGCCAGCCGCAGCCGGGCGTCGCGCAGCTCGGCCTGGATGACCTGCGCGCGGCGGGCCATCTCGGCCTGCCGGCCCAGCGGCTTGAGCTGACGGCGCAGCTCGGTGGTCAGGTCGGTGAGCCGGTCCAGGTTGGCCTGCATCGCGTCGAGCTTGCGCAGCGCCTTCTCCTTGCGCTTGCGGTGCTTGAGCACCCCGGCCGCCTCCTCGATGAAGGCGCGGCGGTCCTCGGGACGCGACTCGAGGATCTCGGCGAGCTTGCCCTGCCCGACGATGACGTGCATCTCCCGGCCGATGCCGGAGTCGCTGAGCAGTTCCTGGATGTCCATCAACCGGCAGGAGTTGCCGTTGATCTCGTACTCGCCGGCGCCGTCGCGGTACATGCGCCGGGTGATCGACACCTCGGAGTACTCGATGGGCAGCGCGTTGTCGGAGTTGTCGATGGTCAGGGTGACCTCGGCGCGGCCCAGCGGCGGCCGCGAGGACGTCCCGGCGAAGATGACGTCCTCCATCTTGCCGCCGCGCAGCGTCTTGGCGCCCTGCTCCCCCATCACCCAGGTCAGGGCGTCGACGACGTTGGACTTGCCCGACCCGTTGGGCCCGACCACACAGGTGATGCCGGGCTCGAACCGCAAGGTCGTCGGCGAGGCGAAGGATTTGAAACCCTTCAGCGTCAGACTCTTGAGGTACACGACGTGTCAGACTACCGGCGCCCGGCTCATCGCTCGCTGAAGCCGTCGAACTCCTCGCCGGCGTCGGCCCAGTCGGCGACCACGGTGTCCACCCGGCCCGGGGTGCCGCCGCCGCGCAGCAGCTCCAGCAGCCGTTCGCAGGCCGCCCGCGGCCCGCGGGCCACCACGTGCACCCGGCCGTCGGGCTTGTTGGCGGCATACCCCGTCAGGCCGAGCTCCAGCGCGCGCGATCGGGTCCACCAGCGGAATCCGACCCCCTGCACCCGGCCGTGCACCCAGGCGCTGAGCCGGACCGGTTCGGTGTCGTCGTTCTGCGGCACGGACTCCTCCCCCGAAAAGCGGACTAGCGGGCGTCGATCTCCAGCCGCACCTCGGTGCCCGACTTCAGCGTGCGCCCGACGGTGCAGACCTGGTCGATGGCGCGCCGCACCACGGTGAGCACCCGCTCGCGCTCGGCCGGGTCGAGACCGGACAGGTCCAGTTCCAGGCGTTCCTCAAGCAGCGGGTAGACCTCGCGCTCGCGGTCGGCCGCGCCGGAGACCCGGATGGTGGCCGGGTAGTCGTCGCCGAGCCGGCGGCGCAGCGGCTGGTCGCTGGCCATGCCGGTGCAGGCGGCGAGCGCGATCTTGAGCAGTTCGCCGGGCGTGAACACGCCCTCGACGTCCTCGGAACCGATGAGCACCTCGGCGCCGCGGCTGCTGCGCCCGGTGTAGCGGCGCACCCCGGTGCGCTCCACCCACAGTTCGGTCATGGTCGGTGTCGTCCTCTCGCGAGCGGCCGCGCCCCGCACGGGGGCGACCGGCGTGGTGAGTCTATCGGCGGCGGATGCGGGGCCGGGGCTGGCACTTCGGACAGGAGAACGACGAGCGGTTCATGAACCTCTCCCGCCGCATCGGCGCCCCACAGCGCCGGCACGGCCGGCCCTCCCGGCCGTAGGCGTCCAGCGACCGGTCGAAGTACCCGGACTGGCCGTTGACGTTGACGTACAGCGCGTCGAACGAGGTGCCGCCCTGGGCCAGCGCCTCGGTCATCACCGCGGCGGCGGCGTCGAGCAGTTCGGCGAGCCGGCGGCGCGGCAGCGCGGCGGCGATCCGGGACCCGTGAATCCGGGCCCGCCACAGCGCCTCGTCGGCGTAGATGTTGCCGATGCCGGAGACCACGGTCTGGTCCAGCAGCTGGCGTTTGATCTCGGAGTGCTTGCGGCGCAACACATCCACCACCGCGTCGCGGTCGAACCGCGGGTCCAGCGGGTCGCGGGCCAGGTGCGCCACCGGGGCGGGCACCGCGGTGCCGTCCACCTCGACCAGGTCGGCGATCAGCCAGCCGCCGAAGGTGCGCTGGTCGACGAAGTTGACCGCGGTGCCGTCGTCGAGCAGCGCGGCGATGCGCAGGTGGTCGGTGCGGCACGGGCCGATCAGCATCTGCCCGCTCATGCCCAGGTGCACCACCAGCGCCGCGTCGCCGTCGTCGAGGGTGAGCCACAGGTACTTGCCGCGCCGGCCGGTGCCGGTGATGCGGGTGCCCAGCAGCCGGGCGGTCAGGTCGGCCGCGCCGGCCTCGTGCCGGCGCACCGCGCGCGGATGGTGCACCCGGACCGCGGTGATCCGCCTGCCGGTCACGTGGTCGTGCAGTCCGCGCCGGACGACCTCGACCTCGGGCAGCTCAGGCACTGTCGAGGGCGTGCCACGCCGCCGCGGCGGCCTTGAGCTCGGCTTCCTTCTTGGTGCGCCCCACGCCGGTGCCGTACTCGACGTCGGCGACCACCACGGTGGCGGTGAACTCCTTGTTGTGGTCCGGCCCGGTCGAGGTGACCACGTAGGTCGGCGCGCCCAGGCCACGGGCGGCGGTGAGTTCCTGCAGGCTGCTCTTCCAGTCCAGCCCCGCACCCAGCGTGGGCGCGGTGTCGAGCAGCTCGGCGAACAGCCGCAGCACCACCTCCCGCACCACCTCGAGGCCGTGGTGCAGGTAGATCGCGCCGAGCAGGCTCTCGACGCCGTCGGCGAGGATGCTGGACTTGTCCGCGCCGCCGGAGTTCTCCTCGCCCTTGCCCAGCAGCAGGTGCGCGCCCAGCCCCTTGTCGCCGAGACCGCGGCCGACGTCGGCCAGCGCCTGGGTGTTGACGATGCTCGCGCGCAGCTTGGCCAGGTCGCCCTCGGAACGGTCCGGGTGGCGGCGGTAGAGCTCCTCGGTGATGGTCAGCCCGAGCACCGCGTCGCCGAGGAACTCCAGTCGCTCGTTGGTGGGCAGCCCGCCGTGTTCGTAGGAGTAGCTGCGGTGGGTCAACGCCACGGTGAGCAGCTCGTCGGGCAGATCCACGCCGAGCGCCTCCAGCAGCGAAGAACGGTCCACCCGCTCTTCGGAGCTCACTGCCGTTCCCCGTCCTCTCCGCCCTGCTCGAACAGGCCCGCCAGCTTGGACCAGCGCGGGTCCACCTGCTCGTGGCCGTGCCCGGGTTCGGCGGTGTCCAGCGGGATCCCGCACTGCGGGCACAGGCCGGGGCAGTCCTCGCGGCACAGCGGGGAGAACGGCAGCGCCAGGCCCACCGCATCGACGATGGCCTGCTCGACGTCGACGGTGTCCGGCACGCCGCTGGCGCCGACGCGGCCGACCTCGTCCTCCTCGGTGGTGGCGTCGGTGGTGCTGTCCGGGTACGCGAACAGTTCGGTGAGCTCGATGCGCACCCGCCCGGTCAGTTCGGTCAGGCAGCGGGAGCACTCCCCGGTGGTCTGTGCGACGACCGAACCGCTGACCAGCACGCCCTCCGACACCGACTCGATGCGCAGATCGAGCTCCAGCGGGGTGCCGGCCTCGACCCCGATCAGCTCCAGCCCCATCCGGGCGGGGTTGGTCACCGTCTCGGTGAAGGTGAGCATCGATCCGGGCCGGCGCGGCAGCCCGGCGATGTCGATCACGAGCGGCGACCGTGCTTCGCGGTGCGCCGCAGCACTCGCATGCGTCGCCATGACTGCAATCCTACGGCTGTCACCGACAAACGGGCGCGCGGCGGCGCGGGACCGGCAAACACGCCGGTGACGGGCCACCCGCGCGGTCGGCCTCCGCGAGCGAACGGACG
>NZ_CALDGS010000075.1 GCF_937941905.1 uncultured Mycolicibacterium sp. | reverse complement strand
CGCCGACGCCACCGCGCCGATCGATCCGGTACCGCCCGCCGCCGGTTTCCGCGGACACCGGCCCGGGTTCGGCGCCCCGGCACCGACTCAGGGATCCTGGCCCCACCCACCGCGCCCCGACACCGGTGGGCGGCCCCCGCAGCCGGGCCGGCAGCCGCAGTCGGCACCGCCCGCACCCCCGCCCGGCCCCTGGCCCGGCGGGCAACCCGCCGAACCCGGCTCCTTCGCCGAGCGGTTCCGCGCCGACGAACTGGTGCCGCCCCGCCGCAACCCGCCGGCGAACGGTTGGCGGCGCTGGGTCTACCGGGCCAGCTTCGGGCTGATCAACCCGGGACCCTCACCCGAGGAACTGCGGCAGGCCCAGCTCGAGGCCCGCATCCGCGGGCCGCTGCGCGGACATTTCAAGATCGGCGTGTTCGGCAAGGGCGGGGTCGGCAAGACCACCGTTTCGGCCTGCGTCGGCTCGGTGTTCGCCGAACTGCGGGTCAACGACCGGGTGGTCGCCGTCGACGCCGACACCTCGTTCGGCAAGCTGGGCAGCCGCATCGACCCGAACTCCCGCAGCTCGTTCTGGGACCTGGCCGCCGACCGCGACGTCGACTCCTTCGCCGACATCCGCGGCCACCTCGGCAGCAATGCCGGCGGGCTGTTCGTGCTGGCCGGCGAGCCGGCCCCGGCCCGGCGCCGGGTGCTCGACCCGGCCGTGTACCGGGAGGCGATGACCCGCCTGGACCGGCACTTCGGCATCGCCGTGGTGGACTGCAGCTCGACCATGGACTCCCCGGTCACCCAGGAGGTGCTCAAGGACCTCGACGCGCTGATCGTGGTGTCCTCCCCCTGGATCGACGGGGCGGCGGCGGCCGGTCAGACGCTGGACTGGCTGCACGCCCACGGCCGCGCAGACCTGCTGCAGCGCACGGTGATCGTGCTCAACGACTCCGACGGCCACGCCGACAAACGCACGCGGGCGGTGCTGGCGCGGCAGTTCGCCGGCCACGGCAAGCCGGTGATCGAGATCCCCTTCGACGGCCGGCTGCGTCCCGGCGGCGTCATCGACGGCACCGCCGCGCTGTCGCCGGCCACCCGGCGCCCGTTCATCGAGGTGGCCGCGGCACTCGCCGAGCACTACCCGACCGGCTCACCCCGCCCGGACGCGCCGCTATTGGAGCCGTAGTAGCGGCCGAGCACGTGCTCGCGCAGCTCGTCGAAGCTGCCGTCGAGGATCGCGGCGCGGATGTCGTCGACGAGCCGGATGATGAACCGTTCGTTGTGGATGGTGGCCAGCGTGTAGCCGAGCAGTTCCCGCGCCTTGAACAGATGGTGCAGGTAGGCGCGGGTGTAGTTGGCGCACGTGTAGCAGTCGCAGTGCTCGTCGATCGGGGTGAAGTCGCGCCGGAACCGGGCGTTGGTGATGTTGAACCGGCCGGTGGGGCTGTACAGCGCGGCATTGCGCGCCACCCGTGACGGGGACACACAGTCGAAGGTGTCCGCACCCGCGGCCACCGCGGCGAACAGATCGTCGGGCTCGCTGATGCCGAGCATGTGCCGGGGCTTGTCCGCCGGCAGCTCGCTGCACACCCATTCCACGATGGTGGCGAGATTCTGCTTCTCCAGCGCCCCGCCGATGCCGAACCCGTCGAAGTCCAACTCGGCCAGCCCGCGGGCGGCCTGCCGGCGCAGGTCCTCGTACTGCGCGCCCTGCACCACCCCGAACAGCGCCTGCGGCGGCCGGTCGCCGCGCTCGGCGGACAGCCGCTTGTGCTCGGCCAGGCAGCGCACCGCCCACTCGTGCGTGCGCCGCACCGACCGCTCCTGGTAGGCGCGGGTGTTGACCAGGGTGGTCAGCTCGTCGAAGGCGAAGATGATGTCCGCGCCCAGCTTGTGCTGGATGCCGATCGACACCTCCGGGGTGAACCGGTGGGTCGACCCGTTGAGGTGCGAGCGGAACGTCACCCCGTCGTCGTCGACGTGCGCCAGCCGCTCCTTGCCCTTGGCGATCACGTCGTCGGCCTGCACCAGGTTGGTGTCCATGGCGAGCACCTTGCGGAACCCGGCCCCCAGCGACAGCACTTGGAACCCGCCGCTGTCGGTGAAGGTGGGACCCGGCCAGTTCATGAACGCCCCGAGCCCGCCCGCCTCGGCGACGATATCCGGGCCGGGCTGCAGGTACAGGTGGTAGGCGTTGGCCAGAACCGCCTGCGCGCCAAGCTGTTTGACGGTCTCCGGCATGACCGCCTTGACGGTGGCCTGGGTGCCGACCGGGATGAACGCCGGGGTGCGGATCTCGCCGTGCGGGGTGCGGATGACACCGGCGCGGCCGAGCCGGCCGGGAAGCTGTGCCTCGATGCTGAAGTAGGGCGCCGATCCTTGCACGGTCACCGCAGTATTGAAGCATCGACCGCCACCGCCGCCCGCCGGCGGCAAGACCGCACCGCCGCCCGGAGCCGGCCCTATATAGGCAATTTTTCGCCGAAACGCAACACCGCAGTTCAGCGGCGCCTCCATACTTCAGGAGATGGTCCGCCGACCGACGGGCCGCGACGAATGGAGCGCCATATGAAGAAGAGCATGCTGACGGCCGTCGGCGGCGCCGCGATCCTGGTCGCCGGATTGGTGGGCTGCTCGTCGAGCAGCGACTCGTCCAGCGAGGAGACCTCGACGACCACCACGGTCGAGACGACCGAGGAGACCACCACCACCGAGGAGACCACCACCGCTGCCGCCGCCGAGGGCGACACCAGGGTCACCATCGACGGCGAGGACCAGCAGATCAGTGGCACCGTCGTATGCGCCGCGAGCGGCGGCAACGTCAACATCGCGATCGGCGAGGCGGCCACCGGCATCGCCGCCGTGGTGACCGAGGGGGACTCCCCCGCGGTCCAGTCGGTCGGGCTGGGCAATGTCAACGGGGTGTCGCTGGGCTTCCAGCAGGGCGCCGGGCAGGGTGAGGCGACCGCCGAGAAGGACGGCAACACCTACCGAATCACCGGTACCGCAACGGGAGTCGACATGGCGAACCCGATGCAGCCGGTGACCAAGCCGTTCGAGATCGTAGTCACCTGCCCCGAGTAGCAGACCGCAGCGCGCCGGCGCCGTCCCGTGATACGGGCGGCGCCGGTGTGTATTTCGGCCCGGCGCCGGATCCCCACCCCGGTGCAGCCGTGGCGTGTCGATCCCGGCAAACTTGGTGCCCGGGACGGTGAGCGGACCTACCATCCCGGTGGGAGGCTGGCATGCGATTCGTGACGGTTCTGGCTCTGGCCGGCGGGCTGTTGACCGCGCCGGTGGTGGCGGCGGCGCCCGCCGCGGCGTGCGACGACGCCGGCTGCGTGCCGTACGTGGCCCGCGGCATCGACCCCGGCGCGCACTGCGACAACCGCGGCATCCGCTACATCTTCGGGATCAGCACCGCCGGGCACACCTACGTGTGCAACTCGACCAACGAGTGGGCGGCGGTCGATCCGCTGGTCGGGGTGCGGGCGCAGGGCCAGCCGTGCGGGGAGGCCCGCGGCTCGGCGCAGAGCCTCGACGGCCTGCCGCTCAGCTGCCAGAACGGCGCGTGGCTGCCGGACTACAGCAAGGTGTACTGGTAGGCCCCCCGGACACAAATCCCGAGACACAGACCCCCCGACCCAGACCCCCAGACCTGGGCCCCGGCACGGGGCGCCCGCGCCGAAATTCGTGCACCGCGGCCACCGGCCCGATCACTAGAGTCGAACCGTACCGGGCGCGAAGGGGGGACATGGCGAAGCCGGTGCGGGTGGTACCCGAGGACCTGAGGATGTCGGCGGACCGGGTGGATGTCTGTGCCGACGACCTGCGCGGTCGCCACGGTTCGGCCGACAGCCGGATCGAAACGGCCCGGGGCGGCCTCCCGGCCGCGGCGGCCGCGGCACTCGACACCGCGCTGGCCAAGTGGCGGGCCGACACAACGGCGGTCGTCGGCCGGATGATCGGCCACGGTGCCGGACTCCGCGCCGGCGCCGCACAGTACCAGCACACCGACCACACCGGCGCCGAGGCGATCGACCGGGCGATGCCGCGGATCGACCCCGACGACATGGGGTTATGACCGGTCCGGTCGATGAGTGTTTCGGTCGCCGACATCGATCGCTGGGATCCGGGTGACGTCCGCGAGGTGTTCCACGCCACCCGTAGTCGTGCCGAGGCCGCCCTCGAGGCGGCGGACGGCATCGCCGACCTGCCGGCATTCGGCACCTGGGGCGGCGACGCCGCCGCAGCCGCCGCCGACGCCATCGACCGGACCCGCAAGGATCTCGACGCGCACGGCAACGAGGCGCTGGCCGTCGCACAGCTGGCGAAGCGGGCCGCCGACGACATCGAGGATGTCAAAGCCCAACTCGTACAACTGCGAGCGGACGCCGAGCGCCTGGGAATGTCCGTCGACCCGGTCGGCAACACCATCGAGCCGAGCCCCGGCTCGGCCGGCGCTCCCCCGATCGAGGTCGAGCTGAAGCGGGCGCAACTGCAGCCCCGGCTCGACGCGATCCTCACCGAGGCGGCGCGAATCGACGAGGATCTCGCGCGCGCCATCCGCACGGCGATCGGCGAGACACCGATACCGGACACGCCGCACGACAACCGCCCCGAGATCCAGGACGCGCTGTCCGAACCGGTTCCCGACGATCCCGACCGGTTCAACGACCTCTGGGAGCGGCTGACCCGGGAGGAGAAGGACTGGCTCTACGCGCAGGACCACGCCATCGGCAACCACCCAGGGATGCCGTTCGTCGACCGGGATCGCTACAACCGCATGCACCTCGACGAGCTGGCCCGTGCGACGCAGTCCGAGATCGACCGGCTGCGCAACGAACACCCCGACTGGGCCGCCGGCGCGGTACCGAACCCCAGAACCGACGGCAGGGCCTACAGCGCCTGGCGCGAGTGGCGACAGGACTGGCATGCCGCCCAACGCCGTCTCGACGGCTACCGCGCCGTCGAGACGGTGCTGCACCGCAACGACGGCGTGCCGCGCTTTCTCGGCTCGATCGACGACCGGGGGCACGCCGCCGTCTCGATCGGAAACCCCGACACCGCAACGCACACCGCGATCCTGGTTCCCGGGACCGGTCAGGATCTGGCCGCATTCGAGGGCAGTGACGGCAAGTCGCTCAGCATGTACCAGGCGGCGCTCGACGCCAACCCCACCCTGGAGCCGAAGGACCTTGCGGCGACGACGTGGATGGGCTACGACCGACCGATGAGCCTCGCGCAGGCCGCCTTCCCGGATCGGGCCGAGCACGGCGGGCCCGCGTTGAGCGCCTTCGTCGACGGCATGCACGCCTCGCACACCGGCCCGCCGGCCGTCGACACCGTCATCGGCCACAGTTACGGCTCCACCCTGGTCGGCGGCGCCGGTTCCGGCGGCGACCACCTCGCCGTCGACAACGTCATCGCCGTGGGCAGCCCGGGCATGCTCGTCGGCCGCGCCTCGGAGTTGAGCCTCGACCCGGGCGCCAACGTCTACGCCACCCGCGCCCAGCACGACATCATCCACCTCGTCGCCGGCGCGACCCTGGGGATCAATCCGACGGCGGACAGCTTCGGCGCGATCGAGCTCGAGGCCGCGCCCGGCCCGGCCACCGGGCCGCCGCTCCTGAATCTGCCGTCGATCGCCGCGCACAGCTCCTACTGGGACGAAGGCAACCCGGCCCTGGCCAACATGGGTGCCATCATCGCAGGCATGCCCCCACCGAAGGTGCTCCCATGAAACGCACGAAACGGGCCCTGACCGGCCTGACGCTGGTCCTCGTCACCGCCATCGGCTGCAACGGCAACGCCCCCGGCCCGGTCACCCCGACCGGCGCCTCCGATATTGGAGGTCCTCCGGTGACATCCACGCCACCTCCCCCACCCGGCTGGGACCCGCAGGTCGTCGTCCCCCGCAGCCAACAGCAGGCGCAGGACACGCTGCGGGAGTACCTGCTACGCACCCTGCGGACGCTGCCACCGGGCACGGTCCTCGACGCCACCCGGTACGGCAGCGCCGGGCGCAACAGCTGGTGCGAGGACGAACCGGCGGATCCGAAGACCGTTCCGCGCCGGTTCCACACCATCGGTGCGCTCACGCCCCCTCCCGGAACCGACCTCAAGGCGGTGGTCCGGCAGGTCGGCGACATCTGGCGCAGTTGGGGCTGGTACGTCTACGAGCGCGACGGGTTCCGCGCACCGAACGAATTCGGTTACGGCCCAGACGGTTACCGGCTTCAGATCGTCGCCGCCGGGGTCGACGGCTTCCCCCCGACGCTGTCGGGTTCCACACCGTGCTTCCCCGCCGAGAGCGCGCGCGACGACATCCCGTTCCCGCTCACACTGCGGGCCGACTGAACCGGAACCGGACCACGAAAAAGCCCCTC
>NZ_CALDGS010000074.1 GCF_937941905.1 uncultured Mycolicibacterium sp. | reverse complement strand
AGTAGCCGCCCTTCGGGCGCACCTTGTAGCCGCGGTTGGGGCTGCCGTCGGCCTCGAACGCCTCACCGGTGTTCCACCAGCCCGACTCGGAGTCGACCTCGTAGAAGGTGCCGTTCATCTGCGAGTCGAACCGAACCGAGTCGAAGATGTAGAACTCGGCCTCGGCACCGAAGTAGGCGGTGTCGGCGATGCCGGTGCTGATGAGGTAGTTCTCCGCCTTGCGGGCCACGTTGCGCGGGTCGCGCGAGTAGGCCTCCCGGGTGAACGGGTCGTGGACGAAGAAGTTGATGTTGAGGGTCTTGGCCTTGCGGAACGGATCGATCCGGGCGGTCTCGGGGTCCGGCAGCAGCATCATGTCGGACTCGTGGATCGACTGGAACCCCCGGACCGAGGATCCGTCGAACGCCAACCCGTCTTCGAAGACGCGCTCGTCGAACGCCGAAGCCGGGACCGAGAAGTGCTGGACAACACCCGGCAGATCGCAGAACCGGATGTCGACATACTCGACGCCCTCGTCCTTGATCAGCCTGAGAATGTCGTCGGCCGTCTTACCTGCCACCTGAAGTTCTCCTTTTACTCGGTAACTCGCGCGTTGACGCTAAGGACACGATGTTGCGCGGTCATCAACCGAATGTTGCGCGGACGTTACGCAATCGTCCGATCCGCGTCACGCTGCGGTTTTCCGGGAAATTCAGGTCCCGATGGTGGCCGGGATAACGGTGTCCGGGTGCCGCCTATCCTCATCAGTATGGCCCGCGCACTGGGATCCTGGCTCTCCGGTCCCGAATCGAACCGACCCACCACCGACGACGACTATCCGGGCAAGCGGCTCGGGTTCCCGGAGACCGGCCCCGGGTCGATCGCCCGGTTCGGCCGGCGCATCGCCGCCCTGTTCATCGACTGGATGATCGCCTACGGACTGTGCTGGCTGGCGGTGTCGGTCGGGCTGATCACCCGCGAACAGCTGCTCGAGTCCCAGGTCGGGTCGCTGGCGCCGCTACTGGTGTGGCTGGTGCTCGGCGTCGCCGCGGTGCGGCTGTTCGGGTTCACCCCCGGCCAGTACGCGATGGGGCTGCAGGTGGTCTCCGTCGACGGCCGGGGCGTGGGGCTGGGCCGGGCCCTGGTGCGCGGGTTGCTGATCGTGCCGGTCATCCCGGCGCTGTTCACCGATCGCGACTTCCGCGGCTACCAGGACCGGTTCACCAACACCGCGGTGGTGCGGCGCTGAGCCGTCCCCGCCGGGCGCTCAGCGCCGGCGCACGGTGCGCGACACGCCGCGCATCTTGGCCTGGGTGGGCAGCGGCCCCTTCGGCAGCGGGGCCTGCTTGGACGACAGGGCGGCCAGCCGCTGTTCCAGCGCGTCGAGCTGTTTGACGGTGATGTTCACCGGCAGCCGGTTCAGGTAGCGCTCCAGCTTCGACAGCGGCACCTCGCCCTCGCCGTTGCCGACCACGATGTCGTAGATCGGCACCTCGCCGATCAGCCGCGCGGTGCGCTTCTTCTCCTGGGCCAGCAGCGGTTTCACCCGGCTCGGGTTCCCCTCGGCGACCAGGATCACGCCCGGCCGGCCGATCACCCGGTGCACCGCGTCGAAGCTGCCGGTGACCGCCACGCCGTGCGTCACCCGCCACTTGCCCCGCAGGTTGTCCAGCGCCCAGGCGGCCGCACCGGCCTGGCCCTCGGCCTTGGCGTACACCGACTTCTGGGCCCGACGGCCGAAGATGATGAACGCCACCAGCGCGCCCAGCACCACGCCCAGCGGGATGAGCATGAACATGGTGAAGCCGCCGATCCACACGCCGAGCGCCACCGAGGCCGCCACGATCAGCACGAACGCGCCGATCATGTACGGCAGCAGCCGCTTGTCCTCTTTGCGCTGGATCTGGAACGCCTGCCACAGCTGGCTGCGGCGCTGCTTGGCCGCCTCCTTGCGGGCGGCCTTGGCGGCCTTGACGGCCTCCTTGTCGCGGGACTTCGCCATTCCTTCAGGATACGGGTGGCCGGTCGAGCGCCCGCAGCCGCGCCGCCTCGGCGTAGAGCCGCCCGGCCCGGTAGCTCGAGCGCACCAGCGGACCCGACAGCACCCCCGCGAACCCGAGCTCGCGGGCGTAGCGCTCGTGCTCGGCGAACTCGTCGGGATGCACCCAGCGCTCCACCGGGTGGTGGCGCACCGACGGGCGCAGGTACTGGGTGATGGTGACCAGGTCGCAGCCGGCGTCGTGCAGGTCGCGCAGCGCGGCCCGCACCTCCTCGGGGGTCTCGCCCATGCCGAGGATGAGGTTGGACTTGGTGACCAGCCCGTGCTCGCGGGCCGCGGTCAGCACCGCCAGGCTGCGCTCGTAGCGGAACGCCGGGCGGATCCGCTTGAAGATGCGCGGCACCGTCTCGACGTTGTGCGCCAGCACCTCGGGGCGGGCCTCGAAGACCTGCTCGAGCAGCGGGCGCTCCCCGTTGAAGTCGGGGATGAGCAGCTCCACCCCGGTCCCGGGGTTGAGCGCCTTGATGGCGCGCACCGTCTCGGCGTACAGCCACGCCCCGCCGTCGGGCAGGTCGTCGCGGGCCACCCCGGTGACGGTGGCGTAGCGCAGCCCCATCGCCTGCACGCTCTCGGCCACCCGGCGCGGCTCGTCGCGGTCGAGCTCGGCGGGCTTGCCGGTGTCGATCTGGCAGAAGTCACAGCGGCGGGTGCACTGCTCGCCGCCGATGAGGAAGGTGGCCTCCCGGTCCTCCCAGCACTCGAAGATGTTGGGGCAGCCGGCCTCCTCGCACACCGTGTGCAGCTGCTCGCGGCGCACCAGGTCCTTGAGCTCGCGGTACTCCGGACCCATCCGGACGCGCGTCTTGATCCACGGCGGCTTGCGTTCGATCGGCGTCTGGGCGTTGCGAACTTCCAGGCGCAGCAGCCTGCGGCCTTCCGGGGACACCGTCACTGTGTCGATGCTACCGGCAGCCGTCCGTCCAGCGCGTCCGAGACGTTGGCGGCGACCAGCTCGACGACCTCGTCGACCCCCACCCGGCGGCCCAGTTCGGCGCTCAGCGACGTCACCCCGGCGTCGGAGATGCCGCACGGGACGATCGTCGAGAACGCCCCCAGATCGCAGTCGCAGTTCAGTGCGAAGCCGTGCTGGGTGACCGCGCGGGCCACCCGGATGCCGATGGCGGCGATCTTGCGGTCCGGGCCGCGGTCGTCGGCGGGCACCCACACCCCGGACCGGCCCGGCACCCGCACCGTGCGCAGGCCCAGTTGGGTGCACACCGCCATCAGCGATTCCTCAAGGCGCCGAACGAAATTGACCACATCGAGGGGTTCGGCCAGGCCGATGATGGGGTAGCCGACGAGCTGACCGGGGCCGTGCCAGGTGATCTTGCCGCCGCGGTCGACGTCGACCACCGGGGTGCCGTCGACCGGCCGCTCGTGCGGCTCGGTGCGCTTGCCCGCGGTGTAGACCGGGGGATGCTCCAGCAGCAGCAGGGTGTCCGGCCCGCCGGCCACCCGGGCGTCGGCCAGTTCGCGCTGCAACCGCCAGGCGGCGTGGTAGTCGACGCGGCCGAGCCGACGCACCTCGATCGGGGTCCGCGCCGCGCGGATGGAATCCATACCGAAACCGTACTCGGCCGCGGCGCGTGCGCCGAGATCGACGATCGGGCGGGATCTACTCGAACATTTCCGCCGAAACGTCCCGTTGGGCGCGGAGGGCGAAGGCGAGGGCCTCGCCGACGGTGTGCCGGCGGAACTCGAACCCGGCCCGCTCGAGCACGGCCGGCACCGCCCGCTGCCCGGCCAGCAGGCCCTCGTCGGCGAACTCGCCGACGGCCGCCCGCAGCGCGAACACCGGCACCGGCAGGACGGCGGGCCGGTGCAACGCGCGGGCGAGCGCCGCGGTGAACTCGGCGTTGGTCACCGGGGCCGGGCCGGTCAGGTTCACCGGCCCGCTGATGTCGTCGCGCTCGATGACGAACCGCAGCGCACGCACCTCGTCCTCGATGCCGATCCACGGCATGTACTGGCGGCCGTCGCCGAGCCGGCCGCCCAGCCCGAACGAGAACAGCGGCCGCAGCCGCGTCAGCAGGCCGCCGGCCGGGGCGAGCACCAGGCCGGTGCGGGCCAGCACCACCCGCACCCCGTGATCGGCCGCCGGAAGGGCCGCGGCTTCCCAGTCCCGGCACAACCCGGCCAGGAAGCCGGAGCCGGGCGGAGCGGACTCGTCGACCACCCGGTCGCGGGTGTCGCCGTAGTAGCCGACCGCGCTGGCGTTGACCAGCACACCCACCCCGGCCTCGACGGCCGCGGCGGCCAGCACCTCGGTGGGGCCGATCCGGCTGTCGCGCAGCGTCTGCTTGACCGCGCCGGTCCAGCGTCTGTCGCCGATGCCGACCCCGCACAGATTGACCACCGCGTCCACCCCGCGCAGTCGGGCCGCGTCGAACTCCCCGGTGTCGGGGTCCCAGAACAGCTCGTCCGGGTTCGACGGGGTCCGGCGCACCAGGCGTAGGACGCGGTGGTCGGTGGCGCGCAGCGCGTAGACCAGGGCCGACCCGATCAGCCCGGAGGATCCGGCGACCGCGACGACCCTGGTCATCGCCCTAGAGTCCCAGCTCGGCCTCGAACGAGCCCTCTTCCAGGCGCTTGCGCACGGTGGTGAGGAACCGGCCGGCGTCGGCGCCGTCGATGAGGCGGTGGTCGTAGGTCAGCGGCAGGTAGCACACCGACCGGATGCCGATGGTCTCGTTGCCCTCGGCGTCGACGACCACCCGCGGCCGCTTCACGATCGCGCCGGTGCCCAGCATCGCCGCCTGCGGCGGCACCAGGATCGGGGTGTCGAACAGCGCCCCCTGGCTGCCGATGTTGGTGATGGTGAAGGTGCCGCCGGACAGTTCGTCGGGCTTGAGGTTGCCGGAGCGGGCGCGCGCGGCGATGTCGGCGATCGCCCGGGCCAGCCCGGCCAGCGACAGGTCACCGGCGTTGTGGATCACCGGCGAGAGCAGGCCCTGCTCGGTGTCCACCGCGATGCCGAGGTGCTCGGCGTCGTAGTAGGTGATCTCCTTGGTGTCCTCGTTGTAGCTGGCGTTGATGTTCGGGTGCGCCTTGAGGGCCTCGATCACCGCGCGGGCGATGAACGGCAGGTAGGTGAGGTTCACCCCCTCGCGCTCGTAGAACTCGTCCTTGACCTTCGCGCGCAGCGCCACGATGCGGGTCATGTCGACCTCGTGCACCTGGGTGAGCTGGGCGGTGGTCTGCAGCGACTCCAGCGTCTTCTTCGCGGTGAGCTGGCGGATGCGGCTGGCCTTCTGGGTGGTGCCGCGCAGGTGCGCCAGCGGCGACGGCGCCGCCGGGGCGGACGCCGCGGCGGGAGCCGGGGCCGGGGCGGAGGCGGCCGGGGCGGCGGCCTTCTTGGCCTCGGCCGCGGCCAGCACGTCCTGCTTGCGGATGCGGCCGCCCACACCGGTGCCCTTGACGGTCGACAGGTCCACCCCGTGCTCGGCGGCCAGCTTGCGCACCAGCGGCGTCACGTACGGCGTGGCGTCACCGGACGACGTGGCCGGTGCGGCCGGAGCGGCCGGAGCCGGCGCGGGGGCGGGAGTCGGGGCCGGCGCCGGGGCGGGGGCGGGCGCCTGCTGCACCGGCTGCGGGGCCGGCTGGGGCGCGGGCGCCGGGGTCGGCTCCGGCGCGGGCGCTGGCGCTGGTGCGGGGGCCGGGGCGGGGGCCGGGGCGGCCGCGGCGGCGGCGTCACCGATGCGGGCCAGCTCCGCGCCCACGGCGACGGTGTCGTCCTCCTGGGCGGTGATCGACACCAGCACGCCGGCCACCGGCGAGGGGATCTCGGTGTCGACCTTGTCGGTGGACACCTCCAGCAGCGGCTCGTCGACCTCGACCCGGTCGCCGACCTGCTTGAGCCAACGGGTGATGGTGCCCTCGGTGACCGACTCGCCCAGTTCCGGCATCAGCACCGGGGTGGTGGCGCCGGAGGCCGCCGGTGCGGCGGGCGGAGCCGCGGCGGGCGCCGGGGCGGTCGGGGCGGGCTCGACGAACTCCGAGGACGGCTGCGGCGCCGGGGCCGCGGGTGCGGCGGGGGCCGGCTCGGCGCCGCCGACTGCCTCGCCCGGCTCGGCGCCGCCGACTGCCTCGCCCGGCTCGGCGATGACGGCGAGCTCGCCGCCGACCTCGACGACGTCGTCCTCTTTGGCGATGATCTTCTGCAGCACGCCCGCGGCCGGCGACGGGATCTCCGTGTCGACCTTGTCGGTCGACACCTCCAGCAATGGCTCATCCTGTTCGACGGTGTCACCCTCCTGTTTGAGCCAGCGGGTGACGGTGCCCTCGGTCACGCTCTCGCCGAGCGCGGGCATCTGTACGGAGATGGCCATAGGTGAAGACTCCCTCGTAAACGTCGGTCGTCGCGGGTCTGAAGTGTGTTCGGTCCCATCCTTCCACGTCCGCGGCGAACCTTCGTGACGGACCGGCCCACCTCGCTCTGGCACGATGCGGTAAGCCGGGCGGGAACGCTTGCGGGAAGGACTCCGGCGGGTGATTCGAGGAGGACCGATGGCGACCGAACACCTCGTCGACAGCACCGGCGGCGTGCGCATCGCCGCCTACGAGGAGGGCGATCCGGCCGGGCCGACCGTGGTGCTCGTACACGGCTGGCCCGACTCGCACGTGTTGTGGGACGGCGTGGTGCCGCTGCTGGCCGACCGGTTCCGCGTCATCCGCTACGACAACCGCGGCGTCGGCGGCTCCTCGGCGCCCAGGGCGGTGTCGGCCTACACCATGGCCCGGTTCGCCGACGACTTCGCCGCGGTGACCGACGCGCTGGCGCCCGGGCAGCGGGTGCACGTGCTCGCCCACGACTGGGGCTCGGTGGCGGTGTGGGAGTTCCTGACCCGGCCCGGCGCCGCCGCCCGGGTGGCCTCGTTCACCTCGGTGTCCGGCCCGAGCGCCGACCACGTCAACCGCTACATCAGGGGCGGGCTGGGCACCCCGTGGCGGCCGCGGCGGTTCGCCCGCTCGCTGGCCCAGTTGCTGCGCATGTCCTACATGGGGTTCTTCTCCATCCCGGTGCTGGCCCCGCTGCTGGTGCGGCTGGCCGGCGCCCCGCTGCTGCGCCGGTCGCTGCTGGTCCGTGACCGCCTGCGGCCCGACCAGCTGCACCATTCCCGCACCCTGCGCGACGACGCCGCCCGCAGCATCCGGGTCTACCCGGCCAACGTCCTGCGCCGCTCGGCCCGGCGCGACCCGCGTGTCCCGGTACCGGTGCAGCTGATCGTCAACACCCGCGACCCCTACGTGCGCCCCTACGTGTTCGACGAGACCCCGAGGTGGGTGCGCCGGCTGTGGCGACGGGACATCCCGGCCGGGCACTGGTCGCCGCTGTCGCACCCGCAGGTGCTGGCCACCGCCGTCACCGAACTCGCCGACTTCCTCGACGGCCGGCCCGCGTCGCGACAGCTGCTGCGTGCCCGGGTCGGCCGCGACCGCGGCCCGTTCGGCGACATGCTCGTCTCGGTCACCGGCGCCGGCAGCGGCATCGGCCGGGCCACCGCGCTGGAATTCGCCGCCCGGGGCGCGGAGGTCGTCGTCAGCGACATCGACGAGGCCGCCGCGCAGGACACCGCCGCGCGGATCGCCGCGCGCGGCGGCGTCGCCCACGCCTACCGGCTCGACGTCGCCGACGCCGACGCGGTGGAGCGGTTCGCCGAGCAGGTGTGCGCCACCCACGGGGTGCCCGACATCGTCGTCAACAACGCCGGCATCGGGCAGGCCGGGCCGTTCCTGCACACCCCGCGGGAGGACTGGGACCGGGTGCTCGCGGTCAACCTGGGCGGAGTCGTCAACGGCTGCCGGGCGTTCGCGCGCCGGATGGTCGAGCGCGGCACCGGCGGGCACATCGTCAACGTCGCCTCGATGGCGTCGTATGCGCCGCTGCAGTCGCTCAACGCCTACTGCACCTCCAAGGCGGCGGTGTACATGTTCTCCGACTGCCTGCGCGCCGAACTCGACGCCGCCGGTATCGGACTGACCACGATCTGCCCGAGCACCGTCGACACGAACATCGTGCGCACCACCCGGTTCGCCGCCCCGGCCGGCGCCGACGAACGGGTCGCCGGACGGCGCGCCCGGCTCGAGCGGCTGTTCCGGCTGCGCCGCTACGGCCCGGACAAGGCGGCGCGGGCCATCGTGTCGGCGGTGCGGGCGAACAAGCCCATCCGGCCGGTGATGCCGGAGGCCTACCTCGTCTACGCGGTGTCGCGGCTGGCGCCGCCGGTGCTGCGCAGCACCGCCCGCGGGCGCGTGATCTGACCTTCCCCGCGAACAGACGCGAACACCCCCGAAATCGGGGGTGTCGGCGTCTGCTCGGCGGGAAGCGGGCTCAGCCGTTCGCCGCGATGTCCTCCAGCACCGCGAACAGCGTGCGGGTGGGCACCCCGGTGCCGCCCTTGGGCGTGTAGCCCCACGGCCCGCCGGAGTTGAACGCCGGCCCGGCGATGTCGATGTGCGCCCACTGCACCCCGTCGGCGACGAACTCGCGCAGATAGGTGCCGGCCACCAGCATGCCGCCCCAGCGCGAGCCGCTGACGTTGGCCAGGTCGGCGACCGTGGACTTCAGCTCGTCCTTGAGCTCCTCGGGCAGCGGCATCGGCCAGCCGTTCTCACCAACCGCCTGCGACAGCGCGGCCACCCGGTCGCGGAACGCGTCGCTGCCCATCACACCGGGGGTGCGGGTGCCCAGCGCCACCATCTGCGCGCCGGTCAGCGTCGAGGTCTCGATCAGGTAGTCCGGTTCGTCCTCGCAGGCCCGCACGATCGCGTCGGCCAGGATGAGCCGCCCCTCGGCGTCGGTGTTGAGCACCTCCACGGTGGTGCCGCCGTACTGGGTCAGCACATCGCCCGGGCGCTGCGCCGTCGCCGACGGCATGTTCTCGGCCATCGGCACGGTGGCGATCACCTCGACCGGCAGTTGCAGCCGGGCCGCGAGCACCACGGTGGCGATCACCGCCGCCGCACCACCCATGTCGGAGGTCATGTGATGCATGTTGGCGGCCGGCTTGATCGAGATGCCGCCGGTGTCGAAGGTGATGCCCTTGCCCACCAGCGCCACCCGCTTGGCGCCCGGCTGCCCCTTGTGGATCAGCCGTACCAGCCGGGGCGGACGGCTCGAGCCCTGGCCGACGCCGATGATGCCGCCGAACCCGGCCGCCGCCAGCGCCTGTTCGTCGAGCACCTCCACCTGCAGACCCGCGGCCTCGCCCAAAGCCTTTGCGCGCCTTGCGAACTCGTCCGGGTACAGGTGGCTCGGCGGGGTGTTGACGAAGTCGCGTGCGGTGGCCACTGCGGCCGCGACCGCGCTCGCCCGCTCGGCGGCGGCGGTGGCCTCGGCGCCGGCGTCGGCGACCAGCACGGTGACCGACCGCAGCCCGTCGTGCTTGGGGGCGGTCTTGGCGCTGCGGAAGTCGGTGAACCGGTACGAGCCCAGCACCAGCCCCTCCACCGCCGCGGTGAGGTCCAGCGCCGACAGCGTGGTCAGCGCCGTCGACACCTTGTCCAGGGCGCGGGCGGCGTTGCCGGCGGCGCGGCGCACCGTCTCGGCTGGCCACTCGTCGCGCACCCCGCCCAGCCCGACGGTCAGCACGCTGCCCACCGGCAGCGACCCGACCGCCAGCCGGTGCACCTGGCCCTCGGCGCCGGTGCCGCCCACCGCGCGCAGCGCGGCCTCGATGTCGGCGACCGCGGCATCGTCGAGGAACGGGGCACCCGCGAGGACCGACGCGGCGTCGTCACGCGTGCCGACGGGAACGATCAGCACCGCCTCTTCGAGGCCACCGGTCGGCAAAGCCGAGGCGACCGTGACGGTGGGGGCCTGGTATCCGGTGTTGCTCGTGCTCACGGTTGTCCACCCTAGAGTGTTCGGCGTGAGCGAGCCCCTGCACGGCCCCCTGGAAGCGCGGCACCGCGAGCTCGGCGCGAGCTTCGCCGAATTCGGCGGCTGGCTGATGCCGGTGTCCTACGCGGGCACGGTCGCCGAACACCACGCCACCCGCGGCACGGTGGGCCTGTTCGACGTCAGCCACCTCGGCAAGGCGCTGGTGCGCGGGGCCGGGGCGGTGGAGTTCGTCAACGCCGCGTTCACCAACGACCTGCGCCGCATCGGGTCCGGGCGGGCGCAGTACACCCTGTGCTGCGACGAAACCGGCGGTGTCATCGACGATCTCATCGTCTACCGGGTCGCCGACGACGAACTGTTCCTGGTGCCCAACGCGGCCAACACCGCCGCCGTCGTCGCGGCCCTGGCCGAGCGCGCCCCGGCCGGCATCACCGTCACGAACCTGCACCGCGACTACGCGGTGCTGGCCGTGCAGGGCCCGTCGTCGGCGCGGGTGCTCGAGGCGCTCGGCCTGCCGTCCGGCCTGGACTACATGAGCTGGGTCGACGCCGACTGGAACGGCACCCCGGTGCGGGTGTGCCGCACCGGCTACACCGGCGAGCACGGCTACGAGCTGCTGCCGGCGTGGGACACCGCCGGGCCGCTGTTCGACGCGCTGGTCGACGCGGTGCGCGACGCCGGGGGAGCGCTCGCCGGGCTGGGGGCGCGCGACACGCTGCGCACCGAGATGGGCTACCCGCTGCACGGTCACGAGCTGTCCCCGGAGATCTCCCCGCTGCAGGCCGGCTGCGGCTGGGCGGTCGGCTGGACGAAGGACGCGTTCTGGGGGCGTGAGGCGCTGCTGGCCGAGCGGGCCGTCGGGCCGCGGCGGCTGCTGCGCGGGCTGCGCGCGATCGACCGCGGCGTGCTGCGCGCCGGGCAGGACGTCTACGTCGGTGACGTCCGGGTCGGTGTGACCACGTCGGGTACGTTCTCGCCGACGCTCAAGGCCGGGATCGCGCTGGCGCTGATCGACACTGCGCACGACATCGCCGACGGGGCGCGGGTGGCGGTCGACGTGCGCGGCCGGCGGCTGGTCTGCGAGGTGGTCCGGCCGCCGTTCGTGCCGTCCCGGGTCCGCTGACGTTCCCCGCCGAGATCGACGAATTGGCGGATTCTGCTCGCACAAATCCGCCCAAAGGTGCGTTTGGGAGAGGGACGGGCGCGGCGGAAAAATCGCTGGCAGGCGGTTATACAATCGCTTCATGACAGATGACCTCCTCGAATTCACGGTTGAGCGCAACGCGAATCCCGCGACCGAGGAGGTACGCGCCGGGATCCTGGCCGAACCCGGCTTCGGCAAGTACTACACCGACCACATGATCTCGGTCGACTACTCCGTCGACGAGGGCTGGCACAACGCGCGCGTGATGCCCTACGGCCCGATCCAGCTCGACCCCTCGGCCATCGTGCTGCACTACGCCCAGGAGGTGTTCGAGGGGCTGAAGGCCTACCGCTGGGCCGACGGTTCGATCGTGTCGTTCCGGCCGGAGTCCAACGCCCGCCGCATGCAGGCCTCCTGCCGGCGGCTGGCCATCCCGGAACTGCCCGAGGAGTTGTTCCTGGAGTCGCTGCGCCGGCTCATCGCCGTCGACGAGGCGTGGGTGCCGCCGGCCGGCGGCGAGGAGTCGCTGTACCTGCGGCCGTTCATCTTCGCCACCGAGCCCGGCCTGGGCGTGCGGCCCGCAAACGAGTACCGCTACCTGGTGATCGCCTCGCCGGCCGGCGCCTACTTCAAGGGCGGCATCAAGCCGGTCAGCGTGTGGCTGTCCACCGAGTACGTCCGGGCCTGCCCGGGCGGCACCGGCGCGGCCAAGTTCGGCGGCAACTACGCCGCCTCGCTGCTGGCCCAGGCGCAGGCCGCCGAGCAGGGCTGCGACCAGGTGGTGTGGCTGGACGCCGCCGAACGCCGCTACGTCGAGGAGATGGGCGGCATGAACCTGTTCTTCGTGT
>NZ_CALDGS010000073.1 GCF_937941905.1 uncultured Mycolicibacterium sp. | reverse complement strand
ACTACGACATCGACGCGCTGGTGCTGGCCACCGGGTTCGACGCGATGACCGGCACCCTGGCCAGGATCGACATCGCCGGCCGGGGCGGGCGCAAGCTGGTCGACAGCTGGGCCAACGGTCCGCGCACCTACCTCGGGCTCGGGGTGGACGGGTTCCCGAACCTGTTCCTCGTCTCCGGCCCGGGCGCGCCGGCGGTGCTGGCCAACATGGTGCTGCACGCCGAGGCCAACGTGAACTGGATCGCCGAGGCGGTCGCCTACCTCGACAAGTTCGGCTACGCCGCGATCGAGCCGACCACCGAGGCGGTGGACGGCTGGGTCGAGGAGTGCAACCGGCGCGCCGAGGAGACCCTGTTCCCGCGGGCGAACTCCTGGTACATGGGCGCCAACGTGCCCGGCAAACCCCGGGTGTTCATGCTCTTCATCGGCGGGTTCAGCACCTACCTGGACATCTGCGCGCAGGTGGCGCTGGAGGGATACCGCGGGTTCTCGCTGCTCCCGCGCTAGGGTGCAGGCGTGACCGATCTGGACAAGTACGGCCCGTGGGCGGTGATCGCCGGCGGCTCGGAGGGCGTGGGCGCGGAGTTCGCCCGGCAGCTGGCGCAGGACGGCTTCGGCCTGGTGCTCATCGCCCGCAAACCCGGGCCGCTCGAGCAGACCGCGCAGACCTGCCGGGAGTTCGGCGTGCCGGTGCGCACGCTGTCGGTTGACCTGCTGGAACCCGATGCGGTGCAACGGATCACCGATGTCACCCGGGACATCGAGGTGGGGCTGTTCATCTACAACGCCGGGGCGAGCACCTGCAATGCGCCCTTCCTGGACGCGCCGGTGGAGGAGTTCCAGAAGGTCGTCGACCTCAACGTCACCCGGATGCTGCCGTTGGTGCAGCACTACGCGCGGCCGATGGCCGAGCGCGGCCGCGGCGGCATCCTGCTGGTCGGCTCGCTGGCCGGCTACATGGGGTCGTGGGGCCACGGCACCTACGGCGGGGCCAAGGCGTTCTCCCGGGTGTTCGCCGAGGGTCTGTGGCTGGAGCTGCGCGACCGCGGGGTCGACGTGCTGGAGCTGGTGCTCGGCGTCACCCGCACCCCGGCGATGGAGCGGGCCGGGCTGAACTTCGACGTGCCCGGCCTGAAGGTCGGCGATCCGGCGGAGGTCGCCGCCGAGGGGCTGGCCCACCTCGCCGACGGGCCGGTGTACGTCGCCGACGGCAACGCCCCGCTCGCGGCGGCCAACAGCGCCCCGGACCGGGCCGCGGTCGTGCTCGGCGCACACGAGCAGATCCGCGCGCTGGCCGGCCGCCGCGGCTAGGTCATGCGGGTCGGGCTGTCCACCCCGGTCGTGATGCAGCTGCCCGGGGTCGCGTCGGACTGGGAGGCCACCGGCACCCCGGCGGACCTGGCCGAGATCGCCCGTGCCGCCGACACGGCCGGGGTCGAGTTCCTCACCTGCTCCGAGCACGTCGCGGTGCCCAGCGCCGAGGCCGGGCGACGTGGCGCGGTGTACTGGGATCCGTTGGCCACCTTGGGATTCCTCGCCGCCGTCACGACCCGGATCCGGTTGGTCACCGCGGTGGTGGTGCTGCCCTACCACCACCCGCTGGAGCTGGCCAAGCGCTACGGCACACTGGACCGGCTCAGCGGCGGGCGGGTGGTGCTCGGCGTCGGGATCGGGACGCTGCGCGCGGAGTTCGAGCTGCTCGGCGCCCCGTTCGAACGGCGCGGGGCGCGTGCCGACGAGGCGATCCGGGCGCTGCGGGCGTCGCTGGGGCGGCCCGAACCGGAGTTCGCCGGCGAGTTCTACCGGTTCGGCGGGATGACCGTCGAACCGCACGCGGTGCAGCAGCGGATGCCGATCTGGGTGGGCGGCCGCAGCGAGGCGTCGCTGCGGCGTGCGGTCGGGCTGGCCGACGGCTGGATGCCGTTCGGGCTGTCGGGGCGCGCGATTGCCGAGTTGCTGGCCGGGTACTCGTTACCCGAGCGGTTCGAGGTGGTGCTGCCGACCGGCCGCGCCGTCGACCCGCTCGGCGATCCGGACGGCACCCGTGACCGGATCGCCGCCCTGGCGCGGGCGGGGGCCACGGTGGCGCAGTGCACGGTGGCGGCCCGCTCCGCCGAGCACTACTGCGAACAGGTGGTCGCGCTGGTCGAGATCGCCGACACGGTGAAGGGAAGAGGGTAGGCAGGTGTCCGAGCTGCAGGAGTTGATGGAGCGGGTACGCCGGCTCGAGGACGAGCGCGAGATCGCCCGGATCATCGCCTCGTACGGGCCCGCGGTCGACGCCGCCGACGCCGACGTGGCGGCCGGCCTGTGGACCGAGGACGGCAGCTACGACGTCGAGGGCTGGACGATGTCCGGCCGCGGCGAGATCCACGACATGGTGCGCTCGTCGTCGCACCGCGGTCTGGTGGACGCGGGCTGCAGCCATTTCCTCGGCCCCGCGGTGGTGACCCTCGACGGGGACACCGCGGTGGCGGTGTGCGAGTCGGTGGTGCTGGTGCGCAACGAGGGCGACTACACGGTGTGGCGGGCCGCGGCCAACCACTTCGAGCTCGCCCGCACCCCGCAGGGGTGGCGGATCAGCCGGCGCACCACCCGGTTGCTCGACGGCAACGAGATGGCGCACCGGCTGCTGCGCCGGGGTCTGGCCGGCGAACCGCTGTAGCGGTCAGCCCTCGCCGAGGAAGGCCAGCACCGTCCGCTCGAAGGCGCCCTTGGCCTCGATCATCACCCAGTGCCCGCAGTTCGGGAACACGTGCAACTGGGCGTTCGGGATGGTGCGCATCGGGATCAGCGACATGTCCAGCGGGCTCACCCGGTCGTCGCGGCCCCAGGTCAGCAGCGTCGGCGCGGCCAGCTTGTGCATCACCGCCCACGGCATCGGCACGTCGACCTTGCGCATCATCTCCATCATCGCCTCGTAGGCGGCCTTGCTGTACATCCGCCGGGCCGACTCCAGCGCCTGCGGATCCGAGGCCAGCGCCCAACGCTCCTCGATGAGCTGCTCGGTCACCAGCGACTGGTCGTAGACCATGGCCTTGAGCCAGTCGACGAGCCGCTGGCGGGTGGGATCCTCGTAGAACTCCTGCAGCAGCCGGATGCCCTCGCTGGGGCCGGGGGAGAAGATGTTCGTGCCGATGCCGCCGATGGTCACCAGCTTGCCGACCCGGTCCGGGTGGTTGATCGCGAAGTTGATCGCGACCCCGCCGCCCATCGAGTTGCCGATGA
>NZ_CALDGS010000072.1 GCF_937941905.1 uncultured Mycolicibacterium sp. | reverse complement strand
CTAGTGTTCCCCGCGCAGGCGGAGGTGATCTGTCGAGCGTGCCTGACGGATTGTTGGTGCGGTGGTGCTCCCCGCAAGCCTTCACGTCCCTTCACTTCGCGGAGGCGTGGGTGCGTCGGTGGCGGGTTCTCCATGGTGCAAACGGCTCGACGGTCAATCCAGCAGTGCCCGGTGCGATGTGCGGCCGGGGCCCGCCGCAGCAACAGCCGGGGCAGGCCCGCACCACCTGGGCCGGCGGCGTCGGCAAACAGGCCTTGTCGGTGTGGCATGGCATGATCATCCCCGGGAACGGGGGAGGAGGAACCCATGGCGGACCGCAAGCCGAAGCCGAATCGGAAATGGGAACAGCAGGTTCCGCTGCTGCTGTGCAGCGCGGTGCTCGCCGTGATCTCGCTCAAGCTCGGAGTGCCCTGGTGGTCGTGGGCGGTGTGGGCGGTCGTGGTGTTCTGCCAGATCGCCGTCGCCATGGGCTGGGACGGCAAACCGCCCCGTAACGCATCCGCCCTGAACAATCCAGCCTGGCAGCGGCCCGCAGCGGTGCCGGAGGCGCTACCGGCCCCGGACGCGCAGGGGTGGGTGCCGGGCTGGATGCCGGACCCGGCCGACGGGTGGCGGGAGCTGCCGCCCCTGGAACTGCCGGGCGGCTACCTGCTGCAGTACTACCGGATCGTCGACGACGAACCGCCCCAGCGGCGGTGACGGGTCGGGCTCAGCGGGTGAGGAGGGTCGCCGCGGCGGTGCCCGGCGCCCCGTAGAGCTGGGCGAAGCCCACCTTCGGCTCGCCGGGCACCTGGCGGTCGCCGGCCTCGCCGCGCAGTTGGCGCACCAGCTCGTGCAGCTGGCGCAGGCCGGAGGCGCCGATCGGCTCGCCGTTGGCGATCAGCCCGCCGTCGGTGTTGACCGGCAGCGAGCCGCCGATCTCGGTGGCCCCCTCGGCGAGCAGCTTCTCCTGCTCGCCGTCGGCACAGAACCCGCACTCGGCCATGTGGATGAGCTCCGCCCCGGCGTCGGTGTCCTGCAACTGCACCACGTCGACCTCGCCCGGCTCGATGCCGGCCTTCTCGAACGCCGCCCGCGCCGCGTACACCGTCGGGGCGGCGTCCTCCTCGACCGGGGCGAAGGTGGTGTTCACCTCGTAGGCGCCGTATCTGCGGGTGCGCACCTCCACCGCGCGCAGATACACCGGCTTGTCGGTGAACCGGCGGGCGAGGTCGGCCCGGCACATCACCACCGCGGCCGCCCCCTCGTCGGGTGAGCAGAACATGTACTGCGTCAGCGGATAGTTCAGCATCGGCGCGGCCAGGATCTGCTCCTCGGACAGCGGCTTGCGGCGGAACGCGTTCGGGTTCAGCGCGCCGTTGCGGTAGTTCTTGGCCGCCACCTTCGCCAGGGTGCGGTGCGAGATCCCGTGCTCGTGCAGGTAGCGGTTGGCCTTCATGCCGAAGAACTTGGTGGTCAGGTACTGGCCGTTCTCGGCGTACCAGCGCGGCATCCCGACCAGCGCCGGATCCTCGGTGAACGCTCCGCGCGGGTGCTTGTCCAGCCCGATCGCGATGCCGATGTCGTAGTCGCCCAACCGGATCGCGTCCGCACACGCCTTGGCCGCGCTGGCCGCGGTGGCGCAGGCGTTGAACACGTTGGTGAACGGGATGCCGGTCAGCCCGACCATGCCGACGATGGCGTCCGGGTTGGCCACCGTCCAGCTGCCGCCGGCGGCGAACTGGATGTCCCGCCAGTCCAGTCCGGCGTCGGCGACCGCGGCGAAGATCGCCTCCACCCCCATCTGCATCGCGGTCTTGCCCTCGAATCGGCCGAACGGGTGCAGGCCCACGCCGATGATCGCGACGTCCTCCATGTCGTGAAAACCCTCCGGTTCAGGCGATCGCGCCGATCTCCTTGAGCTCGGCGATGCGGTCCCAGTCCATGCCGATTTCGGCCAGCACCAGTTCGGTGTGCTCGGAGGCCTGCGGGGCGCGGGTGGTCCGCAGCGGCTCGTGGTTGAACTGCACCGGCCCGCGCACCACATTGAACGGCGGCCCGCCGTCGGTCGACTCCACCTCGACGATCATGTCGTTGGCGATGGCCTGCTCGTCGCCGGCCAGGTCGACCAGGCTCTGGAACGGCGCCCACTGGCCCTTCATCGTCCTGAGGTGCTCCCGCCAGTAGGCGAACGGCTTGGCGCCGATCGCCTCGGCGATCAGCGCGCCGGCCGCCTCGGCGTGCCGCATCAGCGCCTCCGGGGTGGCGAACCGCGGATCGTCGGTGGCCTCCGGGATGCCCAGGTGCTCGAAGGTGTCCCGGATGTAGCCGGTCGGGCTGACGATACACAGGTTGATGGTGCCGCCGTCGGCGGTCCGGTAGTTGCCCAGGAACGGGTTGAACGGCTGCCCGCCGGAGGTCGGCATCGGCGCGCGCATCGTCTCCCCGGTGTCCATGCCCTGGGTGATGCTCGCCCCGGCCGCCCACCACGCGGTGCTCAGCAACGACACGTCCACCTCCAGCGCCTCACCGGTGCGCTCGCGGTGCAGCAGTGCGGCGGCCACCCCGCCGGCGATGTTCATCCCGCCGATCGAGTCGCCGAACGCCGGGATGCCCTGCGACAGCGGCGCACCGAGCTCCTCGGGGGTGAGTGCGTGGCCGATGCCGCTGCGGGTCCAGAACGCGGTGCCGTCGAAGCCGCCCACGTCGCGCTGCGGCCCCTTGTCGCCGTAGGCGCTGCCGCGGGCGTAGACGACGTCCGGGTTCACCGCCCGGATGTGTTCGACGTCGAAGCGGTGCTTCTGCCGGGCCGACGGCAGCGCGTTGGTCAGGAACACGTCGGCGGTGCGGGCCAGCTCGTAGAGCACCTGCTGCCCCTCGGGTTTGGACAGGTCGATGCCGACGCTGCGCTTGCCCCGGTTGGGGTGCTCGATGAGCGGGTGGCGGTTCGGGTTGAGCTGGAACCCGCCCATGTAGACGAACCCGCGCTGGGTGTCGCCGCGCACCGGGTGCTCCACCTTGATGACGTCGGCACCCCAGTCGGCCAGGATCGCGCCGGCCGCCGGGACGAAGGTGAACTGCGCGACCTCGAGCACCCGGAAGCCCTGCATCACCTTGGTCACGTCGGCTCCTCCCGTCGGCGCCACAGCGCTGTTGAATCATCCTACTGTAATGGTTACGGTTAGGTGTCCGGGTGGGCGTCTTGGGAGCGAGCATGAGCAGCGTCGAACAACGGGTCGAGCCGCGCGCGGACCGGCACGCCGCCCTGGCCGAGGCGCTGCGGCGACAGCACCGGGCCTTCCTGGCCGAGGGGCCGCCGGACGCGGCCACCCGGCGCAACCGCATCGACCGGCTGATGGCGCTCGTCCTGGACAACGCCGGCGAGTTCGTCGACGCCATGGCCGCCGACTACGGCACCCGGCCCGCGGCGGCCTCGCTGGGCACCGAACTGCTCGGCATCGTCCCCGTCGTCGAACACACCCGCCGCCACCTGCACCGCTGGATGCGGCCGCGGAACCTGCTGCGGCCGGCGCGGTTGGCCGGCCTGCGCGCCGAGGTGGTGCCCAGCCCGCTCGGCGTGGTCGGCGTCATCGGCCCGTGGAACTTCCCGCTCAACCTGGTGGTGCTGCCCGCCGCCGCGGCGTTCGCCGCCGGCAACCGGGTGATGGTCAAGATGTCCGAGATCACCGCCCGCACCGCAGAACTCATGCGGGAGCTCACCCCGCGCTACTTCGACCCGGCCGAGCTGGACGTCGTCACCGGCGGACCCGAGGTGGCCGCGGCGTTCGCCGCGCTGCCGTTCGACCACCTGTTCTTCACCGGGTCCCCGACGGTCGGGGCGCTGGTGGCGCAGGCCGCCGGACGCAACCTGGTGCCGGTCACGCTCGAACTCGGCGGCAAGAACCCGGTCGTCGTCGCCCCGGACGCCGACCTGCCGACCGCCGCCGCCCGGCTCGCCCAGGCCCGCATGGTCAACGGCGGCCAGGTCTGCGTCTGCCCGGACTACGTGCTGGTGCCGCACGAGCGGGTCGACGCGTTCGCCGAGGCGGTGCTGGCCGCCTGGCGGCGGATGTTCCCCACCGTGCTCGACAACGACGACTACTGCTCGATCGTCGACGACGCCAACTACGACCGGGTGCTCGGCCTGATCGAGGACGCCCGCGCCCACGGTGCCCGGGTCGACGCCGTGGTGCCCGACGGCGAGCCGCTGCCGGACCGCGACCGCCGCAAGATCCCGCCCACCCTGGTGCGCGGCGTCACCGCCGCCATGCGCATCGCCGACGAGGAGGTGTTCGGCCCGGTGCTCGCGGTGGCCGGCTACCGCACCGTCGACGAGGCGGTCGAGCGGATCAACGCCGAACCCGCACCGCTGGTGGCCTACTGGTTCGGCCCCGACGGTGCGGACTTCCGCCGGTTCGTGCGGCGCACCCGCAGCGGCGGGGTGGCGCGCAACGACTTCGCCGCCCACATGATCCCGTCCGACGCGCCGTTCGGCGGGGTGGGCCGCAGCGGGATGGGCGCCTACCACGGCAGGGCCGGCTTCGACGCGTTCACCCACTACCGCACCGTGGTCGGCACCGACCTGCCCTTCTCGATCACCGGCACCGCGGCCACCCCGCCGTTCGGCGCCGGGGCGCGGCGCGCCGCCGAGCTGCGACTGCGCCTGGCGCGCAACCGGACCCGTCGACGGCTGAGTGGAGGCCGGCGATGACGACGACCAAGCTGGTGTTCGACCCGTTCTCGCAGGAGTTCTTCAACGGCCCCTACGAGACCTACCGCCGCATGCGCGAGGAAGCGCCGGTCTACTACAGCGAGGCCTACGACTTCTACGCGCTGAGCCGGCACGCCGACGTCGCCGCCGCGTTCAAGGACTACGAGACCTACTCCTCGGCCCGCGGGGTGGATCTGGCGGCGGTGCGCAACCCCGAACCGCCACCGCACAAGTCGATCATCATGATGGACCCGCCCGAACACCGCCGGATGCGCAGCCTGCTCAACCGGGTGTTCACCCCGCGGGCCATCGAGTCGTTGCGGGCGATGGTCGAGGAGGTCGTCGACGGCACGCTCGCCGCGGTGGATCCGGACGGATTCGATGCGGTACAGGACTTCTCGGCGCTGTTCCCGATCGAGATCATCTCCCGGATGCTCGGGGTGCCGGCCGAGTACCGCCAGCAGATGCGGCTGTGGGTCGACGACTTCCTGCACCGCGAACCCGGCCAGGTCGAGATGAGCGCGCGCGGCGTGCAGGCCGCCAACGACATGGCCGTCTACCTCTACCGGCTCACCAGACGGCGCCGCCACGAACTCGGCGACGACCTGCTCAGCCGGCTCATCCGCGCCGAGATCGAGCGCGACGACGGCGAACTCGAACCGCTCACCGACGTGGAGATCACCCAGTTCGCCATGCTGCTCGGCGGGGCCGGGGCCGAGACCGTCACCAAGCTGATCGGCAACGCGTTCGTGGTGTTCGCGCGGTTCCCCGACGAGTGGGACAAGCTGCTGCGGGACCGGTCGAAGATCCCGGCGGCGGTCGAGGAGTTGCTGCGCTACGAGGCGCCCGCGCAGTACAACGTGCGCTGCTCGCGGCACGAGGTGACGCTGCACGGGGTGACCATCCCGGCGGGCAAACCGGTGTTCCTCATCGGCGGTTCGGCCAACCGGGATCCGGCGGCCTGGACCGACCCGGACCGGTTCGACATCGACCGCGACCGCACCGAGGCGCAGAACCTGGGCTTCGGGTACGGCATCCACAGCTGCCTGGGCGCGGCACTGGCGCGGATGGAGAGCGCGATCGCGCTGGACCGGATGCTTGTCCGGATGCCGCGCTTCGAGGTCGACTTCGACCGGTGCCGCCGGGTGAATATGCAGAACGTCGCCGGCTGGCAGCACGTCCCGGTCCGCATCCTGCCGGCGTAACTATCCGGAGGGGACGGCGGCCAGGGCCTGCTCCCGGGCCCAACGGTAGTCGGCCTTGCCGGCCGGGCTGCGCTGGATCACCGGCCGGAACACGACCGCCTTCGGCAGCTTGTAGCGGGCCAGCGACCGGCCGCAGTGCTCGATGAGCTCCTCGGCGGTGGCGGCCGCGCCGTCGGCCAGGGCCACCACCGCCACCACCTCCTGGCCCCACCGCTCGCTGGGCCGGCCCGCCACCACCACGTCGGCCACCGCCGGGTGCGACGCGAGCGCGGCCTCCACCTCCTCGGCGAAGATCTTCTCCCCGCCGGAGTTGATCGTCACCGAGTCGCGGCCGAGCAGCTCGATCGCCCCGCTCGCCAGGTGCCGGGCCCGGTCGCCGGGGACGGCGTGGCGCACCCCGTCGACGACCGGGAAGATGCGCGCGGTTTTGTCGGCATCACCCTTGTAGCCCAACGGAACCCAGCCACGCTGGGCCAGCCAGCCCAGCCCGTCGTGGCCGGGGGCGAGCACCGCCGAGAAGTCCTCGGCCACCACGCAGGTGTCCGGTCCCGGGTGGAACGTGCCGGTGGCCACCGCGCCGTTCGTCGACAGGTGTGTCATCTGCGCGCCGGTCTCCGACGAGCCCACCCCGTCGACGACGATCCCGCCGGGCAGCAGGTCGATCAGGCGTTGCTTGACCGTGGGAGTGAGGAACGCCCCGCCGTTGGCGATCGCGGTCAGCGACGACAGGTCCAGCCCCGCCGCCCGGCCCCGCTCGATGGCGTCGGCGAGCGGCCGGGCGATCGCGTCGCCCACCACGGTCACCACCGCGACCCGCTCGCGGGCGATCGTGTGCACCGCGTCGTCGGCGTCGAGCCGGTCCACCACGGTGGGGAAGACGACGGTCTGGCCGGTGCTCAGCGCGGTCATCGCCGCCCACTGCGCGGCGCCGTGCATCAGCGGCGGCAGCACCATCATCCGGGTGTCCGGACCGGCCGCCACCCGGGCGGCGATGTCGTCGTAGCGCTCCACCCGGTCGCCGCCGTAGAGCGACCGGCCGCCGAAGGCGGTCATGAAGATGTCGTGCTGGCGCCACAGCACTCCCTTGGGCATGCCGGTGGTGCCGCCGGTGTAGAGCACGTACACGTCGTCCGGGCAGGGCTGCACCGGCGGCGGGTCGTCCGGCCCGTCGGCCACGATCGACTCGTAATCCACTGCGCCGGGCAGCAGTTCGTTGCCGGAGTCGTCGGCGATCTGGATCAGTACCCGCAGCCGCGGCAGTGCGGGCAGAAGCTCGGCCAGCCGCGGCGCGAAGGCGGCGTGGTAGAGCAGCGCGGAGGCCCCGGCGTCGGCGAGCAGCGAGCGCAGTTCGTCCGCGACGTAACGGAAGTTGACGTTGAACGGGGCCACCCGGGCCCGGAACGCCCCGAGCATGCCCTCCACCCAGGCCGGGCCGTTGTAGGCGTAGATGCCCAGCAGATCCTGCCCGGTCTCGTGGCCGGCCAGCCGGTCGCGTTCGGTGTGGCAGCCCAGCCCCCGCCCGTGCAGGTATCGGGCCAGCCGGTTCGCGCGGGTGACCACCTCGCGGTAGGTCAGCCGGCGCCCGCCGTGCACGATGAACTCGCGGTCGCCGACGGTGGCGGCCACCGTCTCGGCGACGGCGGGGACGGTGAACTCGGTTGACATCAGCCCTCCGGGGCCGGGGCACGCTGCGAACACCCTTACCGTAACACTTTCCGGTACGGCGGAGTCCGCGAATTCGCCGACCACACCGCGCCGTCGGCGGCAGAATCACTGGGCGTGACCGACCGAGTGCTCGACGAACTGGGGTTCTATCTGCTGGCCGGTGCGGGCGGGGAGGGGCCCGCCACGCTGATGGACGAGGCGCGCCGCGGCGAGGAGCTCGGCTTCGGCACCGGATTCATCTCCGAGCGCTGGAACGTCAAGGAGGCCGCGTCGCTGGTGGGTGCGGCGCTGGCGGTCACCAGCCGGATGCGCATCGCCACCGCGGCCACCAACCACAACACCCGCCACCCGCTGATCACCGGCTCCTGGGCCACCACCATGCACCGGTTGTCCGGCGGCCGGTTCATCCTCGGCCTGGGTCGCGGGATCGCCGCGATCTACGCCGCGTTCGGTATCCCGGAGGTGACCACCGCCCAGTTGGAGGACTTCGCCCAGGTGATGCGCCGGCTGTGGCGGGGGGAGGTGATCTTCAACCACGACGGCCCGATCGGCAAGTACCCGGTGCTGTTCCTGGACCCGGACTTCGACGAGGACATCCGGCTGGCCATCGTCGCCTTCGGGCCCCGCACCCTGGCCCTGGGCGGGCGGCTGTTCGACGACGTCATCCTGCACACCTACTTCACCCCGGAGACGTTGCAGCGCGCGGTGAAGACCGTCAAGCAGGCCGCCGAGCAGGCCGGCCGCGACCCCGACAGCGTGCGGGTGTGGTCCTGCTTCGCCACCGTCGGCGACCACCTGCCCGAGCAGCTGCGGCTGAAGAAGACCGTCGCCCGGCTGGCCACCTACCTGCAGGGCTACGGCGACCTGCTGGTGCGCACCAACGGCTGGGATCCCGCGGTGCTGCAACGCTTCCGCGAGGACGCGGTGGTGCAGTCCATCCCCGGCGGCATCGACCACAAGGCCACCCCCGAGCAGATCGAGCACATCGCCGGGCTCATCCCGGACGAGTGGCTCGAACCCGCCGCCACCGGCTCGCCGCAGCAGTGCGTGGACCGCATCCGCAAGGAGTTCGACTACGGCGCCGACGCGGTCATCCTGCACGGCTGCACCCCCGACGAGCTCGCGCCGATCGTCGCCGCCTACCGCGCCGTCGACCCCGGCCCGGTCAGGGCGTGATGACGGTGCGCTGCACCGGTTCGGCGACCTGCTGGCGGCTGTAGATCGCCTGCTGCAGCGCGACCAGCAGCCGGTTGCGGGTCTCGACCGGCGAGATGAGCTCGTCGAACCCGAGATGCCCGGCCGAACGGTAGCTGGCCTCGAGCTCCATCCGCTTGAGCACCTGTGCGTAGTCCGCACCGGCCTTGGTGGCGCGGCTGAGCGCGGCCGCGCCCATCGCGCCCATCGTCGCGCCCGGGTAGGCGAACGTGGCGGCCTGGTTGTCGAATCCCAACAGCGACATCGCCATCGAGCCGAACCCGTACGCCTTGCGCAGCGTCACATGCAGTTTGATGGTGGTGGCCGTGGTCTGGGCGGCGAACATCCGGGCGCCGGACCGCAGCACCCCGGCCCGCTCCGACCGACTGCCCGGCAGCATGCCCGGGTTGTCGGCCAGGAACACGATCGGCAGGTGGAACGCGTCGGCCACCGAGATGAAGTGGGCGGCCTTGTCGGCGGCGTCGGCGTCGATGGCGCCGGCCATCACCTGTGGCTGGTTGGCGACCACCGCCACCGGATGCCCGCCGAGGTGGGCCAGCGCGCAGATCACCGCGCGGCCGAACCGGGGCTGCACCTCGAACCAGTCCGGCCGGTCGAACACCACGTCGAGCACCGCCCGCATGTCGTAGCTGCGCCGGTTGTCGCGGGGCACGATGTCGAGCAACTCCGGGGTGTCCCGCGGTTCGGTGCTGTCGTCGCACAGCCGGGCCGGGGGATAGGACCACGCGCTGGACGGGAAGTAGGACAGGTAGCGGCGGATGTCGTCGAGCACCGCGGCGTCGTCGGCGGCGTCGTTGTGGATCACCCCACTGGCCAGCGCCACCTCCGGGCCGCCCAGGTCCTCCTTCGAAACCTCCTCGCCGGTGGACTCTTTGACCACCGGCGGGCCGGCGGTGAAGATCGCGCCCCGGGCGCTCATGATGGTGAAGTCGCACACCGGCGCCACCAGCGCGCCATGCCCGGCCGACGGGCCCAGTACCGCCGCGACCGTCGGCACCCGGCCCGAGCAGCGGGTCTGCACCAGCAGGTCGGTCGGGGTGCGGCCGTAGTGCTCGCCGCTGGGCCGGAACCCGGCGCCCTCCAGCAGCATGATCAACGGAATCCGGTTGCGCAGCGCCAGTTCCGCCAGCCGGTAGCGTTTGGCGTTGCCGCCCGGACCGATGCTGCCGGCCAGCGTGGTGAAGTCCTCCGCCCCCACCATCACCGGCGCGCCGTCGATGCGGCCCGACCCGGCCACGATGCCGTCGGCGGCGATGTCGCCACCGACCAGGGTGCCCAGCTCGCAGAAACTGCCCGGGTCCAGCAGGTGCGCGATGCGGGCCCGGGCGTCCAGCTTGCCCTCGGCCCGGTGGCGGGCCAGCCGATCCGGGCCGCCCATCCCGAGTGCGTGCTGCCGGCGACGCTCGAGGTCCTCGAGCGTCTCCTTCCAATCCGAAGCGTCGGTCATCTGTGCAGTCCTCGGTGTGCCCGGTTTTCGTTGACCATACTGAATTGCTTACTGTAGCTTCGTCGCCATGGGTGGCGGCGCGAAGTCCGGCCTGCGGATCGACCGGGGAATTCCCGGCCAGCCGGCCCAGGTGCCGCAGGCGGCCACCAAGGCCGAACAACTCGGCTACGACGGCTGCTGGACCGGCGAGGTCAACCACGACCCGTTCCTGCCGATGCTGCTGGCCGCCGAGCACACCAACCGGCTGGAGATCGGCACCGGTGTCGCCGTGGCGTTCGCGCGCACCCCGATGACCGTCGCCACCGTCGCCTGGGACCTGCAGGCCTACTCGCAGGGCCGGTTCATCCTCGGGCTGGGCACGCAGATCCGTCCGCACATCGAGCGCCGGTTCTCCATGCCGTGGAGCCGGCCGGTGCCGCGGATGCGCGAGTTCGTCGCCGCGCTGCGCGAGATCTGGTCGGCCTGGCAGCACGGCACTCCGCTGCGGTTCGAGGGCGACTTCTACACCCACACCCTGATGACCCCGATGTTCGTGCCCGAACCGCACCCGTACGGCCCGCCGCGGGTGTTCCTGTCCGCGGTCGGCCCGGCGCTGACCGAGCTGTGCGGCGAGGTGGCCGACGGGCTCGTCGCACACGCCTTCACCACCCGCCGCTACCTGCAGCAGGTGACGCTGCCCGCGCTGGAGGCCGGGCTGCGGCGGGCCGGCCGCAGCCGGGCCGAGGTCGAGGTGGCCTGCCCGGTGTTCGTGGTCACCGGGCGGACCGAGGAGGACCTGCGCGCCGCGGCGGCGCCCACCCGCGGACAGCTCGCGTTCTACGGCTCCACGCCCGCCTACCGGCCGGTGCTGGAACTGCACGGCTGGGGCGAGCTGCACACCGAGCTGCACCGGCTGTCCAGAGCGGGGAAGTGGGACGCGATGGCCGGACTCATCGACGACGAGGTGCTGGGCGCGTTCGCGGTGGTGGCGCCGGTCGACGAGCTCGCCGCGGCGCTGGCCGACCGGTACGCCGGCGTCGTGGACCGGGTGATGTTCTCGTTCCCGCCCGGGGTGCCCACCGCCACCGTCACCGCTGTGCTGGACCGGTTGCGCGGCCTGGCGGCCGCGGCAGGGAGGAGCCGATCGTGAGCGCACCGATCATCGACGAGGCGGCACGGGTCTTCGCCACCCCGAAGGCCTACACCGACGAGCCGAAACTGCATGCGGCGCTGACCCATCTGCGGGCCCACGCGCCGGTGTCCTGGGTGGAGGTGGAGGGGTACCGGCCGTTCTGGGCCGTCACCCGGCACGCCGACGTGCTGGCCGTCGAGCGCGACAACGAGCTGTTCACCAACGCGCCCCGGCCGGTGCTCACCACCGCCCGGGGCGACGAGCTGCAGGCCGGGCTCGGGGTGCGCACGCTCATCCACACCGACGACCCCGAGCACCGCGACCTGCGCGCCATCGGGTCCGACTGGTTCCGGCCGAAGGCCATGCGCGCCTTGCGGGTTCGCGTCGCCGAGCTGGCCCGCCGCTACGTCGACCGGATGGCCGCCATCGGCCCGGAGTGCGACTTCGCCCAACAGGTCGCGGTGAACTATCCGCTGTACGTAATTCTTTCGCTGCTCGGGCTGCCGGAGTCCGACTTCCCGATGCTGCTCAAGTGGACCCAGGAGCTGTTCGGCAGCGACGACGAGGAGTTCCAGCGCGGGCAGTCACCCGACGACCAGATGCCCGCCCTGCTGGAGATGTTCGAGTACTTCACCAGGCTGACCGCATCCCGGCGCGAACACCCCACCGACGACCTGGCCTCGGCGATCGCCAACGCCCGCATCCACGGCGAGTTCCTCAGCGACATCGACTGCCTGTCCTACTACCTCATCGTCGCGGCGGCCGGCCACGACACCACCAGCGCGGCGATCGCCGGCGGCATGCTCGCGCTGGTGCAGCACCCCGACCAGTTGGCCCGGCTGCAGGCCGACCCCGGGCTGATGGGAACCGCGGTGGAGGAGATCGTCCGCTGGGTCACCCCGGTCAAGGCGTTCATGCGCACCGCCCGGCGCGACACCGAGGTGCGCGGCGTGCCGATCCGGGCCGGCGAGTCGGTGCTGCTGTCCTACGTCTCGGCCAACCGGGACGAGGAGGTGTTCGCCGAGCCGTTCCGCTTCGACGTCGCGCGGGATCCGAACAAGCACCTCGCATTCGGGCACGGGGTGCACTTCTGCCTGGGGGCGGCGCTGGCCCGGATGGAGACGAACTGCTTCTTCACCGAGCTGCTGCCGCGGCTGCGGACGGTGCAGCCGGCGGGGGAGCCGGAGTTCATCGCGACGACGTTCGTCGGCGGGGTCAAGCACCTGCCGCTGCGCTACGACCTCGCCTGACCGCCGGCCGGTTACGGCCCGAGCTCGACGACCTCGACGTTGTCCAGCGAGCGGTCCCGGGTCTCGTGCATGACGAACACCGCGATCAGCGTCAGCGACGCCGCGACGAGCAGATACACGCCCACCCAGGCGACCCCGTAGGAGGTGGCCAGCCAGGTCGCGATGAACGGGGCGACCGCCGCGCCGAGGATGCTCGAGACGTTGTAGGCCACCCCGGAACCGGTGTAGCGCACATTGGTCGGGAACAGCTCGGGCAGCACCGCGCTCATCGGCGCGAAGGTCAGGCCCATCAGCGTCATGCCGATGATCAAAAACACCAGCATGGTGCCGAACGAGGTGTCCAGCCCGCCCAGCAGCGGCGCGAACAGCGCGCCGTAGACCATGATCCCGGCGGTCACCCACAGCAGCAGCCGACGCCGGCCCAGCTTGTCGGCCAGCCAGCCGGAAAGCGGCAGCGCACCGGCGAAGAACAGCACCGCGATGAGCTGCATCTCCAGGAAGTCGACGTAGGGGAAGCCCAGCCCGCTGCCCTCCGGCGGCTTCTTGCCGGTGCCGAAGCTCAGCGCCCAGGTGGTGACGATGTAGAACAGGGTGTAGGTCGCCAGCATGACGAACGTGCCGATGATGAGCTGACGCCAGCTGGTGCGGAACACCTCGGCCAGCGGCACCTTCACCTTCTCGCCGCGCTCCACCGCGCGGGCGAACACCGGGGTCTCCAGAATGCGCAGCCGCACGTACAGGCCGATCGCGACCATCACCGCGCTGAGCAGGAACGGGATCCGCCAGCCCCAGGTCAAGAACGCGCCGTCGTGGTCGGGTTCGACGCTGCTGTGCCCCATCACCTGGATGAGCGTGATGAACAGGCCGTTGGCCAGCAGGAAGCCCAGCGGCGCGCCGAGTTGCGGCCACATCGCCGCCCAGCCGCGTTTCCCGGGCGCGGCGGTCTCGGTGGCCAGCAGCGCGGCCCCGCTCCACTCGCCGCCGAGCGCGAGGCCCTGGCAGAACCGCATCAGCGCCAGCAGGGCGGGGGCGATGATCCCCACCTGGGCGTAGGTCGGCAGCAGGCCGATCGCGAACGTCGCGATCCCCATCAGCAGCAGCGACGCCACCAGCGTGGTCTTGCGGCCCGCTCGGTCACCGAAGTGGCCGAACAGGATCGAGCCCAGCGGGCGCGCCACGAACGCCAGCCCGAACGTCGCGAACGAGGCCAGCAGCGCGGTGGTCGGGTTGCCCTTGGGGAAGAACAGGTGCGGGAACACGGAGACGGCCGCGGTGGCGTAGATGTAGAAGTCGTAGAACTCGATCGTCGTGCCGACCATCGACGCGACCACGATGCGTCGGCGCGGAATGCCGCCGACGAGGTCGTCGCTGTTCACCGCGTTGCTCACGCCTGCGTCCCCGTTCCTGGATTCGTCACATTGCCAACGACCGCGTAATTGTGCCGGATGGTGGGCGCACCGTGGTGGCGAGTGCTCAATTCGAGCGTTCGTGGATGGCCCGGACGGTGTCGATGGTGTCGGCCTCGGCGGCGGTCTTGTCGTCGCGGTAGCGCAGCACCCGGGCGAAGCGCAGCGCCAACCCGCCGGGGTAGCGCGACGACCGCTGCAGGCCGTCGAAGGCGATCTCGACCACCTGCTCGGGCCGCAGTCGCACCACGTAGCCGTCGGTCGGGCCGTCCGCGAGCGCCAGGAACCGGGCCGTCTGCCACTCCAGCATGGCGTCGGTCATGCCCTTGAACGTCTTGCCGAGCATGACGAACCCGCCGGTGGCGGGGTCGCGGGCACCGAGGTGGATGTTCGACAGCCGGCCGCTGCGGCGCCCCGAGCCCCACTCCACCGCCAGCACCACCAGGTCCAGGGTGTGCACCGGCTTGATCTTGAGCCAGGCCGCGCCGCGCCGGCCCGCGGCGTACGGCGCGGTCGGGGACTTCGCCATCACCCCCTCGTGCCCGGCCGCCAGCGTGGCGTCGCGGAACCGGGCGGCCTCGGCCGCGTCGGCGGTGAGCAACCGGTCCACCCGGTGCCGGGCCGGCACCAGCGCGTCGAGCGCGGCCAGCCGCGCGGTGGTCGGCTCGTCGAGCAGATCGGTGCCGTCGACGTGCAGCAGGTCGAACACGAACACCGACAGCGGCGGCAGCGCACCAGGTTCGGCGCGACCGAACCGGGAGGCGGTCACCTGGAACGGGTGCGGCCGGCCGTCGGGGCGCAGCGCGATCGCCTCGCCGTCGGCGATGAACTCGTCGACCGGCAGCGTCAGCGCGGTCCGCACCACCTCCGGCAGCCGCGCGGTCACGTCGTCGAGGCTGCGGGTGAACACCGCCACCTCCCGGCCGCTGCGGTGGATCTGCACCCGGGCGCCGTCCAGTTTCGCCTCGAAAACCGCGGTGCCACCCAGCTTTTCGAGTGCGTCGGTGACACCGGAAGCGCTCTGGGCCAGCATCGGCCCGACCGGGCGGCCGACCCGCAGGGTGAATGCGTCCAGGGCGGCACCGCCGCCGGTGAGCGCGGCGCCGGCCACCTGCGGCAGCCCGCCGGCCAGCATCGCGGCCCGCCGCACCCGCTCGGCAGGCAGCCCGGCCGCCCGGGCCACCGCATCCGCGGTCACCCCGGCCAGCGCCCCCTGGCGCAGCTCGCCGGTGAGCAGCCCGCGCAGGAACCGCTGCTCGACCTCGGTGGCCGCGCCGAACAGGTCGGCCACCAGCGCGGCCCGGCGGGCCTGTGACCCCGGGCCGGCCACCGCGCCGATCTCCGTCAGCGCGGCGTCGACCCGCTGCACCGTCAGCGTCGGGGCCGCCGCCGCCGGGGGCAGGTTGCGCAGCCCCGCCCAGCCCACCCCGATCTGGCGCTGCGGCAGTTCCCCGGACAGCCACGCCGTCACCACCGAAACCAGCGGTGCACCGCCCCGGTCGCGGGCATGCTCGAGGACCGCGGCGATGCGCTCGACCTTCGCCGAACGGGCCGTGCGCCGGCCGACATCGGCGGAGGCCGCCGCGACTTCCGCGAACAACATGCCCCCAGCCTGACACGGCGGGTTAGGGTTTGTGCGCACCGTAAGGCTTACCGAAGCTCGCATCGGTTACGTTGCAATCGGTCCTGTACCGGGTGGAAAGGAAGCTAGATGGAGATCGAGGGCAAGAAGGCCGTCATCGTCGGCGGGGCGTCCGGCTTCGGCCGGGCCACCGCGGAGGCGCTGGCCAAGCGCGGCGCGTCGGTGGCGATTCTGGACCGCCCGCAGTCGAAGGGCAAGGAGGTCGCCGACGCGATCGGCGGGTCGTTCTTCGAGGTGGACGTCACCGACTTCGCCGGCACCGAGCAGGCGCTCGGGCAGGCCGTCGACGCGCTCGGCGGGCTGCACATCGCGGTGACCACCGCCGGCGGCGGCATCGCCGAGCGCACCGTCAAGAAGGACGGCCCGCACAACCTCGACTCGTTCCGTCAGGTCATCGATCTCAACCTGATCGGCACCTTCAACATCAGCCGGCTGGCCGCCTGGCAGATGAGTCAACAGGACCCGGTCGACGAGGAGCAGGAGGAGCGCGGGGTCATCATCAACACCGCCTCCATCGCGGCGTTCGAGGGACAGATCGGGCAGGTCGCCTACACCGCCGCCAAGGCCGCGATCGCCGGCATGTGCCTGACCATGGCGCGTGACCTGGGCAGCCTGGGCATCCGGGTGCTGGCCATCGCGCCCAGCCTGTTCGCCACCGGCCTGACCCAGGGCATCCCGGACGAGTTCGCCAAGCAGCTGACCAAGGACGCGGCGTTCCCGCGCCGGCTCGGCAAGCCGGAGGAGTATGCCAAGCTCGCGCTGGCCATCGTGGAGAATCCGATGCTCAACGGCCAGTGCCTGCGGCTCGACGCCGGCCAGCGGTTCGCGCCCAAGTAGACCCAGACCTCGGCGCGGCGGGCGACCGGAGACGTCGCCCGCCGCGCCGAACGCACGTCCGAGGAGGAACAGGACAAGCATGGCGATCGCGCTCACCGACGACCACCGTCAGCTCGCCGAGGTGGCCCGTGACTTCCTGACCGGCCAGCAGGCCCGGCAGGCCGCCCGGGCCCTGCTCGAGGCGCCGGAGGAGACCCGGCCGCCGTTCTGGGCCGAGCTGGCGGGGCTGGGCTGGCTCGGGCTGCACGTCGACGAGGCCTACGGCGGCTCCGGATACGGCCTGCCCGAACTCGTCGTCGTGGTCGAACAGCTCGGCGCCGCGGTGGCACCCGGCCCGTTCGTGCCGACGGTGGCGGTCTCGGCGGTGCTCGCCGCCGCCGGCAGCGACGAGCAGAAGCGTCGGCTGCTGCCCGGTTTGGTCGACGGAACCGTCACGGCTGCCGTCGGTTTCGGTGGCGACGTGCGGGTCGCCGACGGGCGGGCGAGCGGGGACGCCGGCATCGTGTGCGGCGCGGGCCTGGCCGATGTGCTGCTGCTGGCCGCCGGTGACGACATGATCCTGGTGCCCCGCGACGCCGACGGGCTCTCGGTCGCCGTGCCGGCCAACCTGGACCCGGCCCGCCGCTCCGGGCGGGTGACGCTCGACGGTGCGGCCGTCGCCGACGTGCTGCCCGGCGCGCGCCGGCTCGCGCTGGCCTACGCCCGCACCCTGTACGCCGCCGAAGCGGCCGGCGGGGCGGGCGACTGCCTGACCAGCGCGGTGGAGTACGCCAAGGTGCGCAAGCAGTTCGGCCGCACCATCGGCACCTTCCAGGCGGTCAAGCACCACTGCGCCAACATGGCGGTGGCCGCCGAGTCCGCGGTCGCGGTGGTGTGGGACGCCGCCCGTGCGGCCGGCGACGGGGCGGCGGAGTTCGAGCTGATGGCCGCCGCCGCGGCGACGCTGGCGCTGCGCGCCTACGTGCACAACGCCGAGCTCAACATCCAGGTGCACGGCGGCATCGGCTACACCTGGGAGCACGACGCGCATCTGCACCTGCGCCGGGCGCTGACGCTGCGGGCGCTGTTCGGCGGCGACGCCCCGGCCGCCGACGTCACCGCGCTCACCGCCGCCGGGGTGACCCGGGAGAACAAGCTCGACCTGCCGCCGGAGGCCGAGACGCTGCGCGTGCAGGTGCGTGAGATCGCCGAAAGCATTGCCGCGCTTGATGAGAAGCAGCAGCTCGAGCGGCTCATCGAGACCGGCTACATCATGCCGCACTGGCCGAAGCCGTGGGGCCGCGCCGCCGGTGCGGTCGAACAGCTGGTCATCGACCAGGAGTTCACCCGCGCCGGGGTCAAACGGCCCGACTACTCGATCACCGGCTGGGTGATCCTCACCCTCATCCAGCACGGCACGCCGGACCAGATCGAGCGCTACGTCGACAAGGCGCTGCGCCAGGAGGAGATCTGGTGCCAGCTGTTCAGCGAACCCGACGCCGGCAGCGACGCCGCCGCGGTCAAGACCCGTGCGGTCAAGGTCGACGGCGGCTGGATCGTCAACGGGCAGAAGGTCTGGACCTCCGGCGCGCACTACTGCCGGCGCGGGCTGGCCACCGTCCGCACCGACCCGGACGCCCCCAAGCACGCGGGCATCACCACGATGATCATCGACATGCACGCCCCCGGCGTGCAGGTGCGGCCGCTGCGGATGCTCACCGGCAACGCCGAGTTCAACGAGGTGTTCTTCAACGACGTGTTCGTGCCCGACGAGGACGTGGTGGGCGAACCCAACACCGGCTGGACGGTGGCCCGCGCCACGCTGGGCAACGAACGGGTGAGCATCGGCGGCGGGTCGGGGGCGCGGGTGTTCGCCGGCACCAATCTGCTGCCGCTGCTGCGGCAACACGGCGACCGGCTCGGCGGCGGCGAGGTGCGGGTCGGTGTGTTCCTGGCCGAGGAGCACGCGCTGCGGCTGCTGAATCTGCGCCGGGCGGTGCGCAGCATCGAGGGCGCCGGACCCGGGCCGGAGGGCAACATCACCAAACTCAAACTGGCCGAGCACGTCGGCGAGCGCGCGGCGATCCTGGCCGCGCTGCACGGGCCGGACCTGGCGCTGCTCGACGGCGATGCCGCGGTTGCCGGGCTGATCGCCCTCGGCGCGCGCGGCATGGCCATTGCCGGCGGCACCTCCGAGGTGACCCGCAACCAGATCGCCGAGCGCATCCTCGGCCTGCCGCGCGACCCGCTGCTGAACTAGCCGGCGCGGCCCGTCGGCCCGCCCGGGGCGGGGGCGGGTTTTCCGCGCGTTCGGCCATGATGCGGCGGCGGTGGGTGATGGCGCGGGGTTGGTGGTGAGGGGCATTCCTCAACGCACCGGGCGGGGGACCGCCGCCGGCGGGCCCTGCCCGATCCAGGCCGGCAACGCCCGGCGCACGCCGGCCGGGCCGGTCAGCGTCACCGCGCCGTCGGCGAGGGCCCGTGTCCAGTCGGTGTCGCCGCGCCAGATCCGGGTCAGGGTGTGCAGGCTGGTGTGCACCGAGGCGGTGATCTCATGGCCGGGGTCGAAGTCGCAGACGTCGGCGGTGCCGTCGGTGACCACCAGCCACCACCGCGACGCCCGTGCGGCCACCCCGGACAGCTCGAAGAGCACGGTGGTGCGTCCCGCCGGCCATGCCGAAACCGGGATGTTGCGCCGCATGTCCCACATCAGCAGGTGCGGATCGAGATCCTGCTCACCGAGCTCGCCGATCCACCGCACGCCCCAGGCGGCCAGCGCGTCCACCACCGGCTCCAGTTCGCGGCCGCAGTCGGTGAGCAGATAGGCTGTGCGGCTGTCGATCTCGGTACGCTCGACGACCCCGGCGCGCACCAGCGTGCGCAGGCGCTTGGAGAGCAGCGCCGGCGACATCCGCGGCAGCCCGCGGCGTAGCTCGTTGAAGTGGTGACTCCCCAGCAGCAACTCCCGCACCACCAGCAGGGTCCACCGCTCGTCGAGCAGCTCCATCGCCTTGGCGACCGGGCAGAACTGGCCGTAACCGGACATCGGGCACCTCCCGGTCTCCACGGGGTTCGTACCGCCATCCAAACAGCACCGGTACAGATTTGGTACTGGTCGGCGTGATCCGCCCGGGGTGACGATCGAGTCCACACCGAAGGGGGAATCATGACCGCGCCGACCGACACCGAACTCGAGACCCGCCACCGCGCGCTGTGGGCGCTCGGCGACTACGCCGCCATCGCCGACCGGATCGTCGCTCCGCTCGGACCCGAACTCGTCGCCGCTACCGGTATCGGCCCCGGACAACGGGTTCTCGACGTGGCCGCCGGCACCGGGAACGCGGCGCTGCCCGCCGCCGCCACCGGGGCCCGGGTGGTGGCCGCCGACCTGTGCCCGAAACTGCTCGACCAGGGCCGGCAGGCCGCCGCCGAACGCGGCCTGGACCTGGACTGGCAGGTGGCCAACGCCGAGGCGCTGCCATTCGCCGACGGCGCATTCGACGCGGTGCTGTCCTGTATCGGGGTGATGTTCGCCCCGCATCACGAGCGGGCCGCCGCCGAGCTGGTCCGGGTCTGTCGGCCCGGCGGCACCGTCGGGCTGCTCAGCTGGACCCCGGACGGGTTCATCGGCCGGATGTTCGCCGCCATGCGGCCGTTCGTCCCGGCTCCGCCGCCCGGGGTGTCACCACCACCGTTGTGGGGCAACGAATCCTATGTGCGCAGGCTGCTCGGGTCGGAGGTGGCCGACGTGCGCACCGGACGTTGCGCCCTGCCCGTCGGGCTGTTCACCGACGGGGCGGCGTTCCGCGACTTCTTCAAGACCAACTACGGGCCGACCATCGCGGCCTACCGGGCCGTCGGCGACGACCCGCGGCGGCTCGCCGAACTCGACGCCGCACTGGCCCGGCTCGGCGACGAGGCACTGGCCGGTGGTCGCGAAATGTCCTGGGAATATCTGCTGTTCGTGGCCCGCAGACGCTGACCGGGCTGGCAGTATGGCGGCATGCTCGACCACGCCGCGGTGCCCACCCTGACCGACGACGCTCTGGCCGCCCTGCAGCGCTGGGTCCGGGCCGAGGGGCTCGGCGCCACGGTGTCCGACGTCGAACCGCTGGCCGGCGGCAGCCAGAACGTGGTGGTGCGGCTGCGCATCGACGGCCGGCCGGTGGTGCTGCGCCGGCCGCCGGTGCACCCGCGCCCCAACAGCAACCAGACCATGCAGCGCGAGATCGCGGTGCTGCGCACCCTGGCCGGCAGCGCGGTACCGCACCCCGAGCTCATCGCCGCCTGCGAGGACCTCGACGTGCTCGGGGTGGTGTTCTACCTGATGGAGGAGATCGACGGGTTCAATCCCGGCACCGAGGTCAGCGACGCCTACCGCAACGACCCGGCGCTGCGCCACGACGTCGGCCCCGCCTACGCCGCGGCCCTGGCCGAGCTCGGCAACGCCACCTGGGAGGGTCGGCCGCTGGCCGCGCTGAAACGGCCCGGCTCGTTCCTGCAGCGGCAGGTCCCGCAGTTCCGCAAACTGCTGGAGAGCTACCGGCACGACGGGTACGACCCGGCCACCCTCGACGTCGACCGGTTGGCCGCCTGGCTGGACGAGCACCGGCCGCCGGACGGGCCGCCCGGCATCATGCACGGCGACGCGCATCTGAGCAACGTCATGCTGCGCCGCGACCGGCCGGCGGTGGCGGCGTTCGTCGACTGGGAGATGTGCACGGTCGGGGACCCGCTGCTGGACCTGGGCTGGATGCTGGTGTGCTGGCCGACCGACCCCAACCCGATCGAGGTCGGCGCCGAGCTGGCGGCCCTGGGCGGGCTGGCGGTGCGCGACGAGCTGCTGACGGCCTACTACGACGCCGGTGGACGCCGCACCGAGCACCTGGACTGGTACGTCGCACTGGCCTGCTTCAAGCTCGGCATCGTCATCGAGGGCACCTGGTCGCGGTACCTGGCCGGGCTGGCGCCGAAGGAGGCGGGGGAGCGGCTGCACGCCTCCGCGGTCAACCTCATCGAGCTCGGCACCCGCGTCACCCGCGGTGACAACCCGTTCCGGTAGCGGCCGCTGCGCCGTGCCGGATAACGCGTTGCGCGGGGTGCGGCCGAAGGCCTACCATCGCGAACGTGCCGAGGAGACTCGTAGTAGTCAACCGCAGCGGGGTCTGATCCGACCGACGCCCCGCTGTGGGTTGTCGCTTTGTCGGTCGCCGTCCGCAGATCACTCGATCGACTCAAGAGAAGACCGGCACAAATGGGGTTCCTGGGTTCGGCGAATATTCTTCGCACAAGTTGTATTAACGCTCAAAGATCTTCCGCACGTTCGTATTTCGGTGCGCCGTTGCCCCCGGGCCTGCGTGAGCAGGCCGACGGGATGTCGTGGGCGGACTTTCTGGCCACCTACGCCCCGGCCGACGGCCGGGTGCGGCTCGGGCACTTCGCCTGCGCCGCCCCGGCACCGCGCAGCGTGGGGCCGTGGGCGCGGCTGTACACCTACGAGGCCACCCTGGCCGTCGGGGACGCGGTGGGTACCTGCACCGCGTCGGCCAGTGGCCCGATCGCCGCGCTCACCGAGATGCTCTACGAGCGCGGGGTGAAGGTGGAGACCGTGGGCTTCCACCAACTGCCCACCGTCGGGGCGCGCACCGCGACCATCATCCGCGGCTCCGACGGCGCGCACACCGACTGGGGGCTCGGCCTGGCGCGCGACGCCACCCAGTCGGCGCTGCGCGCGGTGGTCGCCTGCGCCAACCGGCTGCTGCGGGCCTGACCTGCCACCCGCGAGCAGACGCGAAAACCCCCTGCGCGGGTCGCGACAGGGGGTTTTTCGCGTCTGCTCGCCGGAGAAGGCGACCGGGGAAGGCTCAGCGGATCGGGCGCAGCACGATCGGCATGCCGTCCATCGGCACCGGCATCCCGGCGTAGTCCAGCTTGGCCTTGTAGCCCGGGTACGGCGGTTCCAGCCGGTAGTTGCGCAGCAGCCGGTGCATGACGGTCTTGATCTCCAGCTGGCCGAACACCATGCCGATGCACTTGTGCGCGCCGCCGCCGAACGGGGTGAACGCGTACCGGTGCCGCTTGTGCTCGTTGCGCGGCTCGGCGAACCGGGCCGGGTCGAACTTGTCCGGATCGGTCCACAGCTCGGGCAGCCGGTGGTTCATGCCGGGCCAGACCACCACGTTGGTGCCGGCCGGGATGTAGTAGCCCAGCAGATCGGTGTCGCGGACGGTCTGGCGCACGTTGAACGGCAGCGGGGTGACCATCCGCAGCGACTCGTTGATCACCAGGTCCATCGTCTCGAGCTTCTCGAGGGCCTCCAGATCCAGCGGGCCGTCACCGAGCCGGGCGCACTCGTCGCGGCACGCATCCTGCCAATCCTGGTTGGCCGCAAGGTGGTACGCCATCGTCGTGAGCGTCGACGTGGACGTGTCGTGGGCGGCCATCATCAGGAAGATCATGTGGTTGATGATGTCCTCGTCGGAGAACCGGTTGCCGTCCTCGTCCTCGGTGTGGCAGAGCACGGTGAGCATGTCGGTGCCCTCGGCGCCGCGGCGCTCCTTGACCCGCTGCTCGAAGTAGCTCTCCAGGGTCTTGCGCGCCTGCAGCCCGCGCCACCACTTGAACGGCGGCACCGGGGTGCGGATGATCGCGCCGCCGGCGCGGGTGGCGACCGCGAACGCGTCGTTGATCTTGGTGACCAGCTCGACGTCGGTGCCCGGCTCGTGGCCCATGAACACCACCGAGGCGATGTCGAGGGTCAGCTTCTTGACCGACGGGTAGAACAGGAAGCGCGGGTCGTTGGTGACCCAGTCGTTGGCCACCACCTTCGAGGCCACCTTGTCGATGTGCTCGACGTAGCCGGCCAGCCGGGTGCGGGTGAACGCCTCCTGCATGATCCGGCGGTGGAACAGGTGCTCCTCGAAGTCGAGCATCATCAGCCCGCGCTTGAAGAACGGCCCGATGACCGGGTGCCAGCCCTTCATCGAGAAGTCCTTGTTCTTGTTGGTGAACACCTCCTGGGTGGCGTCCGGGCCGAGCGCCACCACCGAGGGCAGCGCGGGGGAGTAGGCGTAGTGGATCGGCCCGTACTTGCGGTAGACGTGCAGCAGGTAGTCCGGCCCGCCGCGGAACGTCTCGATCATGTGGCCGATGATCGGCACACCCGAGTCGCCCATCACCGGCTTGAGCCCGCTGCCCGGGGGCGGTTCGGCGAGCACGAACTGCTTGAAGTCGTGCTCGCGCAGTTTCTTCTCGATCAGGCCCATCCCCGGCAGGTTGTTCACCGTGGGGGTCAGGCGGCGCTTGGCCTGGTCGAGCAAATACTCGGTGGTGCTGATCGTCGGCATCGTGACAAGCTCCTAATCGGCCCAGTGGTGTGGCTCAGGTCACTGACCCTCATCCTGAACGTCCTCGTTGACGCCTGTCAAGTTTTGAGTCCGGCGGGTTGCGGTGACAAGGTTGACGCCGTGACCGTCGAATCCACACCACCGGCGGAAACCCGCCGCAGCCGCGGGGACCGTCAGCGCGACGCCATCGTCACCGCGGTGCGCGAGTTACTGCAGGAGCGCCCCTTCGCCGACCTGTCGGTGAGCACCATCAGCGAGCGGGCCGGGGTGGCACGGTCGGGGTTCTACTTCTACTTCGACTCCAAGTACGCCGTGCTCGCCGTCATCCTCGCCGAGGCGATGTCGGAGCTGGACAAACTCACCCACAACTTCGCCCCGCGCGAACCCGGCGAAACCCCAGCCGAATTCGCGCAGCGGATGGTCGGCTACGCCGCCGCGGTCTACACCAACAACGACCCGGTGATGCGCGCCTGCACCTCGGCGCGCAACACCGACGGGCAGATCCGCGAGATGATGGACGACTTCATGACGACGGTCATCGACAAGATCGTCCGCGTGGTGCGCCAGGACGACGGGGCCCGGCCGATCAGCGACGACCTGCCCGCCCTGGTGCGCACCCTGGTGGCCACCACCGCCCACACCCTGATCCACGACAGCGCCTTCGTCGGGCGTGGCGAGGACCCCCAGCGCGCGATCGCGATCCTGCAGAAACTCTGGCTGTACGCGTTGTGGGGCGGCGGCACCGTCGACTGACCCGGTAGGGTCACCGCCATGGCGGGCTTCGCGGGCAAACGCTGTCTCATCACCGGCGCCGCCAGCGGCATCGGCCGCGCGGTGGCCCTGAAACTCGCCGCCGAGGGCGCGCAGCTGTTCCTGACCGACCGGGACGCCGAGGGGCTGGAGCGCACCGTGGCCGACGCCCGGGCACGCGGTGCCACAGTGGCCGCCCACCGCGCGCTCGACATCGCCGACTTCGACGCCGTCGCCGCGTTCGCCGCCGACATCCACACCGTCCACCCGGCGATGGACGTCGTCATGAACATCGCCGGGATCTCCGCCTGGGGCACCGTCGACCAGCTCACCCACGAGCACTGGCGCTCGATGATCGACGTGAACCTGATGGGCCCGATCCACGTCATCGAGGAGTTCGTGCCGCCGATGGTGGCCGCCGGCCGGGGCGGGCACCTGGTCAACGTCTCCTCGGCGGCCGGGCTGGTGGCGCTGCCCTGGCACGCCGCCTACAGCGCCAGCAAGTACGGGCTGCGCGGGCTGAGCGAGGTGCTGCGGTTCGACCTGGCCCGGCACGGCATCGGGGTGTCGGTGGTGGTGCCCGGCGCGGTGAACACCCGGCTCGTGCAGACCGTGCAGATCGCCGGGGTGGACCGCGACGACCCGCGGGTGCAGCGCTGGGTGCGCCGGTTCCAGGGGCATGCGGTCACCCCGGAGCGGGCCGCCGACCGCATCCTGGCCGGGGTGCGCCGGAACCGCTTCCTCATCTACACCTCGGCCGACATCCGGGCGCTGTACCTGTTCAAGCGGCTCGCGTGGGGACCCTACGCCGCGGTGATGACCCGGGTCAACGTGTTCTTCACCCGCGCGCTGCGCCCGCCCCGGCGTGGCTAGTACCCGCCGGGCGGCGGGCGGAGCTCCAGCCGCACCCCGAGCAGTCGCACCGGCCGGTCGACGTCGAACTCGCCGAACAGCGCCAAGGCGGTCGCGGTGATCGTCGCGACGTCGGCGGTCGGCTCGGGCAGCTTGCGGATCCTGGTCCGGGTGTGAAACGACCGGGTGCGCACCGTGACGGCCACCCGCGCCGGGACACGGCCCTCGGCGACCACGTCGGCCAGCGTGCGGGCGGTGAGATCGACCAGTGCCGAACGCATCTCGGCAGGGTCCTCGAGGTCACGGGGGAAGGTGACGACGTGGCTGCGCGACCGCGGCACCCAGGGCTCGGCGCTGACGGTGCTGTCGCCGCCGCCCTTGGCCAGCAACAGCAGCCACAGCCCGGTGGTGGGGCCGAACGCCGCGGTGAGGACGGTGGCGTCGGTGCCGGCCAGGTCGGCGACGGTGGCGATGCCCATCCCGGCCAGCCGGGCGGCCGTCTTCGGCCCCACACCCCAGAGCGCATCGACACCGCGGTCGCCCATCACCGCCATCCAGTTGGCGTCGGTGAGCACGAACATCCCGCCGGGCTTGCCGAATCCGGTGGCCACCTTGGCCCGCTGCTTGTTGTCGCTGATGCCGACCGAGCACGACAGCCCGGTGCCGGCGGCGACGAGGTGGCGGATCCGCTCGGCCAGCCGCACCGGGTCGTCGACGTCGGCGCCCAGGTAGGCCTCGTCCCAGCCCCACGCCTCGACCGGGTGGCCGAGGTCGCGCAGCAGCGTCATCACCTCGGCGGAGGCGGCCTCGTAGGCGGCGGTGTCCAGCGGCAGGAAAACCCCCTCGGGGCACCTGCGGGCCGCGGTGCGCAGCGGCATGCCGGCGCGCACGCCGAACGCCCGCGCCGGGTAGGAGGCACAGGTGACCACCTTCCGGGGCTCGGTGGGGTCGCCGTTGCCGCCGACGATCACCGGCCGACCGGCCAATTCCGGGCGGCGCCGCACCTCGACGGCGGCCTGGAACTGGTCCAGGTCGACGTGCAGCACCCAGTGGCCCACCGGCTACCGCCCGCAGAGCTTGCGCGCGACGTCGGCCCAGGCCGCGGCGAGCACCGCCAGGCTGCGGCCGCGCCGGCCGACCTGGTGTGCGACGTAGTCGGGGTCGAGCAGCGCCAGCAGGGCGGCGGCCTGCGCGTCGAGGTCCCCGCTGGTGCCGGCGGCGGCCAGCAGCGCCCGCACATGGGTGTGGTGCAGCGTGGCGGGGCCGTCGCGCAGCAGGTGGACGGTCTCGGACAGCAGGGCGTGGTGGTCGTGCACGAACTGCAGCCGTTCCCGGCCGTAGGCCAGCAGCCGATCCAGCGGCGGGGCGCCCGGGCCCAGCGGCGGCGGACCGAACAGGAAGCGCTCCTGGAAGGCCTTCTCGTCCTCGTCGAGCAGCACCAGCATCAGGCCGGCCCGGCTGCCGAAGCGGCGGAACAGGGTGCCCTTGCCGACGCCCGCGGCGGCCGCGATATCGTCCATGCTCACCGCGTCGGGGCCGCGCTCGGCGACCAGGCGGCGGGCGGCCTCCAGCAGCCGGGCGCGGTTGCGGGCGGCGTCGCGGCGGTCGGGAACCCCGTCGGCATCGGACACCACCGGCACGGTGCCGAGCCGGTCGGTGGGCCTCATCCACCCCATTTTAGTCAGCGTGAAATAAAACGGACCGTGGTCCGGTTGACCGTGGCATAGTGACGTCGCCGAGAGGAGAGAGCCCGGATGTCGGAAGTGAACGTACTGGTGCTGTTGGGCAGTCTGCGCAAGGAGTCGATCAACCGGCAGCTGGTCGAGGCGGCGGTCGAGGCCGCCCCCGCGGGTGTCCGGTTGAACTTCTTCGACCGGCTCGGTGAACTGCCCTTCTACAACGAGGACATCGACACCGATCCGGTGGCCGAGCCGGTGGCCGCGTTGCGCGCGGCGGCCGCCGAGGCCGACGCGGCCCTGGTGGTCACCCCGGAGTACAACGGCACGATCCCGGGTGTGCTCAAGAACGCCATCGACTGGGTGTCGCGGCCGTACGGCAACGGGGCGCTCAAGGACAAGCCGCTGGCGGTGGTCGGGACCGCGCTGGGCCGCTACGGCGGGGTCTGGGCCCACGACGACACCCGCAAGTCCTTCGGCATCGCCGGCGCCCGGGTGCTCGAGGACCTGAAGCTGTCGCTGCCGTCCAAGGAGCTCGACGGCAAGCATCCGCGGGACCTCGCCGAGGTGGTGGCGAAGCTGCGGGAGATCCTGGAGAAGCTCGCTGCCGAGGTGGGCTGACCCTTCGAAGTCCTGAGCACGATGCGCGGCGACCACTCGGTCGCCGCGCATCGTCGCATTCCGGGGCGGTGTCGATACCGGCGAACGAGTTTGCTGGCGGGCGCCCGCGGGGGCGTGTGGCGAAATCTGTCGGACCCCGGTGGTAGACATCGGTCACCGGCCGCCGGCGCGACACGCCCGGGGGAGCGCGACACGCCGACGGCGCCATTTGACAGCGGCTTACGACCTGGGAATTTCAAGAATGTGGTTTAGAACATCTTGTATGCCTGTGCAACGGCAGCCACTAGGTGTAGTGTCTTGAGCACAGCGGGCCACCAGATGTCCCGGCCGCCCGGAACCGGTCCGTCACGGGGGCGACAGCTCCCGGGGCGGGGTTCCCGGGACGGCCGGCGTCGAGTGGCCGAGGGGGCGTCCGGCCTCCGTGAACAACGCAAGCGTGACCAGTTGCCAGTCCGTACGTCGCAAGGAGCCTGAGGAGCCGTGTCGATGACCGTCACCGTGTACACCAAGCCCGCCTGCGTGCAGTGCAACGCGACCTTCAAGGCCCTCGACAAGGCGGGCATCGCCTACGAGAAGGTCGACATCTCGGTCGACACCGACGCGCGGGACTACGTCATGGCGCTCGGTTACCTGCAGGCCCCGGTCGTGGTGGCCGGTGACGAGCACTGGTCGGGCTTCCGCCCGGACCGGATCAAGGCGCTGGCGCAGCAGGTCGCCTCGGCGACGGCCTGACCAGGGCCCCTTCCGGCGGAGGGGGAACCGATGGGGGAGCGAAAGGGGTAAGCGGTGAGCGGTCTGGTGGTCTACTTCTCGAGCGTCTCGGAGAACACGCACCGGTTCGTCGAGAAGCTGGGCCTGCCGGCGATCCGCATCCCGCTGCACGGCCGCATCCGGGTCGACGAGCCGTACGTGCTCATCGTGCCGACCTACGGCGGCGGCCGGGCCACTCCCGACATCAACACCGGAGGCTATGTCCCCAAGCAGGTCATCGCCTTCCTCAACGATGAACACAACCGGTCGCTGATCCGCGGTGTCATCGCCGCGGGCAACAGCAATTTCGGGGCCGAGTTCGGCTATGCCGGCAAGGTCGTGTCCCGCAAGTGCAACGTGCCCTTCCTCTATCGGTTCGAGCTGATGGGCACCCCGGAAGACGTCGAGGCCGTCCGTGCCGGACTGGCTGAGTTTTGGAAGGACCAGCAGACGTGCCACCAACCGTCACAGCTTCAGAGCCTGTAACCGCGTCCGGCGGGGCGCAGACGCCGTCGGTGCAGACCGACTACCACGCGCTCAACGCGATGCTGAACCTGTACGACGCCGACGGCAGGATTCAGTTCGACAAGGACCGCGAGGCGGCGCGGCAGTTCTTCCTGCAGCACGTCAACCAGAACACGGTCTTCTTCCACAACTACGACGAGAAGCTCGACTACCTCGTCGACAACGGCTACTACGAGCGCGAGGTGCTCGACCAGTACAGCCGCGAGTTCGTCAAGAGCCTGCTGGACCGGGCCTACGCGAAGAAGTTCCGCTTCCCGACCTTCCTGGGCGCGTTCAAGTACTACACCTCCTACACGCTCAAGACCTTCGACGGGAAGCGCTACCTCGAGCGGTTCGAGGACCGGGTGGTGATGGTCGCGCTCACCCTGGCACAGGGCGACACCGACCTGGCCGAGAAGCTCGTCGACGAGATCATCGACGGCCGCTTCCAGCCGGCCACCCCGACCTTCCTCAACGCCGGCAAGAAGCAGCGCGGCGAGCCGGTCAGCTGCTTTCTGCTGCGCATCGAGGACAACATGGAGTCGATCGGCCGGGCCATCAACTCCGCGCTGCAGCTGTCCAAGCGCGGCGGCGGGGTGGCGCTGCTGCTGAGCAACATCCGCGAGCTCGGCGCGCCGATCAAGAACATCGAGAACCAGAGCTCGGGCGTCATCCCGATCATGAAGCTGCTCGAGGACTCGTTCTCCTACGCCAACCAGCTCGGCGCCCGGCAGGGCGCGGGTGCGGTGTACCTGCACGCCCACCACCCGGACATCTACCGGTTCCTCGACACCAAGCGCGAGAACGCCGACGAGAAGATCCGGATCAAGACGCTGTCGCTGGGCGTGGTGATCCCGGACATCACCTTCGAGCTGGCCAAGCGCAACGAGGACATGTACCTGTTCTCGCCGTACGACGTCGAGCGCGTGTACGGCAAGCCGTTCGCCGACATCTCGGTCACCGAGAAGTACTACGAGATGGTCGACGACCCGCGGATCCGCAAGTCGAAGATCAACGCGCGGGAGTTCTTCCAGACCATCGCCGAGATCCAGTTCGAGTCCGGCTACCCGTACATCATGTTCGAGGACACGGTGAACCGGGCCAACCCGATCGAGGGCAAGGTCACCCACTCGAACCTGTGCTCGGAGATCCTGCAGGTCTCCACGCCGTCGGAGTTCAACGAGGACCTGTCCTACAAGGTCGTCGGCAAGGACATCTCCTGCAACCTGGGCTCGCTCAACATCGCCAAGGCGATGGACTCGCCGGACTTCGGCCAGACCGTCGAGGTGGCGATCCGGGCGCTGACCTCGGTCAGCGACCAGACCCGCATCGACTCGGTGCCGTCGATCGTGCGCGGCAACGACGAGTCGCACTCGATCGGCCTCGGCCAGATGAACCTGCACGGGTATCTCGGCCGGGAGCGGATCCACTACGGGTCCGAGGAGGCCATCGACTTCACGAACATGTACTTCTACACGGTCTGCTACCACGCGATCCGGGCATCGAACAAGATCGCCATCGAGCGTGGCAAGCGGTTCGTGGGCTTCGAGAAGTCGAAGTACGCCACCGGCGAGTTCTTCGACAAGTACATCGACCAGGTGTGGGAGCCCAAGACCCACAAGGTCCGGGAGCTGTTCGCCAAGGCCAACATTCACATCCCCACCCAGGACGACTGGCGCCGGCTCAAAGAGAGCGTGCAGCGGCACGGCATCTACAACGCCTACCTGCAGGCGGTGCCGCCGACCGGGTCGATCTCCTACATCAACCACTCGACGAGCTCGATCCACCCGATCGCGTCCAAGATCGAGATCCGCAAGGAGGGCAAGATCGGCCGGGTCTACTACCCGGCGCCCTACATGACCAACGACAACCTCGAGTACTTCGAGGACGCCTACGAGATCGGCTACGAGAAGATCATCGACACCTACGCCGCGGCCACCCAGCACGTGGACCAGGGGCTGAGCCTGACGCTGTTCTTCAAGGACACCGCCACCACGCGCGACCTGAACAAGGCGCAGATCTACGCGTGGCGCAAGGGCATCAAGACGCTCTACTACGTGCGGCTGCGCCAGATGGCGCTCGAGGGCACCGAGGTCGAGGGCTGCGTGTCCTGCATGCTGTAGCGACGGGATTACCCACGAGTGCGGGCCGGGGTTTTTCCCCGGCCCGCATTCTTTTCACGGGAGAAACGAATTATTCGCGGCGCGGGTTGTCGGTGCTCCGTGCGAAGCTATCGACCGTGTTGTACACGGCTGAGCAAATGCAGACGTTTGTTTCGAAGTGCGAGCCGTTTCGGGGGGGACAAAGCGCCGGATCCCTACCGAAGCCTCGCCCTGTGCGTGATCGACAGCGTGCAATCCACCGGCGTCACCTATGGCAGCGTCAAGAATGTTGTCGCCCGATACCGGGCCTACCGCAAAGCGCAGGGCGCTGATCCCAACACGGACGGAATCAGCGAATTGCTGGTGACGTTCGACGAGTTGGGTGGCCCCGAAGGCTGGGCGGACCGTATCGGGAATCGCAATCGCACCTCCAGTCGAAACGGGGTGCTCAAAGCGGAGGCGATCCGCGATGCCGCTCGGGCCGTATCCGCCGAGGGAATCGAAACGACGCATGATCTCCGCGAGGCGGTGAAGGACGAGGAACGGTTTGCGCGGCTGCAGGCCGCCTGGTGTGCGGTGAAGGGGCAGCGCAGGGGTATCACCTGGCATTATCTGCAGATGCTCGCCGGAATCCCCGGGGTCAAACCGGATCGGATGATCTGCAGGTTCGTCGCCGATTCGCTCGGACTGAATCGCAATCAGGTCACCCCGGGATTCGCGTTGGAAATCGTGACGGCGGCCGCCGCCGAACTCAAGATGGACCCGAGGGACCTCGACCACGCGATCTGGCAGTATCAGCGCCGCCGGAGCTGATCCTTGTGGGCCGGTCGGGTTTCGGCGTCGCAGACACTCCGGTGCGATCAGCCGTCGGTGTCGGCCCGCCGGGCCCGGCGGTCCCGCAGCATCTGCCGATAGCGCTCGCGCTCGGCGGCCAGCCACTCGGGATTGTCGGCGATGATCCGGTTGATCTCGGCGGTGGTGAGCGCGGTGCCGACCCCGTTGCGGGCCAGTGCGGCGATTGAGACGCCCAGCTTGGCGGCCACCAGATTCTTCGGGTGCGGGCCGTTCTTGCGCAGGTCCTGCAGCCACTGCGGCGGGTCGGCCTGCAGCGCGGCCAGTTCGTCGCGGGTGATCGGATTGGCCTGGAACTCCGCCGGTGTCGCGGGCAGGTACACGTCCAGCTTCTTGGCCGCGGTGGCGGGTTTCATGGACTGCGTGTTCGCCCTGCTCATGGGACCAGCGTATCGGTAGCCTGAGGCGGTGACCCCGCAGTCCCTCACGCTCGGCTACATGCCAGGTGCGACGCCGGCCAAGTGGGCGCGGATCTGGGCGCAGCGCCACCCCGACGTGCCCCTGCACCTGCACTCCCTCGCGGCGGCCGACGCCGCGGACGCGGTGCGCGCCGGCGTCGTCGACCTGGCCCTGCTGCGCCTGCCCGCCGACACCACCGGGCTCGCGGTCATCCCGCTCTACGAGGAGACGACCGTCGTCGTGGTGCCCACCGACCACGTCGTCACCGCCGCGGACGAGGTCGGCGCCGCCGACCTCGACGACGAACCCACGCTGATCCCGCTCGACGACGTCGTCGGCTGGTCCGGCGCGCCGGGCGTCCCGCTCGAATACCGTCCCGAAACCACCGGAGCGGCAATCGAACTCGTCGCCGCCGGGATGGGGGTGCTGATCGTCCCGCAGTCGCTGGCGCGGCTGCACCACCGCCGCGACCTGACC